>JBBQNW010000063.1:0-13302 GCA_038330335.1 Burkholderiales bacterium | reverse complement strand
TCAAGGCGCTATTCCATGCCGCCTCCAGTGCCGTGCGTGAGGCCGTTTTCACCGGCGCTAAAAATAGGATTACATCAGCCGGTGCGCCGGCCAGAATATCCATATTCTCGCGCGCAACAGTAACGGCTGCCAGCGCCTTCATCACACGCGCTATCGCGACTGATTTATCCATCACTGGCAATGTGATGCCAGGTTTGGCAGTGGCGCTGAGTGCCAGCGACTTCAGATACAGCCGGGTCGCACTGACTGCATCCGGACTCAATGCTGACAAGCGCAGCAAGGTAGTCGCAATCTCTTTAGACGTCACGAGTTTTTGCTCCGGATCATCCCAGGAATAATCTGCCAGCAAGCTCCA
This sequence comes from Burkholderiales bacterium, assembly GCA_038330335.1. Classification (GTDB taxonomy): domain Bacteria; phylum Pseudomonadota; class Gammaproteobacteria; order Burkholderiales; family Burkholderiaceae_D; genus Undibacterium. Next base: position 12,947 of record JBBQNW010000063.1, on the reverse strand, counting down.
GTCTTCGGCACTCAGTTTCTGGCTACCGGCCAAAGCCAGCTTCAAGGTATCTTGTACCGACAGACTGGCATTCATGGCTGAACTCAGCACCTGAAGATAACGCTCGGAATCGACTTCTCCCGGCAAACGTGTCATTTCATTGCCATCCGGTTTGAACAAGATCATCGTGGGGTAGCCCCGCACCTTAAAGCGTGCCGCCAGTTTTTGTGCCCCCGGACTATCCCCATCGAGATAGACCGGCACGAAATGGCGCGATCTGTCGATGAAATCCTGGCGATTAAATATCGTTGCCTTGACCTGATTGCAAGGGGGGCACCAGACCGCCCCCCAATACAAAAACAGCGGCTTATTACCCGCCTTGGCAAGCGCAAACGCTGCATCCACATCATTATCTTTACGCCACGCTATGCCTGCATCTGCCGGTGCAACGCCGAGCGCTTGATCCACAGCAAAAACGTGACCAGAGACAAAGAAAATACCGGCGATCAAAACAGATAAAATTTTCATGATATAAATAAGATAAGTACGGTTGGCAAGGGTAGGTACCCACTCGCCAATATAAGGAAAACCCGTGTAACAAAGATGAGTATCAACAAGTATCGTTGCTTTTTATACGTAAAGGCGTATTCAAATCTTCTTTAGAACAGCAATGCGGTATAAAAGTTGCATGCCAGCCTACGCTTGAGCCAAACCAAGCCTTGCTTTACCTCTCTCGTTTTGTCCAATTGATTTACGACAGCCCCGATTTGTCCAATGCCCGAATAGACACCCATGGTGCAATATTTTATGCATTGCATCATTTGAGTCACTTTCTCACCTTCTTTTGCACGCACTGCACCAACTTGTCGTCTTCAAACGATTGTTTTCGGGCTTAGCGGAAATGGCATAAAACTTGCTTTGAAGACATATTATCAATATAAATATTCGGTCATTAGTCATGCGCGCATCAACTTCCTTGCCCCGGCCATTTATCTCCTGCTCTCATGATTCCGACATCACGCCGCCACTGCGCTCAGCCTTAGCCCAAACAAATTTACCCGATCCGGTAGAGCAAGCGGCGTCTTTTGGCCGCTGGTGGCATCACCCCGAGACCGATCAATTGGTCTTGTCGGCTGGCGCTGCCGATATGCTCGGAGTGGAAGCGGGCTGGCATCGCGGATCAGAAAATTGCTTCCCCCATGTGGTACCGGATGATGTACTGGCACTCACGTCCGCCTTGTCGATGGCTAAGGAAGCGGGGAGGCAGATCGAATGCGAATTTCGCATCATCAATGAAGCCGGTGGCTTGCGCTGGTTACGCTTGCTCCCGTTGATACCCTTGGCGCCATCAGTGTCGGTAATCCCAAGCTTGGCGCTAGCCAGTGGTGTGTTGCTAGACATTACCGCCGCCAAGCATGCCGCCATACGTGAGCGCCTCAGCTTTGAATCGACCCGACTATTTGTCAACACGGATAGTTTAGGTATTGCAGTGACCAAGTTGATCCAGTTGGTCTGTGAAAATCTGGGATGGGAATGGGGGGCTTACTGGGCGCCAGAGTCAAATACGCGGGGAGAGCCGCAACTGGCCTGCCAGCATTTCTGGCATGGCTCGCAAGAAACCCTTACTGCATTTACCCAGGAAAGCCGCACTCTGCGCATGGCACCGGGTGCTGGACTGGTCGGCCGGGTATGGCAAACCGGAGCCGCCCGCTGGATAGAGGATATGCTCAGCGACGAGGATTTTTTACGCAACCGGAGCGCCCAGCAGTGCCGACTGCGCTCTGGCTATGTGTTCCCGGTAGTGTATGTCACGGATGACGGGCATCGGCAAAGCCCGGGCGTGCTGGAATTTTATAGCCGCCTGTCGCGTCAGCGCGAAGCGCAATTGCCCACGCTGTCGGCAACCATTGGTGCGCTCATTGCCCAAACCGCGCAACGACTAGAGCAACAAGAAACTATCCGTCAATTAGCGCAGGTCGATGGGTTGACCGAATTGGCCAACCGCAGCCATTTTTATCGGATACTCGATAGCGCGTGTCTGGACGCCGATGCTACCGGCACGCTATTCGGGCTGATGTTTATCGATCTGGACCGTTTTAAACCCGTCAACGATGCTTTCGGTCATGAAGCCGGCAATGTCGTGTTGCGGGCGTTTGCCCAACGATTGCAGGCGCTGGTATCGGCAGGGAGCCATGTCGGGCGCTTGGGTGGCGATGAGTTCGCTATCCTGGCGCTGCCAGATGGCTCGTCCCTGTCATTCAATGAGCAACTCAATCTGCTAGCAGATCAGGTGTTGCAGGCGGCGCGCAAGCCGTTCTGGTTCGAGCAGCATGAGATGGCGGTATCGGCCAGTATCGGCATCAGCGTCTTTCCTGAAAATGGCATGAGCAGCCCTGAGCTATTACGCAGCGCGGATACCGCCATGTACCGTATCAAGAAAAATGGCCGCAATGCACTCAATTTCTTTTCCAGCAGTACCTCGCATACGCTGGCACTACAACAATCGAATGTAGCGCAACGGCTGACGATGGAAGTGGCGTTGCATCAGGCGCTGGCAAACAACGACTTATTTTTCGAATACCAGCCCATATTCGATAGCAATAGCCAGCAGATGCATTCGGTAGAAGCCTTGATTCGCTGGCGCCGGCCGAATGGCGAAATTGTGCGGCCCGATGTATTCATCCCGATTGCCGAGCAGAGCCGTCTGATTATCCACATCGGGCGCTGGGTGGTAAGGCAAGCCTGTCGCGACCTGGCACGACTGCACCAGTCTGGTTTCAAAGAGCTGCAAATGCATGTCAACATGGCGGCGACAGAATTTACCTCGAGCAATCTGCCCGATGAACTGCGCGCCATCATCAAGGCGTCCGGCATCCGATCACGTCATCTCTGCCTGGAACTGACCGAGAGCATGCTGATGCAGTAACCGGACAAGGTGATTCCGGTGATGCGCACGCTGCGGCAACTGGGCTTTGGCATCAGCCTGGATGATTTCGGCATGGGTTACTCATCGTTATCACGCTTAAAAAATTTGCCGATCTCGTCCATGAAGATAGACCGCTCTTTCATTAGCGGATTACCGCATCAGAGTGAAGACCGGGCGATCGTGCGCACCATCATCGAACTTGGCCGCAATATGCATCTGCGCGTCATTGCCGAAGGGGTGGAAACCGATACCCAGCTCGCCTTCCTGCGCCAGTATGGCGACACCTTGATACAGGGTTTTGTCTTGAGCAAGCCCAAGCCTGTCGATGAGCTGATCGCCCTATATCAATATCAGCCACACTAGCTGGCATCTGAAAATGCATGGCGTTTTATTCCTACACCGACCGATTCTTTAACAGGACTGCACCAAATGAATCATACCGCCCCACTCCAGATCGATACTTTTTTGCCTTACATGCGCGACGTGATCCGATGCGAGCAATCCTTGCACGAACTGAACTTAATGTGGCGCATGATAGAAGCCTCGGCCAAGATGAATTGCCCGTTAGAAGCCAAAGCCATCTTACCCACCATGGCTGCCACGCGTGAAGGATTCAACCGGCTGGAACAAGAATTAGTAGCCAGTCTGGTGCATGAAAAAGTATCGACCGTATTAAGTGCGATCGGCACCAAAGCGCAGTACGTGATCGATATCGTGGTGCGCAATCTGTATGAGCGTACCGCCGACATTGGTTTTCTTGCGACCGACAACGAGTTATGCGCCTTCGCTGCCGGACTGCATGAGAATCAGGCTAAAATCCGCGCCCGCTTGCGCGCCTATCGCAATAAATACACTGTGTATGACGAGATCATTTTGCTCGATGTCGCCGGCAACGTGCTGGTCCAGATCGACGAAACCACACCGCTGGAAGGCAGCACCGATCCGCTGCTGGCACGCACCCTGGCATCCAACACGTATGTAGAAACTTTTCGCGCCAGCGATCTGCGTCCGAACAAGCAACAGGCGCTGATTTACTCGCGCCGCATGCTGCATCCGGATACCGGTGCCGTGGTCGGCGTGCTGTGCTTGTGCTTTAATTTTGAACAGGAAATGGCGAGCATCTTTCAATCGCATCGCGACCCGGCAGGACGCACCAATATGCTCTTGCTCGATGGCGATAACCGCGTCATCGAAAGCGCCGATAAACTCTGGATTCCATTAGGGGCGAAGGTCCCCGTGAATCGACATGCGGAGCCCGAGCTGATGATGTTTGGCGGCCGCGAATACCTGGTCCGGACATTTTCTGCCGAGGGCTACCAAGACTATCAGGGGCCGCCCGGCTGGCAGGGGCAAGTCATGATTCCGGTCGAAGTTGCGTTTACCGGTGCCGGCAGTAACGCCTTGGCGGCGCTCACTCCCGCCGTTGCCGAAGGGCTGTTGAGTCACGCCCAATCGTTTTGCCCACCCCTGTACGAAATCATGACGGCTGCAGAGACTATACGGCGCGTGGTCTGGAACGGCCAGGTCATGACTACCGGCCAGCACAACGAATTACATAAACTCAAAACTATCCTCACCCAGATCAGCGAAACCGGTGCCCGCAGTGACGAATTGTTTGCCAAATCCATCGATGATCTGTACGAAACCGTGCTGGCATCGAATCTGCGCGATGCTGAATTTGTCTCGAATCTACTGGTCGATCTGCTGGATCGCAATCTGTATGAACGCTCGGATGATTGTCGCTGGTGGGCATTGACGCCAGAATTACGCTCAGCGTTAGCCAACCCTGAGCGCGATTGGGAAACGCTGGCCAGCATCAATGGCATTTTGGATTACATCAATCGTTTGTATACCGTGTACACGCGCATCTTTGTCTACGACCATAGCGGCTACATTATCGCCAGCAGTCAAGCCGCTGATCCGGAACAAAACAGCAGTTCTGTGATTGGCCGCAGTATTGATGCCACCACGCTGGAACAGGTACGCGCACTACGCACCGAACAGCAGTATCACGTGACACCATTCGGGCCTACCCCCTTGTATGACGATGCGCCAACCTATGTTTATCATGCGGCGATTCGCGACCCCGATGACGACAAACTGGTGATCGGAGGCATCGGTATCGTATTTGATTCGGCACCCGAATTTTCTGCCATGCTCAAGAGCGGTCTGGGCAGCCAGCAACACAGCACAGCCTTCTTTATTGACCGGCAAGGCATGGTACTGTCCAGCACTGACGAGCGCCGCCCGGTTGGTTCCAGCTTAGCGATAGACCGCGCCTTGCTGGCGCTGCCAAGCGGCACCAGTGCGTCACGCATCGTGATCCACGATGGTCATTACGCGATTATGGGGTGTACCGTGTCCAGCGGCTACCGCGAATTCAAGGTCTCGGACGGCTACCGCGACGACGTACTGGCGGTGGTATTCGACGTTTTTGGCCCGGTGCGCCAGAGCAACGGCGTGAGTAAAGCCAGCGCCACCCTGACCAGCGAGACCATCGACACCGGCGGACAGGAATTTGCGACGTTCTTTATCGATGGCGCCTTGTTCGCGTTACCGGCAGAATCGGTGATGGAGGCATTACCCGCGGCAGAAATGTCCATGGCATCCATGAGTGGCCGCGCCGAACGCATCGGCCTGATCGCGCCACAACGCGATAACGACAGCAACAATTATCTCTGGGTCTTTGACTTGGGCCATCTGATACGCGGCACGCCCAGCGTCATCGATACCCGCAGCCAAGTCATTATCGTGCGCCACCGCCATCAGATGATAGGTTTGCTGGTCAGCGAACTGCATGGCGTACCGCAATTTACTCCGGCGCAGATTATCCCCTCCCCGTTTTCCGGCCACGCCAACGGCATGCTGGTGACGCAAGTGATCAAAGCCAATGGCGGTCAGCTATTAATTCAGGCGGTGGACGTGGCATTTTTATTTAGCATGTTGATGGAAAGAAGAAATGACTTGATGTCAGCTTGATACGGTCCAAAAAGTTTGCTCAACAAAAATAAAAATAAAGGCATCGCCAGCGCGCATATCCCATGCGGGTTGCAGAGGCGATGTGCCTTGGAAAGCCGCATGGGATATGCGTAAGCGAGGGGGGTATTTTTCAACTCTCAACAGGTTTATGCGCACTGGCGAGTTCCGGCGGCGACAAAAATGCGCCGATTCTGGCCCGCGCCATCACGGGCCATCCGCAAGCTTTCACTTATCACTCATTCATAGATGCCATCCGGACGTACGCATGGCAATTCAGCGCAATCGCCCGATATACGTTTGATCCACAATCGAATTCTGATCCAGATGCGCCAATGCAGTGGCATCAACATCCGTCAGCGATCCCTTAGCCGATTCCACCTTCACTGCCGTCGCGATTGGCTTGCTGTGTGAGGCCAATGGCTCCCGCCTACTCAGCAAGGGCGCGGCGGCTGCCGGCCGGACAAATAAGCCCTGCTCGCCAAAAAATACCTGCTCCAGCTTGGCGCAAATTTCCTGCAGATCCGGGTTCGGCAGCTGGCGCGCAAAATCGAGTATGTAACGGCAATACTGGGGATCGATACGCATGTATTCGATATCCGTCACCCTCTCATTCTGCCGCCGCAAAATAACGTGCAGGCGCGCCATCAACGAAAATGCCAGATTGTCTGAATGCGCGTTATGGATACTAGTGCTGACGCTCATACTATATGCTCCCCGTGCAATTCAAGATCAAGGCCTTCCCGTTCCTGTTCCTCGCTGACCCGCAGCCCAAGCAGGATATTAACCAGCCACAAAATAAGCGCCGTCATCACGCCCGAATAGAGCACCGTCACGATCACGCCAAATGCCTGCGTCGCCAGACTACCGTCTACCCCGCCGATACTTTTTAAGGCAAATACCCCCGTCAGCAAGGCCCCGACAATACCACCCACCGCATGCACCCCAAACACATCTAATGAATCATCGTACCGCCCCATGGATTTCAATGAAGTTGCGCCCCAATAACAGGCGACCCCGGCCACCGCACCAATGACCAAGGCACCGCTGACATCGACAAACCCCGAGGCGGGAGTGATCGCCACCAAGCCGGCGACCGCGCCCGAGACCATGCCCAACACGGAAGGTTTGCCGCGGCGCAGCCATTCGGCAAACATCCATGCCATGGCCGACATCGCCGCTGCCACTTGCGTGACCAGCATCGCCATACCGGCACGACCATCGGCAGCACCTGCCGAACCGGCATTAAAGCCGAACCAGCCGACCCACAACAGTGAAGCGCCGATAACGGTCAATAACAGATTGTGTGGCGGCATCGGCTCTTTACCAAACCCCAGGCGTGGCCCGATAATGATGGCAGCGACCAGGCCCGATACACCGGCATTAATATGCACGACAGTACCACCGGCAAAATCAAGCACGCCACGTGCCGCCAGCCAACCCGTTGGCTCCCACACCCAATGCGCAACAGGGACATACACCACCAGCGACCATAAGGCGATGAATAGCAGCAATGCAGAAAATTTCATGCGTTCGGCGAATGCGCCGGTAATCAGTGCCGGAGTGATAATCGCAAACGTCATCTGAAACATCACGAAGACACTTTCCGGTATGGTCGGCGCAACCTGATGTACGGTTAATTGACCCGCCTCTTTGAAGAACGCCATGCCATGTAACAGGAAGCGGTCCAGGCCGCCCAGGTAAGGCGAATTTTCGGTAAAAACCAGGCTATAGCCAAGCACGACCCATAAAATGCTCACCAGACAGGTAGTGGCCACACTATGCGCCATCGTGCCAATGGCATTTTTCTTGCGCACCATTCCTGTATAAAACAAGGCCAGACCGGGGATAGTCATCAGCAAGACTAGGACCGTCGAAGTCAGCATCCATGCAGTATCACCAGAATTAATTTTGCCGGCATCTACCAGCGTTGGTTTTGTCAGTGGCGCAGCGATTCCCACGGCGCCGGCCAACACTGGCGCCGCCTGCTCTACCGTTGCCGCTGATGCTGGTGCTGGTGCCGAGGCAAGCGCGACCGCGACTTGCTCAGGCGCTTGAACGCCTTGCGCGATGGCTGGCGCAACCCAGCATCCAGTCATCATCGCGAGCAAGAATACACATTGTGAAAGAGTACGTATTTTCATTAAAGATCCCATTATTTTGAAAAATCATCACGCTTTGCCGTTACCTTAGTGCAATGCAGCATGAATCATGCCAAGTTCATTCCAGGAAAATTGACTCTATTTTTAAAATATTTTGATTTATTCAGCGCAAATTTTGATGTATTGCACCAAATCAACCCATGGCGATTCGGCATGAATTACCAATGCACCAATGCGACTCACTAGAAGTTTTTTGCAGTCAATTTGAGCTGAGTCGAACCAAATAAATGAAAATGTAAGATATGAAGAAAGAGGCTGGAGAAATAAAAAAAGCCTTGATTTCTCAAGGCTTTTTGCACACTCTGAAAAGAGTAATTTGGCGTCCCCAAGGGGATTCGAACCCCTGTACTCACCGTGAAAGGGTGATGTCCTAGGCCTCTAGACGATGGGGACAATGATCTGTCCTTACTACTGACCTGTACTTCTTGATTTGCTTTAAATGAAAAAGCCTTGATTTCTCAAGGCTTTCTGCACACTCGAAAAGAGTAACTTGGCGTCCCCAAGGGGATTCGAACCCCTGTACTCACCGTGAAAGGGTGATGTCCTAGGCCTCTAGACGATGGGGACAATAATCTGTCCTTACTGCTGACCTTAACTACTATTTTTTTGCTATTTTTCGCTGATTTCTGACTTAACTCACAAGCAAGCAAGACCAAGATTATAACTGCAATTCCTGATATTGGCAAGAGAGGCTTAGACCAAAAACTGCTAAAACCAACTACTACATCTGCTTTGAACTGGTGGAGGTGAGCGGAATCGAACCGCTGACCTCTTGCATGCCATGCAAGCGCTCTACCAACTGAGCTACACCCCCAGCGCAAAACAGAAACAAGATTATAGCAAAATTATTTCCGCTTTGTAAAGTCCTTCGCCTGTTTATTACTGCAATTAAGCCCTGATTTTACTTAATCTGGCCAATACGACATCACGCCCGAACAACGCAACCACCGCATCAATCGATGGTGTTTGCAATTGACCGGTCAGCAATAAACGCAAAGGCATCGCCAACTGCGGCATCTTCAGTGAAAATCTCGCCAGCGTTTCTTTTAACATGAGCGACAAGGCCGCCTTATTCCAATCCACTGTTTGACATGCTTCTGCATAATGTAACAATGCAGGAATGACCGCATCGGTAATGTGCAATTGACGCAACGCGGCGTCTGCTGCCGGCTGGCGATAAAACAACATCACGGCCTGCGCGAGTTCAAGCGTCGTGTTGACCCTTTCCTTCATCAGGCTGATCGCATCGGCCAGATCCGGGGCATTGTCAAATTCGGCGCCCTGCTCCAGCATAGCCGCGCGTATCAGGTCAGCCAGTCGCTGATTGTCTGCTGCTTTAATGTAGTGATTATTAATCCAGGCCAGTTTTTCAGGATTAAATTGTGCCGGCGAACTGGATAAATGCGTCAGATCAAACCAGCTGCACATTTGCTCCATAGAAAACACTTCGTCGTCGCCGTGACTCCAGCCCAGGCGCGCCAGATAATTCAGCATCGCCTCTGGCAAAAAGCCTTTGTCAAAATAGTCCATCACACTCACTGCATCACGGCGCTTGGAAAGTTTTTGGCCATCGGTACCGAGTATCATCGGCACATGCCCGTAGTGCGGCAAATTAGCTCCCAGGGCATTGAGGATATTAATCTGACGTGGCGTATTGTTGACGTGATCATCACCGCGGATCACATGAGTGATTTGCATATCCCAGTCATCAACAGCGACGCAAAAATTGTAGGTTGGCGTACCATCGGGGCGTGCGATGACCAGATCATCGAGCTCGCGGTTACTAATGGTAATGCTACCTTTGACGACATCGAGCCAGCTGACGTCACCGTCAAGGGGATTTTTAAAGCGAATCACAGGCTGGCGTGCAGCAGGGATAGCCGGCAAAATTTTACCGGCCTCGGGGCGCCAGGTACCGTCATAACGCGGCTTGTCACCCAGTGCACGTTGGCGCTCACGCATCGCTTCAACTTCTTCCGGCGAAGAATAACAATGGTAAGCGCTGCCATCAGCGAGCATGCTGGCCAGCACTGCGCGATAGCGCTCCATACGCTGCATTTGGTAAAACGGTCCCTCATCATGCTGCAAGCCCAGCCAGTTCATCCCGTCTAAAATTGCCTGCACGGCTTCCGGCGTGGAACGCTCCAGATCGGTATCTTCAATGCGCAACACAAAGCTGCCACCGAAATGGCGTGCAAAAGCCCAGCTAAATAAGGCAGTGCGCGCACCGCCGACATGCAGATAACCGGTAGGGCTAGGAGCAAAGCGCGTCCTGACAGGCGTGCCGGGAACCGGCGCTGAAGCGAAAAGAGGGCTAGGTGTAGATGCAGGCGTAGAAGCAGGCGTAGAAGCAGTCATCAGATGAAGCGTTTGTAGACGTGGTGAGCGTCACAACACGGTAAAAGTTAAAACCAGCATTTTACCGCCTTCGGCCTGATGTTGATACCGAGCTTCACAATGAAGCTGACGTCGGGACTGATATTAATATTGAGCCTGGCGTCGTTACGAAAAATACGTACTACACTTTTAATCCGTCCTGGTGGGATAGCAGATCCACCGCATCCAGCTCGAACTCGAGTCGCTGAGGATGTGTCAGCAACAAAAAATGCCTGCCGCTACAGCGTGACAACAAGCTCATGCCAACCTGCTCTGCTACCTGCAAACCCATCTCGGTGGTCCCTGAGCGGGACAATAGAATCGGAATGCCCATCTGGGCGCCCTTAATCACCATTTCCGAGGTCAGCCGGCCGGTGGTGTAAAAAATTTTATCACCACCGCTCATGGCATCAAGCCACATTTTTCCTGCGATAGCATCAACCGCATTGTGCCGACCGACATCTTCCACAAAATACAGTAACTCCCCGGCGGCCGAAAATAAGGCGCAAGCATGCACGGAGCCGGCTTTTTTATAGATAGAAGGATGGGTGCGGATGGTATCAACGACGCGGTAGATAGCAGATTGTTTGATTTTGGCATCACTGGCCAAATGAATTTGGTCCACCTCATCCATTAGGCCGCCAAATACCGTGCCTTGGCCGCAGCCAGTAGTCACCACCCGTTTGGCGGTGCGCTCTTCGATGTCTGCTACGCCATGACGAGTCGTAACGGCAACCGCGTTCACATCCCAATCGACCTGGACGGCGGCAATATCACTCAGCGAACGGATCAGACGCTGGTTGCGCAAATATCCCAGAACTAAGGTCTCTGGATTGGCGCCCATCGTCATCAGGGTTAGCAATTCGCGCTTATCCAGGTACAAGGTCAGAGAGCGCTCAACCGGCACAGAGATCACCGACCGGCGGCCACGCTCATCAAGCACCTGAATCTCTTTGGTCAGCGCCACCTGTGACTGGCTAAGCTGCGGAAATGATGACATAAGACTTCAATGATCCTTGACGAAAAAGAGTTAAATTAAAGCGTGCAAATAACGCCACGCTGTTCCGATGTTATTTTTCACACAATAAAAAGCGCAATTGTCTTGCGAGGTCTTGCCAAAATAGCCGGAACCTAACGGCCATCTCTGTATAGACAACGCAACACCAATTTTACTTACTTTTCGGTGTAAGGTCTGACGCTGGCTTTACCGCCGTATTGACTGCGGCTCCAGATGCCGCCGCAGCAGGAGCCACAACGCTGGCAGGCGAAGACAGTGAAGGGACAGCAACAGTAGTAGCAGTAGCAGCAACGACAACAGGAACATAAGGGCCGGGATCAGTACACGCGGGCATGGTCACGGCAGCCGTCGATCCGCCAGGGTTGGGCGAACTAACCGCGCTGGCAGCACTTGCGGCCGGCATCGCGCTAGTCGCCGGGCTTTTGACCTTTGCATATTTCGCGGCAACTTTATCTTGTGCCTTACAAAGCTGGTACGCAGCAAGCTTGTCCGACCAAGAGGTTTTTGCTTTGGCCTCATCCGCCTTGGCTTTTGCTTCGTCACTTGGTGCCGGCAACTTAGCAAAACTGAGGGTAGCTACCAGCATGGCACCGCTGACCATCGCTAGACTACATACATTAAACAGGCTAAATAGATTTTTTTTCATCAAATACTCCGTCAGGCATTCAGAGAACCGGGGGTGCCAGCAGGCGCAGACGCCTGCTCGCTACGTACGCGCGGAATTTTTCCGCTGACAACTTCGTCGTACCATAAGTCGTGATGCTCTTTAGCCCATGTGTCATCCACATAGCCAGTGCGCATCGCCGAATAAGCGCCTTCCATTCCCAGCGTCCCCAGATAAATATGTCCCATCACCATCGCGGCAGCCAGCATGGCGGCAATGATATGGGTAACACTAGCGATCTGCATATTAGCGCGACTGTACTCGATAGCAGGTACCAGCATATCAAGCACCAGGCCTGAGGCGCTCACAATGAGACCCAAACCCACTACCGCTCCCCAAAACAGAATTTTCTCACCGGCATTGAAACGCCCTGAACTCACGTGTTCACCGCTGATTAATCCGCCAAACTTGGCGATCCATTTAATATCCGAAGCTTTCGGTAGGTTATCTTTGACAAACTTGATGAAAAATAAAATGATTGATATGGTGAAGACTGGTCCAACAAAATTATGTATGTTTTTACACAAGAAAGCTAACCAGCCAAACAGGGTTAGGCCAAATACCGGCATCAGCACATGCTTGCCAAACAACATCGTGATACCCGATAACGCCAGTGCCACAAAACTCAATGCCATACTCCAATGCAAAGCCCGTTCGCCCGGGGTAAACCGCTCTATCAGGCGGCCAGTTAATGGCGCATGCAGTTTGATTTCTCCACGAAAAAAATACATGGCGGCAATCGCTCCCGCTAGTATTAACAGCAACCCGCCACCAGACATCGTCAACGGGCCATTGCGATATTGGCGCCATGCCTCCCCCGCCGTGGTTGCTCTGGATTGCCCCGGG
>JBBQNW010000062.1:0-13392 GCA_038330335.1 Burkholderiales bacterium | reverse complement strand
CAACATCACAAGCGGCGTATTTCCAATTGTGTCTTCAATAGTCAGATAAGGCATAGGGCGAGGGAGTAGGTAAGAATCAAAACACCATTCTAAACGCTGCCGCAGCTTCATGCTTGCGCAGACATTCCGCGCTCTTGATCTGGCTTAAAAAAAATCCCCTGATGCCAAGCACCAGAGGATTTTTTATTTTTCTATCCAGGCTAGCCAGACAAATTTGTATGGATTATTTTGCGGTAGAGGCTTTCGAAGCGGCAGTTGCTTTGACCGTCGCGGCTGGTGCAACAGGTGCCGTGGCTGGCGCAGGCATGGCAGCTTTTTCTTTCGCTTCGGCTTTACCAGAAGCCTTCGCTGGCACGGCTGCTTTTGCCGGCGCACCGGTTTTTGCTTGCCCGTTCACGGTCAAACCATTTTCTGATAATTTCATGGCACTTTTCTCCGCAACGCCTTTCACACGTTTTTCAAAATCAGCCCAATCCTTGAAATCACCACCCTTGCTACGCTCTGCGATGATGGCTTTGGATTTTGCAGGCCCTATGCCTTTGATGCCATCTAAGGCGGCTTGATCGCCCTTATTGACATCAACTTCCGCAAAAGCAAACCCCATGGAGGCAACCAGAGTAACGACTGCTAATAATAATTTCTTGAACATGTAAATACCCCAAAAATGATTAATAATGAAAAGCACTCAATAATAAATGCTTCAAAAAAGTACTTCAATTACCTCTTCCATCAAAACATCGAGACACTTTTTCTGATGTGTAAGGACAAAAATCTGTCAGCTTGTTTTCAATAACGCACATAAACAAACGTGGTTGACAGAGGTAAGTAAATTACCATAAAAATAACAATTATTTATATTTCAGGGAACAATTCTTCTCTGGATGTTGTTGCCGTTCCTAATTTCCCGACGACAATACCGCCCGCACGATTGGCGATCAGCACCGCTTCCGACATCGATTTACCCTCGGCCAGCATCGCTGCCATGGTGGCGATGACGGTGTCACCGGCGCCAGAAACGTCATACACCTCGCGCGCCATCGCTGCTACATGCGTCACTTCATGCGCCGTATACAGCGTCATACCTTCTTCAGAGCGGGTCAGTAATAAGGCTTCCAGATTCAGCTGAGAACGCAGCGCCTGGGCTTTTTCAGTCAACTCCGCCTCACTGCTCCACTCACCGATAATCTGCTTCATTTCTGCTTTATTCGGGGTCAGCATCGTTGCGCCGGCATAACGCGAAAAATCACTGCCTTTAGGGTCAACCAATACCAATTTACCCGCCTGCTTTGCAACGGCAATCATCATCGCGACATTCACCAGACTGCCTTTGGCATAGTCCGATAAGACAATCACGTCGTAATCAGCAATCAAAGCGTTAAACCGTGTCAACTTATCCCGCAGCACAGTCTCAGTCGGTTTCTCTTCAAAATCAATCCGCAATAATTGCTGTTGGCGGCCGATGACTCTGAGTTTAATGATGGTAGAGATCGCCGGGTCGCGATTGAGATAACTTTGTATGCCCGATTGCTGCAACAAGCCCTCAACGGTGTTACCGGCTTCATCCTGCCCGATCACGCCCAATAAGCCGGCGCGCAAACCCAGCGCGACGGCATTGCGTGCAACATTGGCCGCACCACCCAAGCGCTCTTCGCTGCGTTGCACCCTAACTATCGGCACCGGTGCTTCGGGCGAGATACGGTTCACTTCGCCGAACCAGTAGCGATCCAGCATTACATCGCCGACAACCAGTATCTGTTTGGCCTGATTCACTACTAGCGCTGGCGAGATATCCATCACCATTACGCCCGAGTTAGCACGGAGCGGCCAATACCATGGTATTCAATACCGAGATCTGTCATCAGTTGCGGTTCAAACAAGTTGCGCCCGTCAAAAATGACCGGTTCCCTCAAACGCAACTTGACCTGATCGAAATCCGGGCTGCGAAACGTCTTCCACTCAGTGACGATGGCCAGCGCATGCGCTTTTTCAAGCGCATCCATAGGGCTGTCCGCGTAGCGAATTTTATCCAACAGTTCAGGCGTAGCGGCGAAATCCAGGGCAAATACTCTCTTTGCCTCAGGCATGGAAACCGGATCGTAAACGGCGACACTGGCACCGGCACGCAGTAACTCGCTGAGCAAGACGCGTGACGAGGCGGCGCGCATATCATCAGTATTGGGTTTAAATGCCAACCCCCAGATAGCAAAGTGCTTACCGCTCAGATCAGAACCAAAACGGCTCATAACTTTTTTACCCAGCACCTGTTTTTGTCTGGCATTGACGGCTTCAACGGCATGCAATATCAACAATTCTTGCCCATACTCCTGCGCCGTGCGCTCCAATGCCTGCACATCTTTGGGAAAACAAGAACCACCGTAACCGCAACCTGCGTATAAAAAACTATGACCAATCCGCGGATCAGAACCTATCCCATGGCGCACCGCTTCGATATCGACGCCAACCTGATCCGCCAAATTGGCCAGTTCGTTCATGAATGAAATGCGCGTCGCCAGCATCGCATTCGCTGCGTATTTAGTAAATTCGGCCGAGCGCACATCCATCCAATAAGTGCGCTCGTGATTACGGTTAAATGGCGTATAGAGCTTTTTCATCTGCGCCCTGGCAATCACTCCGGAAGCCGTGTCATCGCAACCGATCACGATGCGGTCAGGACGCATAAAATCTTCCACCGCCGCGCCCTCTTTCAGAAACTCAGGATTTGACACCACAGAGAAACTGGCACTGACTTCACGTTGCGTCAGTTCTTCCTGCACGGCCAGCGCCACCCGGTCGGCAGTACCAACCGGCACCGTCGATTTATCGACGATGACTTTAAATCCCGTCATGTATTTACCGATATTGCGCGCTGCCGACAGTACGTACTGCAAATCGGCGGAGCCGTCTTCGTCAGGTGGTGTACCGACTGCAATAAACTGCACGTCGCCATGCGCTACACTGGCAGCCACGTCGGTAGAAAACACCAGCCTTCCGGCGGCTTTGTTACGCGCCACAATTTCATCCAGGCCAGGTTCATGAATAGGAATACCGCCGCCATTCAGAATAGCGATTTTGTCACAATCTACATCAAGGCAAAACACATCGTTGCCTAATTCAGCCAGACAGGCACCAGTCACCAAGCCGACATAACCCGTACCAATAATTGTAATTTTCATGTTTTAACTTAAAAATAATTTTTATTTCATACCGCGCGTATTTCCGACACCACTCTCATCGCCACGCTTGCTCCGTCACCGCTATTTATCACACTCAACTTATAGCCAAATTTGAGCACACGTCATTGAGTGCATTCAATTCATGACACTCAATTCTTCGGTGCGTCTGGGCGCATAGGTTTCCCACCGGCTACAGCCCGGACATTGCCAGTAAAACTGACGCGCTTTAAACCCGCAATGTGAGCATTGGTAACGCGCTAGTTTTTGCGCATAACCATGCACCAGATTTTTGACCATAGAGAGTTCCGGTCTGACCTCTGGTGGAGCGATCATCAGGCGTGCGTCTAGCAACTTATCCAGACCAAGTAAGGTCGGGGTGCGTTTAAGTTCATCACTGACCAGCTGATTGGCAGCCTCCACCGTATCGAGTTCCAGGGTGGCTTTAAATACCACTTCCAGCAAATCAATCGATGGCGCTTCCGCCAGATAGCCTTTCAGCAGATTCAGACCCTCCTGAGGCCGCTCGAGCGTGCGATAACCATCCATCAGGCGCTGTGCCACCAGGGCAACGTGAGGAACGCTTTGCTGCTCCACCCGACGCCAGGCCAGCAAGGCCTGTTCCACGGCACCGTTGGTCAACTGGACATCTCCCAGAAGTATCACCGCACGGACATTGTTTCTGTCGGTGGCGAGTGCCTTGTCAAGCATCGCCAGGGCCGCATCTGAATGCGTATGAACCAATTCGTCCTGCGCCATTTCACAGTAAAACTGTGCGATTTCTTTTTGTCGGCCGCCGGCACCTAACTCTTGCAAGGCATGTGCCGCATCAATTGCTCTTGCCCACTCTTTTTCACGCTGATAAATTTCGAGTAAAGCGCGTCGTGCCTGAATCGCATATTGTCCGGCGACTAACTGATTAAAGGTTTCTTCGGCACGGTCTAACAAACCGGCTTTTAGGTAATCTTGCCCCAGCTCAAACATCGCCTTGGTTTGTTGATCCAGCGGCAGATCAGGACGGGATAACAAGTTTTGATGAACCCGGATCGCACGTTCAGTTTCACCACGACGCCGAAACAAATTACCTAGAGCAAAGTGCAGCTCTACCGCTTCCGGGTCAAGTTTGACAATGTCGATAAAAGCGTCAATCGCCTTATCATGTTCATCATTGAGTAAAAAATTAAGGCCTTTAAAATACCCTAAGGGCAAACTGCGAGACTCTGCCAATAATTGACGGATATCGACTCGTGCAGCGATCCAACCCAAAGAAAAAAACAGGGGTATTCCCAAAAGCAACCAGATTTCAAATTCCATTTTTATTATGTTCGCTTATTGGAGTTGTTCAGCTTCTATCGCATTCGCCCACATCGAAGACGAATCTAAAAAATTTGAAAGCAAGACTCTAATCAGACTGCCGCCTGATTAAAAAGTAGCCATTTAATAAAACAACATCAGGTATTTCGGACACTATCAACCTGAGGAGGCTGCATGCTAGCGCGTTGTTCCGCCTGCCGCTCCTTCTCGATTTCAGCTATGGTTTTCTTATGTTTTGAGATATCTTTACGATGACGAAAAACCATAGGAACCATGGCTAAGGTACCCAGGACCGCGCCGGCCAAAAAAAATATCAGCAATAATACAACCAAAGGTGCCGACTGTGCATACCCAAAAAAATACTGCAAGGTAACTATCTGGTCATTTTTTAGTGCGAATCCAAAAAATGCAATAAATAAAATTATCGCAATAATTCGTGTAACGATTTTCATGTTTGTCCTTTACTTTAGCGAGTGCTGACAATAAATTACGGATCAGTGGCGAACCACGTATTACAGTCAAGCTTACGTGGCATGATGAAGATAGACGTTTGTATTGCGCTAAGGCTAAGTTCCATCGTGCACTCAGCTCCCTGTCCGATTGCCAGGAGATGAGGCTTTCGGGAACACCATTAACTAAATACGCATAAGTGAAATTGTACGTGAAAAAAAACGGCATATCGGGAATCCGCTATGCCGTTTTTATTTTTTGCATTAGATGCTTGTTACCACTTAATCATCAAGGATAGGTTGCCCTACCATTGCATCGACTCTTTCGCGCAATTCCTTACCTGGTTTAAAGTGCGGCACCCGTTTTTCCGGAACCATCACCTTATCGCCGGACTTAGGATTACGTCCAATACGTGGCGGCCGACTGTTCAGAGAAAAACTGCCAAAACCACGAATCTCGATACGTTGCGCGGCAGAAAGAGCATCCGCCATCGCATCGAGTATAGCTTTGACCGCGACATCCACATCCTTAGAAATCAGCTGCGGATATCGCTCTGCCAGTCGAGCAATTAGCTCCGACTTCGTCATAGTTGTTGAAACATCAAAAACCTCAATGACTTAGTGTTTGCTTAGTTTTTGTTGTCGAACTTTGCCTTCAATAATGCGCCCAGGCTAGTTGTACCGGAAGCAGCATTAGAGTTAGAACCCGTATCGGAAGACATTTTTTGCATGGCTTCTTGTGTTTCAGCAGAATCTTTAGCCTTGATTGACAATTGGATACCGCGTGCTTTGCGGTCAATGTTCAATACTAAAGTTTCAACAGTGTCGCCAACTTTCAGGTGTGTACCAGCATCTTCCACGCGGTCACGTGAGATTTCTGAAGCACGCAGATAGCCTTCGACTTCATCAGCCAATTGAATCACAGCGCCTTTAGGCTCAACTGATTTAACTGTACCGACAACGATCGCACCTTTGTCGTTCATTGCGCAATAGTTGTTGAATGGATCGCCTTCAAGTTGTTTAACACCCAGGGATACACGCTCACGCTCAACGTCGATCGCCAGAATGATGGCTTCCAGTTCGTCACCTTTCTTGAAGCGACGTACGGCTTCTTCGCCGGTTTCGTTCCAAGACAGATCAGACAAATGTACCAGACCGTCGATGTTACCGGACAAACCGATAAATACGCCGAAATCAGTAATAGATTTGATTGCACCTTTGAGCTTATCGCCCTTCTTGTGATTGATCGCGAAATCATCCCAAGGATTGGCTTTACATTGCTTCATACCCAAGCTGATACGACGACGGTCTTCGTCGATTTCCAGAACCATGACTTCAACTTCATCGCCCAATTGAACAACTTTATTTGGTGCGACGTTTTTGTTAGTCCAATCCATTTCGGAAACGTGTACCAGACCTTCGATACCCTGCTCGACTTCAACAAATGCGCCGTAGTCAGTCAGGTTCGTTACTTTACCGAACAAACGAGTGTGTTGTGGGTAACGACGTGACAGACCTGTCCATGGATCGTCGCCCAATTGTTTAACACCCAGGGAAACACGGTTTTTCTCTTGATCAAACTTCAGAATCTTAGCAGTGATCTCTTGACCGACTGTCAATACTTCTGAAGGATGACGCACACGACGCCATGCCAGATCAGTGATGTGCAACAGACCATCGATACCGCCCAGATCTACGAATGCGCCATAGTCAGTGATGTTTTTAACGATACCGACGACCACTGTGCCTTCTTTCAGTGTTTCCATCAGTTTCTGACGCTCTTCGCCCATCGATGCTTCAACTACAGCACGACGTGACAGAACCACGTTGTTACGCTTACGATCAAGCTTGATAACCTTGAATTCCAAGGTTTTGCCTTCGTAAGGGGTAGTATCTTTTACCGGACGAGTATCGACCAGTGAACCTGGCAAGAAAGCGCGGATGCCGTTGGTCAGAACAGTCAAACCACCTTTAACTTTACCATTGACAGTACCAATAACGATTTCGCCAGACTCCAACGCTTTTTCAAGCGCAAGCCATGAGGCCAAACGTTTTGCTTTGTCGCGGGACAAGATAGTGTCGCCGAAACCGTTTTCCAGCGAATCAATCGCTACGGAAACGAAATCGCCGATGTTAACTTCCAATTCGCCTTGGTCGTTTTTGAATTCTTCAACAGGGATAAATGCTTCAGACTTGAGGCCAGCATTTACGATCACGAAATTGTGGTCGATACGAACGACTTCAGCAGAAATGACTTCGCCAGAACGCATATCTTGACGAGACAGCGATTCTTCAAACAAAGCAGCAAAACTATCTGCGCCGGTATCGAAACCTTGAGACATGAAAACAGTAGACATAATATTCACGAGTGAGCCGGAATAGTGCAAAACGCGCCATTTACCGGGTTAGATTAAACAATCTCGCATCAGCTTTTGGCTTGTGCAAGAGCTTTAACTTTCAACAACCGTTTCAAACCATTTAAGTAAGCAACTTAAACAAGCAACTTAACTAAGCAACTTAAACAAGCAACTTAAACAAGCAAAATCAGATCGAAAGTTTTACTGCATTGGCATATAAATCCAGTACGGCATTGACCGCCTGATCGACGGTTAATTCTGACGTATCGAGAATAGTTGCCCCTGGTGCAGGCTTGAGGGGCGCTGCGGCACGGACAGTATCTCGTGCATCGCGCTCGGCCAAATCTTTTACCAAGTCTTCCATAGTAGCAGAAAAACCCTTTTCAATCAATTGCTTATATCGGCGGCTTGCACGCGCCTCGACACTTGCCGTGAGGTACACTTTTTGGGTGGCGTCAGGAAAAATGACGGTACCCATGTCGCGCCCGTCGGCGACTAAGCCCGGCGCATAACGAAAGGCAATTTGCAGATCAAGTAGTGCCTGACGTACCATAGGTAAAACAGCAATTTTAGATGCCGCCACGCCGATCGACTCGGCTCTGACGGCGTCCGTCACATCCTCGCCGTCGAGCAGGACATGACCCTTGATAAAGCGACATGGCAAAACCCGCGCCAATGCAGCCAGTGCATCTTCATTGTCTAGCGCAATCCCCTGGCGCGTTGCGGATAGTGCGGTTAACCGATACAAGGCACCGGAATCGAGGTAGTGGAAGCCCAGGTGTTTCGCCACTCTGTGCGCCACAGTGCCCTTACCGGAGGCAGTCGGGCCATCGATAGTGATAACAGGAACAGTCAAAATAACTCCTTATGGTTAATTTTGGCGAAGACTTCAAAATAGTCCGGAAAAGTCTTTGCCACGCATTTTGGATCATTAATGCGCATCGCTGCGCCACGCCTGGCCGCACCATCTAGTGTTGCCAAAGAAAAACACATGGCCATACGATGGTCATCATAAGTATCGATGGTGGCGGACTGAATCTGTGCCGGCGGCGTTACCGTCATATAGTCTGCGCCTTCTTCGACAATTGCGCCCAGCTTGCGCAATTCGGTTGCCATGGCCGCAATACGGTCGGTTTCTTTGACGCGCCAGCTGGCAATATTGCGCAACACCGTGGTGCCATTGGCATACAAAGCCGCAACGGCAATGGTCATGGCGGCGTCCGGGATATGATTAAAATCCATGTCGATGGCGGTTAATACCCCGTTTGACTGCGCTTCTATCCAGTTGTCGCCACGGGTAATGGTCGCGCCCATTTGCTCCAGCGCCTCAGCAAAGCGGACATCGCCTTGGATGCTATGCAAACCTACGCCTTCGACTCTGACCGGCCCACCGGCAATCGCCCCTGCCGCCAAAAAATACGAGGCAGACGAGGCATCACCCTCGACGTGAATCACCCCCGGCGAGGTATAGCGCTGACCCGCCTTGACCGTAAAGACCTGCCAGGCGTCGCGCTCTACCGTGACGCCGAAGCGCTGCATCAAGTTAAGCGTGATTTCGATATACGGCTTGGAAATTAACTCACCGATCACCTCGATCGTCACATCATGATGTTGTGCCATCAGCGGCGCCGCCATCAACAGTGCGGTAAGAAACTGGCTAGACACGTTCCCTTTGACCTGCATGTGCTGCGCATGCAGGTGGCCGCGTTGAATATGCAAGGGCGGAAAACCCGGAGTCCCGGTATAACTAATTTGCGCACCGACGGCATTGAGCGCATCGACCAGGTCGCCGATCGGTCGTTCATGCATGCGGGCCACGCCATGCAGCGTGTAATCGCCACCCAATACCGCCAGAGCCGCCACCAGGGGCCGGATCGCGGTGCCTGCATTACCCATAAACAAGTCGGCCTGATGGTTCGGTAACACACCATTCACGCCTTGCACCGTGTAATTTTGCGTAGACCCTTGTTGCGTCCAATGCACGCCTAGCGCATGCAAGGCATTTAACATGACCAGCGTATCGTCAGACGCCAGTAAATCAAGAATCTGCGTACTGCCTTGCGCCAGGGCAGAGAGCAATAAAATGCGATTCGAGATACTTTTGGAGCCAGGCAAGCGCACCACACCCTCGACTTGCATCGCCGGATGCAGGTCAACGTAAGGCGGATACTGTTTAGGAAGTTGTTTGTGTTGAGTCATGCTTGATCTCTGGACTAGGTGGACTGGCGGGCTTTTTAATGGAGTAACTGAAGTTAGAACAACCCGGAGGTGATACATCCTCGCTGCGGCAAATGGTAAATTCAATCGCCGCCATCATTATTTTGTTTTTCTGCTGATTCGATCGCGCTGATCCAGTTGTGCCTGGCCTGCTGGGCATTGGTATAGATCGCCTCAATTGCCTGCGCATCGCCGGCCGCCAAATGCTGGCGCAAACGTGCCAATTGATCGGTATAGGAATCTAATTCCTGCAACATCGCTACCCGGTTTGCCAGCGTGATGTCACGCCACATTTCCGGCGACGATCCGGCGATGCGGGTAAAGTCTCGAAAGCCACTGGCGGCATATTGAAACAATCGATCAGCGTGCGGTTTTCTGGCGATATCATCCACCAGAGCATAGGCTAGCAAATGCGGCAAATGGCTGACCGAGGCAAATACCGTGTCATGCTCGGCCGGGCTCAGATAGTGAATGATGGCGCCGCACTGTTGCCAGGCACTGGCGACTTTTTCTACATCGGCAGCGGAATTTTCAGGCAAACGCGTAATCACTGTTTTTTTACCGACATACAAATCGACCAGTGCGGCATCGGGGCCATTGAGTTCTCGACCGGCAATCGGATGCGCCGGAATAAACTGCCCCAGTTTATTCCCCATGACTTGGCGCGCAACAGCAACCACATCAGCTTTCGTACTGCCTGCATCGGTAACGATCGTGCCAACTTGCAAATAGGCTTGTATCGATGACAGGATGGCACCGGTTTGCGCCACCGGTGCGGCAATCAGGATCAGGTCCGCATGTTGTACTGCCGCCGCTACCGACACGGCGATCTCGTCGATGATGCCAAGTTGCAAGGCACGCTGCAAAGACGCCTGGCTACGACCGACACCGACCACCTGCTGCACAGCGCCGGCTTTTTTCAACGCCAACGCAAACGACCCGCCGATCAGCCCCACCCCAAAAATGACGACGCGCTTGAATACCTGCTTATGTAGATTCCCCATCAGGACACCATTCAATTCTCTGCACAACACAAAACAACAGCGCACCATCCACGCGAGGTTCCAGCCAGTTTCATGCCAGAACCCGCATCGATAGTGCGTGTTCAATTTTTAATTCAATTTAACGCTAGACCGTGCAAGGATAGGAACCCAGGATCTTAAAGAATGCCGCGTTGTCATTCAGTTCAGCCATGGCCGCCGCAACTTTGGCATCCATGACGTGGCCTTCGACGTCCACGTAGAAATAATATTCCCAATTGCCGGTGCGTGCCGGGCGCGACTCAAAGCGCGTCATGGACACACTGTGCTTCGACAAAGGCGCCAGCAGGTTGTACACCGCACCGGCCTTATTCGGCACTGCCAACACCAGCGAGGTCTGGTCCTTACCACTCGGCGTAGTTTGCAAACGACCAACAACCGCAAACCGGGTGCGATTGTGTGGATCATCCTGAATATGCGCGCTGACAATACCAAGATGATATTGATGGCCAGCAATTTCACTGGCGATTGCCGCCACACTATAATCACCGCTCGCCATGCGTGCCGCTTCGGCGTTCGATGCCACAGCTTGTCGTTCCACATGCGGATAATGTTGATTTAGCCACGCCTGGCATTGTGCCAACGCCTGGGAATGGGCGCAAATGCGGGTGACCCCTTCCATATTGCCCGATTTACTCATCAGACTGTGCTGCACAGGGATCGCCAATTCGCCACTGATGGCAAGACTGGTTTGCAGCAGCAGATCAAGGGTACGGTTAATCGCGCCTTCAGAGGAATTTTCTATCGGCACCACACCAAAATCGGCAGTGCCCGCTTCTGTCGCACGGAATACCTCGTCAATTGAGACACAGGGTAGCGCCTGAATTGCATGACCAAATTGCTGGTACACGGCTTGTTCGCTGAAGGTACCGACCGGGCCCAAAAACGCCACGACTACGCGCCGCTCCAGCGCCCGGCAGGCTGACATAATTTCACGAAAAATCAATTGCACATCATCGCTATTGAGCGGACCGGGATTGCGCTCTGCGACACCACGCAGGACTTGTGCTTCACGCTCCGGGCGAAACACCGGTGCATTGGTTTCCGCCTTCAGGTGACCGACCTCTTCGGCCACACGGGCGCGCTGATTCAGCAAATCGAGGATTTGCGCATCAATCGCATCAATTTTATGACGCAAGGGGAGTAATTTATTGTCGCTCATAGATAACCTAAAAACCGTTTTCATCAGGATTTACGCAAAACTTTCCAGCGCTAGTGGCACACTTGGCACACCGGGCGCCCTTGGCTGAAGCAGTTTTGCATGAGTTCTTTCATATCACACCGCGTGGCTACAACAGCACCCATCGCGGTACAGACTATTCAGCTCTCCCTACCAAGTTTTTGACCTGGTTTTCAGCGCCACGGTTTCCAGGTGATGGTGTTGTTCCATACAAAGAAAGGGCCGACAATAAGAGAAATTAATACACCTTACAGTATACTCACGCGCTTTGACGGCGCAGCATTTGCCGGTCCGTCAAACACATAGTTCGTTAGCTAGACTTGACTGGCAGCGAACTCTTGCATAAAGCCAACTAAGGCCTGCACACCGTCAATCGGCATGGCGTTATAAATCGAGGCGCGCATCCCACCGACAGACTTATGGCCTTTTAGTTGTAGCAATCCGCGCTGTTTCGCTGCGGCTAAAAATGCGCTATTAAGCGATTCATCCTTGAGGAAGAACGGCACATTCATACGCGAGCGGCAGTCTTTAGCGACCCGGCTGACATAAAAGTCGCTGGCATCCAGATAATCGTAGAGCAGCGCTGCCTTGGCGATATTTTTTTGCTCCATCGCCGCCACACCGCCCTGCCGCTTCAGCCACTGAAACACCAAGCCGGCGATATAAATCGCATAGGTCGGCGGAGTGTTGTACATGGAGTCGTTATCCGCGACGACTTTCCAATTAAATGCCGAAGGGCAATAAGGCAAAGCAAAGCCCAGCAAATCCTCACGCACGATCACAATCGTCAGACCTGCCGGGCCGATATTTTTTTGCGCCCCGCCGAAAATCACGCCGTATTTCGAGACATCGATCACGCGCGACAAGATGTGTGACGACATATCAGCCACTAACGGCGCATTACCGGTATCCGCTGCGACCTCAGGCTCAAACTGATACTCGACGCCATCTATGGTTTCATTAGTGCAAATATGTACATAAGCAGGGTCTTTCGACAGTGCCCAGCTAGCGCGTGCCGGGACCGCCGTGTAGCCGCTCGCTTCGGCCGATGCGGCGACGTGGACCTGCCCGTATTTTTTTGCTTCCGCAATTGACTTGCCTGACCATGATCCGGTATGGATGAAATCGGCGGTTGCCGGCTGTGGCTTGCGCCCCATCAGGTTCATCGGGACGATGGCGTTTTCACCCAAACCGCCACCCTGCAGGAACAGTATCTTGTAGTTAGCAGGCACTGCAAGCAGCTCGCGCAAATCGCTTTGCGCGGCAGCGATAATGGACATGAATTCGGGACCACGATGACTCATTTCCATGACCGACATACCGCTACCATGCCAATCAAGCATTTCTGCTGCCGCCTGTTGCAATACCTCTTTAGGCAAGACGGCAGGGCCGGCAGAAAAATTGAAAATTTGTGTCATGCGATTACTCCGTCGATCCTGTCTCATTACCGGCCTGAGCTCCTGCATCAACACCGGCATCAGTAGCATCCAGACCAGCGTCTGTACCCGCTTCCAAACTCGCCTCCGCATCTAGCTCGGCATCAGTTTCAACGATGCGCTGCAGACCCGACAATTTAGTGCCGTCTTCCACCGCAATCAGGGTTACCCCTTGTGTGGCACGCCCCATTTCACGAATCTCGGCAACCCGGGTACGAATGAGTACGCC
>JBBQNW010000061.1:0-13451 GCA_038330335.1 Burkholderiales bacterium | reverse complement strand
CCCTAAGCCGGAATAGACCGCATGACCAAAAGACAGCATCCCGCCCTGCCCTAACAGCATGTTGAAAGATAATCCGAAGATCATCAATGTTCCCATTTGCGAGAGTAATGAAAGAGAGCCGCCGGTATTAAATATCAAAGGTGCGGCGACCAGAACTACTGCAAAGCAACTCCAGATGATCCAGCGGGCCAAATTTAATGGTCTGTAAGTAAGTATATTTGTCATTTTTTTATCCTTCGCGAGTACCAAGTAAGCCTCTTGGCCGGAAAATAAGGATAAGTACCAATAGCAGGTAAGGAAGAATCGGTGCGACCTGCGCGATGGTGAGGCTCAGTAAAGCATAACCCGGTGCGTTCGCTGATATTTGTGTTCCTGTCTGGGCAATCAAAGAAGCAAAAGAATAATCCATCGCAACGGCAAAGGTTTGCGCGACCCCAATTAATATGGAAGCGATGAATGCACCTGCAAGCGAGCCCATGCCACCAACGACGACCACCACAAAAATAATACTACCCAAGGTGGCTGCCATGCCGGGCTCAGTGATGAAGGCATTGCCGCCGACTACCCCGGCAAGTCCAGCCAAGGCACAGCCGCCGCCGAAAACCAGCATGAACACCCGCGGAACATTGTGCCCCAGAGCCTCGACCATATCCGGATGGCTTAAGGCGGCTTGTATAACCAGACCGATACGAGTGCGCGTTAGCAGCAAGTAAATGGATAGCAGCATCAGCAAGGCAACGAGCATCATAAAGCCACGGTACATAGGGAATGTGGTCGTATAAATGGTAAATAAGGGACCATCGAGTACGGCAGGAATAGCATAAGGAACAGTTGAGCGTCCCCAAATCAGCTGGACTAATTCGACGATGACATATGAGAGTCCGAAGGTGAATAGCAACTCGGGTATGTGACCGTATTTATGAACGGAGCGCAAGCCGTAACGCTCGACCAAGGCACCTAACAAGCCCACCAATAAGGGGGCGAGAAACAATGCCGGCCAGAAGCCAAGCCGACTGCTAATGGTGTAGGCAAAATAGGCGCCGAGCATATAAAAGCTGGCATGGGCAAAGTTCAATACGCCCATCATGCTGAAAATCAAGGTTAAGCCAGACGAGAGCATAAACAGCAGCAGCCCGTAACTGATGCCATTCAGCAAGGTAATCAGTGTGAATTCCACAGAGCAAGTCCTTTGATAAAATTATTGTACGATCGTTCTATTTTGTTTGTAAAAAAAAAGAGAGTGCACTTATCCGTGCCGCTCTCTTTGTTTTACAAACAATTATCCAGGGCGTTTCATCTGACATGAAGACGGTTGGGACGCAACAAATGCGTCAATTTTCTGATTTGTCTTCCAGCCCATACCGGTATTTTCCTGATCAAATTTAACATCTTTGCCATTGGTTTTCACCCACGTAGCAATGTACAAAGGCTGCTGAATCTGATGATCGACTTTACGCATCACATCTTCCCCATTCAGACTCTTGATCTTCATTCCTTCCATTGCCAGAGCAACTTTTAACGGCTCAATCGACTGCGACTCTTTGACGGCTTTACCTAAAGCTGCCAAGACCGTGTATGTCGCCAGGGAATAGTAATCGTCTTTATATTTGGCTTTAAACCCTTCGACAATATCTTTGCCAGCGAAGGTTTCGTTGTTCTGATTCCAGTAGGAAACTGACTTCACCCTATCTATTCCGGATGCGCCCATAGCCGTCGGAACACCTGTTGTGCCAGCGTAATAAGTAAAGAAGTTCGCCTTTAAGTCCGCATCTTTGGCTGATTTAATCAGAAGTGCAAGATCCGCGCCCCAGTTGCCAGTAATGACAGTATCGGCACCGGAGGCTTTAATTTTAGCAATATACGGGGAGAAATCCTTGACCTGGCCAATCGGATGCAAATCATCACCGACAATTTGTATGTCCGGACGTTTGCGCCCCAGATATTCTTTGGCGGCACGTGTCACCTGATGACCGAAGGAATAATTCTGGCCAATGATATACACCTTCTTAATGTTTTTGTCCTGCGCCATGTAGCTCGTCATCGCCTCCATCTTCATGTCTGAATTGGCGTCAAAGCGAAAATGCCAGAAGCTGCATTTGCTATTTGTCATGTCCGGATCAACTGCGGCATGATTCAAGAACAAAATTTCTTTGCCCGGATTACGCTCATTGTGTTTATTTACCGCATCTAACAAAGCCAGACCAACGCCAGAACCGTTCCCTTGCGTGATGTAACGGAAACCTTTATCGATGACTGTTTTTAATACGCTCAAAGATTCCTGCGGGCTACCTTTGTTATCGAAACCAACAACTTCAATTTTGTTAGCGCCAGCCCATCCTTCAGCATTGGCCTTCTCTGAAATATACTGAAAAGAATTAAGGATATTTTGACCTACCGGGGCAAATGGCCCAGACAAAGGATCAATGTAGGCAATTTTAATAGTTTCTGCCATGGCGAGTGGTGCAGTCAGGGCAAAAGCGATAGCAACAACTGGTGCGCGTAGGGTGAATTTCATTCGTCTCTCTCCGATACTTTGTATTAATGGGATGATTTTTATGTTTTTTTAAGGCTAATACTTAATGCTTGTTTCAGTCAAGATACTTTCATCAGGTTATGTGGTTGGCAGGTGATAATCTTTAAATTGATCGCGCAATTTGTTTTTCAGTATTTTTCCGGTTGCGCCTACAGGTAATGCATCGACAAAAACCACGTCGTCCGGGGTCCACCATTTAGCGATTTTTCCCTCGTAAAATTGAATTAATTCCTGTTTGTCGATATCCACCCCGGCCTTTTTTACCACCAGCAGCAAAGGTCTTTCGTCCCATTTGGGATGGAACACACCTATGCAGGCTGCCTGCAAAACGCCTGGGTGTGCCATCGCAACATTCTCAAGATCAATAGTTCCTATCCATTCGCCACCAGACTTGATCACGTCTTTGCTGCGATCGGTAATTTGCATATAACCGTCAGCATCGATGGTGGCCACATCGCCGGTCGGAAACCAACCATTTTCCAGCACGTCTCCGCCTTCGTTTTTGAAATAACTGTTGATAATCCATGGTCCTTTCACCAGTAAATTACCGTAGGTGACACCATCCCAAGGCAGTTCTGCACCGGCGTCGTTCACAATTTTCATGTCGACGCCATAAATGGCATGTCCTTGTTTGATCAGAACCGCTTCTTGCTGCTCGTTAGTCATTCCCATGTGCTTGGTTTGCAAGGTGCCAACCGTCCCTAACGGAGACATTTCTGTCATCCCCCAGGCATGAACTACGTCAACGCCGTAGGTATTTCTGAATGTTCTCATCATTGCAGGAGGGCAAGCCGATCCGCCGATAACCGTTCGTTTAAAGGTAGAGAATGTGAGATTGTTTTGCGCCACATACGTCAGCAATCCGAGCCAGACGGTAGGTACCCCGGCCGAAAAAGTCACTTTTTCCTGCTCAAACAGCTCATACAAAGATTTCCCGTCTAAATGCGGACCAGGAAACACCAGTTTGGCGCCCGTGAGTGGTGCTGAATATGGCAAACCCCAAGCATTGACGTGAAACATGGGGACCACAGGTAGAATTGAATCCCGCGCCGACACGTTAAGGCCATCAGGCATCGCCGATGCCAATGAATGCAATACCGTGGAACGGTGTGAATACAAGGCACCTTTCGGATGTCCGGTGGTGCCAGAGGTGTAGCACAAGCTGGACGCAGAGTGTTCGTCAAACACTGGCCATTCAAATTCGTCAGAATTCCCGTCTATCAGGTCCTCATAACAGAGTAAGTGCGGAATTGCGCCGTCGGTTGGCAAGCGGTCTCTGTCGCACATCATGATAAAGCCTTTGATGCTTGGACAATGACTGGCGATCGCCTGGATAATCGGTAGAAACGTGATGTCGAACAGCAGGTACTGATCTTCTGCGTGATTCACGATGTAGCTGATTTGCTCGGGGTGCAAGCGAGGATTAATGGTATGCAGCACAGCGCCCGAACCCGACACCGCGTAATAGGCTTCTAAATGCCGATAACCGTTCCAGGCCAGGGTGGCGACTCTGTCGCCGATGGTGACCCCCAATTTTTGCAGTGCATTAGCCAATTTCTTGGCCCGTTGGTGGCATTCGCGGTAGTTATAACGGTGTATGTCGCCCTCAACACGGCGCGAGACAATTTCATTCTGACCAAAATGCCTGTCCGCATGCTCGATGATACTTGAGATGAGTAAAGGCTTATCCATCATTTGCCCCATCAGCGGGCTTTGTTGATACTGCGACATTGGCACTCCTAAAATTCACTGGTTTGTGGATTAATTTGTTTTTAGAGGACTTTTCCTAATTTTATTCACTTTACCTGATTTTGGTACGACCGTACTAATCCTTCAACCCTTATTTCATTGTGCGTCGCAGCATTTCATTGCCAGGCTCAATCCAGAAAATCGCTTTCTCTGCTCGCCTTCTGCCGGCAACACTAAGGCGCGCTGCAAGTCTTTTTTCAGCATTATCTGTTCCTGACAAAAAAGAGCGCACCGATCAACTTTATGCTTGAAAAATTTAGTGCGCTGGTGGTTTCAATGATGCGGTCTCTTGAAATCCGGGTTCGTTGCAGATGCTTTAGAAGAATCATGTTTTAACAGACAAAAATATGCCATCAATACTCACTTGTTCTGATTCTGCATGTTGCAAATAAACGTCACATCTCGCAGCAATAATCAACTTCCTGGTCTGCAAAAACAAGTTTTTTAGAAAATTGACGATTCGGCAGTGCTGACGCCCTGGTCTATTATTCTGACCAAAGTGTGTATTGCCTGGCGACTCTTTTCCCGATGTTTTCATAGGGAAAATGATGGCCTCATGTATAATTGACGGTTCAATTTATTACAAATACAGAAGAAAAATATGGAAGCCGAACGCCTCAATAGCCTGTCCAACCTGCTCAACGACCTGACAGGTCGCGAAGCCGAACTTCGGAGGTATCTTTGACTTCGATGTCAAGTCAGAGAAACTCGAACAAGTTAACGCAGAACTCGAAGATCCCAAGGTATGGGAAGAGCCTAAGCGTGCCCAGGAACTGGGTAAAGAAAAGAAATCCCTGGAATCCATAGTCAGCACCTTGACAAAAATCGATACCGATTTAAAAGACGCAAACGACTTGTTTGCGATGGCGCGTGAAGAAGCTGATGAAGATACCCTGGAAGCGATAGAAGTCGATGCGCAGACCCTGAAAGAATTGGTCGAAGGCATGGAATTTCGTCGGATGTTCAACAATCCCATGGATCCGAACAATTGCTTTATCGATATCCAGGCCGGTGCCGGCGGTACCGAGGCGCAAGACTGGGCTTCCATGTTGTTGCGGCAATATTTACGTTATTGCGAACGCAAAGGCTTTAAGGTTGAGATTTTAGAGCAATCGGATGGCGAAGTTGCCGGTATTAAAACTGCCACGCTGAAAGTTACGGGTGACTACGCGTACGGTTTTCTGCGCACCGAAACCGGCGTGCACCGATTGGTGCGTAAATCACCGTTTGACTCGGCGAATGGCCGCCATACTTCGTTTTCCAGTTTATTTGTCTATCCGGAAGTGGACGAATCGTTTGAGATTGATATTAATCCTGCCGATGTACGCGTCGATACTTATCGCGCCTCTGGTGCCGGTGGTCAGCATATCAATAAAACCGACTCTGCGGTACGTCTGACACATGGCCCCTCAGGCATTGTGGTGCAGTGCCAAAATGACCGTAGCCAACATCGCAACCGTGCCGAGGCCTGGGAAATGTTGAAAGCGAAGTTATTTGAAATGGAATTGCGCAAACGCATGAGTGAAAAGCAATCATTGGAAGACACCAAGACCGATGTCGGCTGGGGTCACCAGATTCGCTCCTATGTGCTGGATCAGTCCCGTATCAAAGATTTGCGCACCAATTTTGAGATGGGTAATACCAAGGCCGTGCTGGATGGCGACTTGGACGATTTTATTGCTGCATCGCTCAAACAAGGCGTGTAATCAGGCGAACAAGCGGTAAGGTGTTGCATCTGGACCAGGTGTAACACCTTACCCTGTAGCCCATGCTGCGTTTTTTTATTTACCTATCACACCGAGCATAGAGAATTCTTATGTCAGAACAACACACTCCCGCTGCAGAACTGCCACAGGACGAAAACTCGATTATTGCCGAGCGTCGCGCAAAACTCACGGCGATCCGTGCAAAAGGCATTGCCTTTCCTAACGACTTTCGCCCTCAGCATAAAGCGGCTGCCCTGCAAGAGCTTTACGGCGCCAACACACGTGAAGAACTGGAAGCCCTGAATATCGAAGTGGTGGTAGCCGGCCGCATGATGTTAAAGCGGGAAGCGGGTAAAAAAGCCGCATTCGCCACCTTGCAAGATGCGTCCGGATTGAAAGCCGATGGCCGTATCCAGCTCTATATCACCAGCGACAAAACCGGTGAAGCCGAAATGGAAGCCTTCCGTCATTATGATCTGGGTGACATTCTTGGCATCGAAGGTGTTTTATTCAAAACCAAGACCGATGAACTGACGGTGAAGGTCACCACTTTGCGTTTGCTGACGAAGTCTTTGCGTCCGTTGCCAGACAAGTTCCATGGTTTGTCTAACCAGGAGACCAAATACCGTCAACGTTATGTTGATCTGATCATGAGCGAAGAGACCCGCCGTACTTTTAAAGCGCGTACGGCTGCGATGACATCGATCCGTAACTTCATGAACAGCCATGACTTCATGGAGGTGGAAACGCCAATGTTGCATGTCATCCCGGGTGGCGCGACAGCGAAGCCTTTTATCACGCACCACAATGCGCTGGACATGGAAATGTATCTGCGGATTGCCCCTGAACTGTACTTAAAACGTTTGGTGGTCGGCGGATTTGACCGGGTATTTGAAGTCAATCGTAATTTCCGTAATGAAGGCGTGTCACCGCGTCATAATCCAGAATTCACGATGATGGAATTTTATGCTGCCTATGTCGACTATAAGTGGCTGATGGATTTTACCGAAGAAGTCATACGTAAAGCGGCAGTAGACGCCCACGGTACGGCGGTTTTGATGTATCAGGGCCGTGAGCTGGATTTATCTAAGCCCTTTCAACGTCTGACCATCGTTGATGCCATCAATCAATACGCGCCAGGTTATACCGACGAGCAGTTGCATGACGCCGAGTTTATCAAGACTGAACTGAAAAAATTTGGTGTTAAGCCATTCACAACGGCCGGTCTGGGGGCATTGCAACTGGCGTTATTCGAAGAAACTGCCGAAGCAAAGCTGTGGGAGCCAACTTACATCGTCGATTACCCGGTCGAAGTGTCGCCGCTGGCGCGCGCCTCTGATTCTGTGGCGGGCATCACTGAACGCTTTGAATTATTCATGACCGGTCGTGAAATTGCCAACGGATTTTCTGAGTTAAATGATGCAGAAGATCAGGCCGCACGTTTCCAGGCACAGGTCGCAGCCAAAGACGCCGGCGACGAAGAAGCCATGTTTTATGATGCCGACTATATCCGGGCCTTGGAATATGGTTTGCCACCAACCGGTGGTTGTGGGATCGGCATTGACCGCCTGATGATGCTCATCACTGACTCGCCGAACATTCGCGATGTCATCTTGTTTCCGCATTTACGCCGCGAGGATTAAGTCTGTCGACATCGTCGTAGAATTGACTTGCAACCCCTCACTACCGAGGGTCGGCGAATGGTAAACAGGGACCTGGTCTCAGATTACCATTGCAGTCTGGCCTGATGGAATGAGGGGTTTTTTTATTCGTTCGCTTCAATTTACTACATCTATAACAATCCCCCCCCCGTCTATCGCCTGAAAAAATTGCTAGCCTACGCAAGTGCCTACCGGCATGATTTTCGCCTCGCCACTGTGTATTCCATCCTCAACAAATTTTTTGATATGGCGTCTGCGGACCGGCGAACGGCGTTAATTGATGTCACTCAGGTGGCTTAGCGCGATGCTACGCCTTGCCTTACCTGAGCGCGGCGTCAGAGCCTATATTTCTTTTGCCAACTCGATCGCACTCAAAAAAGCATTTTCCACGCGTCCTGCGCCTTCCAATCCGGCTGAAAACCAATCGCCGCAAACGCCGATACGTTTGCTGTTATCCCATAGGTAAGCATCTGGCAAGGGCGCGCTGGCCTGAGCAAATCGCCAGCGATGCGCCACTGCATGAATTGGCTGTATCGGCGATCCGGTTGCCTCATGAAAGGCTTTACTTAATTTTTCTTTAACGCGTTCAGGGTCATCTTCCAGGTGCTCCTTGCTCCATGCGGCGGTGGCGTGACAAACCCAGCGTTCACCTGCCCGATGATCAGGTTTCGCGTTATCTCGTGAGATCCAGCCCAAGCGTGAATGCGCGATCCAGGCACCGTCATAAGGCAAATTCAGGGCGATTTGAAATCCTAGCATCAGGGTCCAGCAAGGCTCCAGATGGACCGCACTGATTTGCTTAAAAAATGTGGCATGCGCTTTTAGCAATGGTGCTGCCTGCTCTGGCGGAACGGCGAAAATAAGCGCATCAAACGGCCCGGCGGATGCCGCAACCGGGACGGTATCTGCCTTCACCGAGAGCAGCCATTGTTTTTTAAACGGTTCTAATGCGACAACTTGCTGTCCGGTGCGAATATCGAGCCCATGTGCCAGTTGCTTGCCCAAAGAACTCATGCCCGGCACCGGTACGTAGCGTTCGCCACTGAGCCCGGCAGGCGAGCTTGCGCCGTTTTCAAGACCAACGAGCTTGCTTTCCCAGGGCACAACCCAACCTAATTTACGCCAGTCGGCCACTTCTTTCTTAAAGCGCTCTGAAGTGGCGGTGAAGTACTGCGCGCCATGATCAAACCCGCCCACTTCAGTATGCCGCGTACTCATACGCCCGCTGACGCCATCACTTTTTTCGTAGACCGTCACATGATGTCCCTGTGTCTGAAGTTGACGCGCAGCTGTCAGCCCGGCGATTCCCGCTCCTACGATCGCTATTTGCATGATAAGTATCCTTAATAAGTTGATGCTTCAAACAAAAACGCCCGCAAAAAAATATTGCGGGCGTCATGGTAATGTCAGTCAGTACACAAGCTTACTCTTCGCTTTCTTCAACTGGCCAATCGCGTATATAGGCCTTCAACATTTTATTTTCAAAGCTTTGCGCCTCCAGAACTGCCCGGGCCACATCGTAGAAAGAAATCACGCCTAACAGCATCTTGGCGTCCATGACCGGCAGATAGCGGGAATGTTTTTCAAGCATCATGCGCCGCACTTCGTTGACTTCGGTTTCCGGCGTGACCGTTAAAGGATGATCGTCCATATGTTTACGAACGCTGCCATCAGCCAATGATCCATTGTTTTTATGCAGTGCGCGAATCACTTCGCGAAATGTCAGGATACCAACCAGATCGCCAAATTCCATCACGACTAAGGATCCGATGTCTTTCTCTTCCATCACACTAACGGCTTCGGTAATAGACATGTCTGGTGTAGCGGTAAACAGGATATTGCCTTTTACCTGAAGAATTTCTGAGACTTTCATATTGACTCCCTATGAATGATGTGGCTGCTTTTGTTTGTTCTTGTTTGTTTTTTGGCTTGATTGCTACCAATGTATCGCAAGCCCTGAAAAAAATCCAGCACTAGCAAAGATTAGCTGTAGCGCTCGCTGGAAAACAGTATTTTGCTCTGGCGAAGGCAGCTAAAAAGCATCTCTTTCCAGGTTTGTTCGATGGTAACATTGGCACCTTAAAATAGGAGAAAAACCTTATCATGAGCGGTCCAAAATACCCCGGCTTTGATACCCTGTCGCTGCATGCCGGCGCTGCGCCCGACCCGGCCACAGGGGCACGCGCGACGCCGATTCATTTTACCTCTTCATTCGTTTTTAAAGATTCTGACCATGCTGCGTCTCTGTTTAATATGGAACGGGCCGGCCATATCTATTCACGTATCTCCAATCCGACCAATGCAGTGCTGGAGGAACGCATCGCCGCTTTAGAAGGTGGCGTATCAGGTTTAGCGGTCGCCAGTGGACAAGCGGCGCTGCACCTGGGGTTGGCAACGATTGCCGGCGCCGGTTCGCATGTGGTCGCATCGCGTGCCTTGTATGGTGGCTCCCACAATCTGTTGGCGTATACGATGAAGCGTTTTGGCATAGACACCACGTTTGTCGATCCGCGCGATCTCGATGCCTGGCGTAAGGCGATCCAAGCCAATACCAAAGTGCTCTTTGGCGAAACCCTAGGCAATCCGGGCCTGGATGTGCTGAATATTCCCGAAGTGGCGGCCATCGCCCATGAAAACTATCTTCCACTAATGCTCGATGCTACATTCACGACACCGTATTTATTAAAGCCATTTGATCATGGCGCCGACCTGATCTGCCATTCTGCCACTAAATTTTTGTGCGGCCATGGCACCGCGATTGGCGGTTTGCTAGTGGATGGCGGCACTTTTGACTGGCAAGACGCCTACGAAAAAACCGGCCGATTTGCAGAATTGTGTGAGCCTTATGATGGGTTTCACGGCATGGTATTTACCGAGGAGTCGAGCGTGGCCGCTTTCTCATTGCGCGCGCGGCGTGAAGGACTACGCGATTTTGGTGCGGCCATGAGCCCGCACAATGCCTTTGCCATTTTGCAAGGGATAGAAACGCTGGGCCTGCGCATGGACAGGCATGTCGCCAACACCCGTAAAGTGGTCGAATTTTTAGTGGCGCATCCGGCCGTGGCGTCGGTGTCGTTTCCTGAACTCGAGACACATCCCGATTATGCGTTGGCCAAGACCCTGTTGCCCAAAGGCTGCGGTGCTGTTTTCACGTTCAACATCAAGGGCGACCGTGCCGCCGGCCGTCGCTTTGTCGAGTCACTGAAGATTTTCTCGCACCTGGCGAACGTTGGCGATGCCAAATCTCTGGTGATCCACCCTGCCTCGACGACCCATTTCCGTGTGCCGAACGAGCAACTCGCTGCCGCGGGCATTACCGAGGGCACCATGCGTTTATCCATAGGCTTAGAGGATGTAGACGACCTGATTGAAGACTTGGCACGTGGCCTGAAGGCCGCTCAGAAAGGGGCATGAGATGCTATTGAATGTACACGGGCAAAGCGCCTATTGTTATACCGGCGGCAAAGTTTTTAATGCGGAACTGCCAGTCGTGGTATTTATTCACGGCGCGCAAAATGATCATTCGGTCTGGGCAATGCAAACGCGCTACTTTGCGCACCACGGCTTTGCGGTGCTGGCAGTCGATTTACCTGGCCACGGTCGCAGCAAAGGCGAGGCACTAAACAGCGTAGTACAAATGGCTGGGTGGTTGCTTGCCCTGCTCGATGCAGCCGGCGTCCAGCAAGCAACCTTCATCGGTCATAGTATGGGGTCGCTGATTGCTTTAGAGGCTAGTCATCAAGCCCCGTCCAGAGTCAGCAAGCTCGCCATGATAGGTACCGCCTATCCGATGAAAGTGTCGGAGTCTTTATTGAATGCGGCAAAAGATGAAGAGCAGACCGCCATCGATATGGTGAATATCTGGTCGCACACCTCCATCGCACACAAACCTTCTTGCCCAGGACCGGGGTTTTCTGTCATGAACGCCAGTCTGCGCCTGATGCAAAGGATTTCGAAAATCAACCCGGCCCACGTGTTTTACACCGATTTTTCAGCCTGCAATGCGTATAGCAATGGTGAGCAGGCAGCCGCCAGTGTGCACTGCCCTACTTTGTTTTTGTTGGGAAAAAACGACATGATGACGCCGCCCAAAGCCAGTAGCGTGCTCAGTAAAGCGATCGTCCATAGCCAGGTCAGCATGATCGAACATTGTGGTCATTCACTGATGACGGAACAAGCAGATGCCGTCCTCAACGCGCTCTATGCTTTTGCCAAGGCGTAATCGTTAGGAAGATGCGGCAAGCTGCTTGCCGCTTTTTGTCTTGGTTGGCAAGGCTGCCAAGCCTTCCCACTGCCTGTGACGGCAAGACTCATGGAGTTAGGATCGACTGACTGAAAAATCACCTTGACGGTGATTTTTTTCCTGTCGTCGCAAGTGCGGCAGATTCCTAAAAGTGTCGTGTCATATGAACGTGAGGAATGCCCGCTTCCTCAAATAAGGCGCCTTCGCGCGCAAAACCTGCGCGCTGATAAAACGATTCGGCAGTCACTTGGGCGTTAAGTTGTACGCCTGACTGGCCACGCAGCCTGGCCTGTTCCATCAACAGGCGCAATATCGCTGCCCCGACACCGGTCCCGCGTGCAGTTTCTGTGACAGCCATGCGGCCGATATGCCCGTCAGGCAGCAGCCTGCCGGTACCTACTGGTTGCATGTTGTGGTCGTAAGCCACCGCATGCAAACATTGTGCATCCATGGCGTCCCATTCCAGATCCGCAGGAATTTTTTGTTCTACAACGAAAACCTTATAACGAATTGCCTGCGCCTCTTTTTGCAAAGTGGTCCAGTCACCGAGTTTAATATTGAATTCATTCATAGTAGTCAGGCGAAGCCAAATCGATAGGCTTGGTAGTTTCGATTGCTTTAATTATCGCACGCCAACTATCAGGTATGGCAAGCCCTTTACGTAGGCTGGTGTCAGCGTACACATAAAATAATTCTCCGGTGACCACATGCTGCTCGCCCCGATAAATTTCGAGCGCAAACTGCATCGATGAATTCCCCAGCCTGACACAGCGCACGCCGATATCGAGTACATCGTCAAAACCGGAAGGCGCGAAATACTCCACCGTGGCTTTGCGGGCGAATAATTCTTTACCGGTTTTGGCTTGCTCCAGGGCATTGGGTAAACCGGTGGCACGCCAGTACTCCGTAAATGCCACATCAAAATACGTCAGGTAATGGCCGTTAAACACGATCGCCTGCATATCCACTTCGGCCCAGCGCACACGCAGGGTATGGAAAAATGAGAAATCCAGCCTGGCCACCTCAGTCCTTTAAAAATTGACGGATCAAGCCGTTAATTCTCTCGGGTTGCTCATGAATAAGCCAATGAGAGCCTTCAGCAATACGCTCTATCTGTAAGTCGGGAATAAATTGATCGAGGCCATCGAGTAAGGTTTTTGGCAGGGCTTTATCGTTCTCGCCCCAGATGACCCGAGTCGGTACCTTGAGTTTAAAATCATCCGGATTTAAACTCAGTTGCAACGGCCCTTTATTTTCATCTGTCGGTGGATGCAAGGGTGAAGCGCGGTAATAATTGACGCCGCCGCGCAAACCACGCGACCAGCACTCGTGATATCTGGCCCGCGTAGCCTCATCAAACCACGCCGCTGCAGGCTGTCCCATACCGACAAAAAAACCTTCGATCAAGGCAAAATCGTCTTTCGCTAACGCTTCTTCCGAGCCCTCTTTGCGCAACCAGTTCATATATTCGCTCGCCGATTTTTGCGCACTGTCTTTTGCCAGGGCTTGCATGAATAGATAAGGATGGGGCGAATTAATGATGATGAGTTTTTCTACCA
>JBBQNW010000060.1:0-13519 GCA_038330335.1 Burkholderiales bacterium | reverse complement strand
CATTATCCCCACCTTCTTTGACTTCCTTTTTATCCAATTTCTCGGAATTATGTAGCAGCCACACAATGTTAATAATCAACAGGTTACGATGATTACCAATACTTGCGGCCCCATTCTGAAGACCTATACCCGAGACAAAATATCAATCGCATCTTGCCAGTTCACTGCCCCATCGACAGGAACTTGGTCGAAGACCATTATGTAGCGATAATTACGTCCAGCACAATCCTGCCATAGCTTACCCAATTCAACTTTGGTATCTGAGTCGTCGTTTTTTAAGTGCTCACCCTTGGTTTCGATTAATACCACTGTGTTACGTTGAGTCCGAACGATAAAATCGGGGTAATGATTAATTGGCCCGTTAAGGTTGAAGCCACGCGTCTGGTGATTACGATGCCACCAGCGGATATTATCTGCCGATGCCAGCCAATCTGACATAAGGCTTTCGAGATTGCTGCTACCGGCACGCTCCTCCCGCTCGTAAAGGGTATTTGCTGATGGCGTATACAACGCTACTGGATGCACCTCCCTGGGGAATACATAGCTATCCGTAGCAAAAACTTCATCATTCCGTACCCATTGGGCGAAGCTCTTACGTCGGTAACGCGCCATCTCAAGTCGAACTCGCTTCCTCACGACTTCGACAAAAGCGTGCTGTTGTTCCAGTACTCCTTCAAGATCGGCTGATGACATGCGTGCCAGCAGCTTGTCAATATAAGCGCGCAAATCTGGCTCACCCAATGGTGGCATTTTACCCAACCAATTACTGACCAGTCCGGCCAATTCCCGTCGCTTCGACTCAGGCGAAAGAGTAGCAAGATAGTCACGAAGCTTACGAATTTCATAGTTCTTGAGATGAACGCGTGTTGGTTCGTAATCGGCCATACCTTCTGAATTCAATGCTTTTAGGTCTATCTGTGCGACATCGCCAGCCACCAAATTCACCTTAAAGTCATTCAGGTCGCAATCGGCCAACCGGAAGCGTTCCAGCAGCATATCGCGGTCGAGCAACGTACCCCCATCGGTTTCAGCGAATAGACAGTCTGCATCTACACGACGATAGAACTGTGGCATACGCAGTTCGGAAATCTCATTTGCAAAGTCATTCCGCAGGGGATAGCTATTCATCATTTCACGTTGTTCCGGGGCGATGTATTGACCGCCAAGATTGGCAGCTGCTTGATCGAGTTGAGCGCTAGCTTCCTCGCCACAGCGAATGGTGTTCTCCACCGAATAGTTGACGGATGCATCAGTTGTCGCCGTCGCATCTACAGTCGAGATACTGACGACCATTACCGCATCGGTGACATTGGTCGCTGCGGGTGTTTGTGGTTGCGTCGCTGGGTTAAATAGATCTTGGGTAATCGTTATTCCACTTGGCATGCCGATAACAGGCGCGATGCTCTTAGATGAAAGCATGTCGGGCGTCCGGTAGTCGTTACGACTAAAGCCAGCACGATTGAGGCCAGCAACGATTTTTTCCAGTGCAAGTGAGAACACTGACGATGCGGTAAGCACATAGCTCATGTTCAGCGGTGCATGACCGTGGAGGCGAATATACGGCTGGCGCAAAATGCGGCCAAGAATCTGCTCTACGTCGATAGCCGATGATCTATCTGCTAAAGTTGCCAGCACATAGGCAAATGGGCAGTCCCAACCTTCTTTGAGTGCGTTCACGGTAATTATGAAGCGCACCGGGCAATTGTCCGCTAACAGGTCAATGCCTTTTAACTCATCTACATTGGCAGTCTTGATTTTCACCCAATCGGGATCGATGGCATGTTGCTTAACCAACTCGTCGCGTAGCTTCTCAAAGCTCAGGCTGTCGTCCTTGTTTTTCGGCTCGGCCTGAAACAGTACGATGGGTCGAATATAGGATCCTCCATTAGCTTGTTCCGCTTTCGCTTCGGCTTCCAAGCGCGCACGTAAATCGATAGCATGGGCAATTACTGCGGCCTGATCTGGTAAATTACGAACCACTACCGGCAATTTGACCATATGTGCATCGCGCAGTGCCATTGCATCAACAAAGCTAATAATGTTAGCGCTTTTACGTGGCGTCGCCGTCAGCTCCACCACACAACATGGTTTTAACCGCGCCAACATCTCGCGTGATAGTTCTGACGTTGCATTATGGCTTTCATCCACAATTATTACTGGGTTAAGACTAGCAATAGCCGCGACCAGTGATTCCGGATCAATGTCCTCGTCTGCCTCGCTATCGCTGACGTCCGCGCCGAACGATGCCAACGCGCCGTTTTGCTGGTAGAGCTTGCGGTCGTCTTTGTTTTTGGCGCGCAGACTGTCATAGGTCAGTACTGCAATCACCACTTCGTCGCGTACCGAATCGGCATTGAATTGGCCGCTACCGGCTAGCAACTGCTCCTTTGTCAATACGCTCACCCGTTCACCCAATGCGTTGCGCAACGCCAGCCAGTAGCCATCACCGACCGCATTGAAGCGGCTAAGTACTTGGTCTTTGATTGACAGCGACGGCACTAGCCAGATACACAAGCGAGGTTCACCGCGTCGCTTGCCTAGCGCGTCTAGCACCTCCCGTAAGGCATAGATACCGATCAGTGTCTTGCCGCCAGCGGTTGGCACCTTGGCACACACTTGCGGCGCATTATGGGTCTGCGGCTGGTAGGCCGGCATACGTGATGCCTCTTTTTCGTCCCAGTGTGCACGGTAAGCCAGTGCCGGATTATTGCAAGCCTGCCAGCGTGCTAAAAATGCGCGTAGGTCATTCAGGACGATCTTTTGATATTCGTTTGGTTGCATCAATATTCCCCTTACAAACGCGTGATGTCGCGTGGAATTTTTTTATAAGTAATATTGTGGCGGCGCATGAAATCCTCGCCCAAGGCGCACTGGTCGGCATAGATCAGGTAGCGACCTGGGCGCTTTACCAGCTGTGTCAGTAATGACAAATCAAGCGTGGTGGGATTGGTATCGTCCCAAACGAAGAACAGCCCAAGGCCATGCGCTTCACCCATCCAAGAGGGTGAACTGGCATTTCCTTCTGTTTCTAGCGGAACAAGCG
This sequence comes from Burkholderiales bacterium, assembly GCA_038330335.1. GTDB lineage: Bacteria > Pseudomonadota > Gammaproteobacteria > Burkholderiales > Burkholderiaceae_D > Undibacterium. Next base: position 10,476 of record JBBQNW010000060.1, on the reverse strand, counting down.
GCGTGCATTGCCCGATTGGGATTCCCTCTGTCCATGCCACGTAGTCACGGATGGCTGGCAGTCCGACCGCTCGGTTAAGCATGCCGTCATCGAGTAATAACCGTTCGCCTACGGTGTAGTAATCGAAGCCGCCGCCCAGTCCTATGACAGCTTTACTACCGTCACCATAACCACTCATAACGCGGCGGACGCGCTCGGCGGTAATAGTTTCGGCGTAATCCATGGTCTCAATAAGGATGAAACGACGGGTTCCGGTATCCTGTGCATTGAGTTTCAGAACGGCATGGGCGGTCGTCCCAGAACCGGCGAATGAGTCGAGGACAAGAGAATTTTTATCGGTAGCCAGTTGTAAAATGCGCTCTATCAGCCTTGTTGGCTTAGGCGTTTCAAACGTGGAATCCTCTCCCAATATCGCGAGCAATTCCTTGGTTGCCTCTTGATTATGGCCAACCTCTTCATTCGTCCACCACGTCCATACGGTGCTACCCTCGGATTCGGACAGGAATTTTTTCAATCTCGGTCTGGAATTTCCGTTCTTCCCGAACCAAATGCGCTTATCTTTATCAAGCGCAAGAAACGAGGTTTCTGATAATGCCCAGCACCGTTTTGCGGGAGGCAACAATTTTTTGCCGCTTGGGGTATTGATTTCGTAAAACTGGTCTTTTGTTGCGTGGCCGGTTTGCCCTGTCAGATCGACAGATGCCCATAATCCACGACGGTCCAGATCAGGATTCTTGAAATCCTTTGTTCGTCCGATTGATAGGGGCACTTTATTTAGTCGTTCTTTGGCCGAAGCCAAGCGTTTCGCATACACAACTATATGATCATGGGCAGGACCAAGATTTAATCTTGCGTCAGGTGACGTGCGCTTCTGCCAAACTACATTTGAAAGAAAATTGCTCGCCCCAAAAATCTCATCTAGAACCAGCCTTAATGACGCTAATTCATTGTCATCAATACTAACGAAAAAAACGCCATCGTCAGCCAATAGCCGATGCAACAACTTCAAGCGCGGATACATCATGCACAACCATTTGTCGTGGCGTGACAAGTCCTCACCTTCTTTGCCAACTACCTGTCCCAACCATTTCTTGATTTTGGGATCATTTACCGAATCGTTATAGACCCAGCCCTCATTGCCGGTGTTGTACGGCGGATCGATGTAGATACAGTTAACTTTGCCCTCAAATTCGGGCAGGAGGCTTTTTAGTGCCTCAAGATTGTCGCCATGAATAATGCGATTATTTTTGCTATTTTCAAAATCCTGATTAAGATTTTTGGCTGGCTGGCTGGCTGGCTGGCTGGCTGGCTAAAGTGATATTGTTTTTTTAGTACGCGATAGGGTACGTCACGATGATGATGAATTACTTTTTCTTTACCAACCCAAGTCAATGTAGGCATATATCTTTCAAATAATGTGTTGTCTGTGTTCGGCTTATAACCGAATATCGTGCTTGCCAAGTGCTTTCATGCACTGCATAAAAAATGCAAAGCTAAACGTGCCGCGATTGATCTTGGCGGCAATTCCCGTATAGGTTTCTTGCACCCCAATTGCGCTGAGAAGACGGATTAATTCTTCATATCCAACGCCAGCGCGTGCCAATTCCGCTTTAATCGTATTGGTTGCCAGCTTGTTCCAAGCGTCATCAGCCATAAATCACCTAATTAAACTATTTTTTAAATAATAACATATATGAATAACATTTGTCATATTTGACGATAATTAGTTGAAAAAGAATATATGAGTTCGTCGCATGTGTTAGAATATAGTCATATGTGACGAATTGAGGTAATAACATGACCCAGCACTTCCTACTTTCAGCCAAAGCCAGAACGCTATCAGTACGCAAAGTCTTTGAAATGAACGAAGAACAGGCATTCAAGGTCTTCAAGAAAGTGCGCTGGGGCGACAGCAAGGAAGTAACCTGCCCATCATGTGGTGTGGTGCACGAGCACTACTTTATCTCTACCCGCCGCCAATGGCGCTGCAAGGACTGCAATCACACATTCAGCGTCACGTCTGGCACCATCTTCGCCTTTCACAAGCTGCCGCTCAAGATGTACCTGGCCGCGATTGCGATTTACACCAATGCGGTCAAGGGGATTTCAGCCTTACAAATGGGGCGGGACCTGGATGTGCAGTACAAGACTGCTTTTGTGTTGACGCATAAAATCCGTGAATCGTTGATGGAACAACGGGATGTTGCACCGCTGTCTGGCGAAATTCATATGGATGGCGCTTACGTCAACGGCCATGTGCGTCCGAAGAACAAAAAGGAAGACCGGGTTGATCGCCGCCTGGTCGAGAATCAACGTCCCGACAAGCGTTGCGTGTTCGTGATGCGCCAGAAGGTCAGCGTGGTCGGCGACACGATCAGTGGCGCGAACAAAACCATCGCATTCGTGATCAAGGCCGAGAATCAAGCGGATGTGGGCAAGCTGGCCGATTTGTATGTGCTGAAAGGCTCGATCATTTGCGCGGATGAGTCCACGGCCTACGATGGTTTGCATGCAAAATTCGATACCCGCAGGGTGAACCACTCTATCGAGTATCGCAGTGATGCCGGTGTGACAAACAATCTGGCCGAATCGTATTTCTCCCGCTTTCGCCGCATGCAGTACGGTCAAATGCATAAATTCGGGAATCTCTATCTGGCGAACTACGCCAACGAAGCGGCCTATCGCGAAGACACCCGCCGCATGAGTAACGGGGATATATTCGATGACATTTCAAGGAAGTGCGCCACTACACCAACCAGCCGGGACTGGTGCGGCTATTGGCAGGGCAACAAGCGTTCAGCCGAGCGGCTAGCTGCTTGAGTCATTCAGACGATTGCCCATTGCATTGCGCCAACACCGTCATCGACTTTTCTGACGATGTTGCGTGCTTCCAGCCGGTGCATTACGGCCAGGATATTTTTCTGAATTCGGGCGACGAGGGCAACCGTCGATGCAATGCCTTTGCGCTGCAACAGCGCGTCGGTGATTTCACGGCTGCATAGTGCCGCGCCAGCTTCGCGCATCACGTCCAGCGTCATGCGCTGCGCTTCCCCTTGTTTGAAATGCTGATTGCGCGTGTTTGTGCGCTTGGATTTGACGGTGCGCAGGTCATATTCCGGCGCGAATAGCTTGATGCTGCCGTCCAGGTGCGACAATGCGCTTTGCAAGCGGGTGATTTCTGTTTTGTACGATGCAATCTGACCGGCGACTTCGGCACGCTTGGATACCAGCCCCGAAACAACGAGTGATTCTGCCATTTGACGCTCCTAGAAAATGATGTTTTACTAGGGCGATTGTAGGTTTTTAGCTCAGGAAATGCTTTGTGCGGCTGCTACATAATTTCGGAAAGTAGCTAAAGTTCTCTCAGTTGCCATGAGATCCACTTTTCAAAGGAAATTACCATGTCTTTACTTCATACTCCCGCTTCCATCGACGCTGCCCCGCTGGCTTCCCAGGCGATGTTGCAAGCGGTCCGGCAACAGCTGGGCGTGGTGCCTAACTTGTTTCGTCTGGCAGCAAAGGAACCAAAGGAACCAAAGGAACCAAAGGAACCAAAGGAACCAAAGGAACCAAAGGAACCAAAGGAACCAAAGAAACCATCATGTCTTCTGAAAATGCCATCAGCGCTATTGCCTTTAGCCGCGCCGTGAAGGCGGTACCAAGCCGTCTTGGCTCATGCCCGGCATATGCCCGCATGGAGCAAGGTGGCGGCTGGCAAAATAAGATCAGTGCGGCATTGGCGGCCTTCATCGGCGAACAAAGCAGCGTCTTCCTGGCGACGGCGAATGCGGCAGGCCAGCCGTATATTCAACATCGCGGTGGCCCGGTCGGTTTTTTGCGGGTGCTGGATCCGCGTACCATCGGGTTTGCCGATTTTGCCGGTAACCGGCAGTTTATCTCTATCGGCAAGCTGAGCGAAAATCCCAAAGCACATTTGTTTTTAATGGATTATGCGCAGCAACAGAGAATCAAGATATGGGGCACGGTCCAGGTCGTCAAGGATGATCCGGCCCTGATCGAGCTGATGATGCCGGCCACTTATGAGGCGCGTGCCGAGCGGGTATGTTTGTTGACGGTGGAGGCCTGGGATGCCAATTGCCCGCAACATATTCCGCTGCGTATTTCAGCAGACGAGGTGGAAAACATGGCGGTATCGCTCAGGCAGAGTGAGCAGCGCATTGCCCTGCTTGAGGCTGAGCTTGCCCGCCTGCCATGCCAGCCAGACATGAGGCAAGCGCCGGTATCCGGGGCTGGCCAGTATTGCAACATCGCCTTTCGTGCATTTAGGGTTAATATTTGTCTCCGGCTTAGCGTTTCACCAAGCCAAACCAAATCAAATCAAACGCAAGGAGCAATGATGGAACTGATAGGCATGTTAGATTCACCCTACGTGCGCCGGGTGGCGATTTCTTTGCAGTTACTACAATTGCCTTTTACGCACCGTTCGCTCTCGGTGTTCAGCACCTTTACGCAGTTTCAGGCGATTAATCCGGTCGTCAAAGCGCCATCGCTGATCTGCGACGACGGCACCGTGCTGATGGATTCCACATTGATAATCGAATTTGCCGAAGCCCTGGCCGCGCCGCACAATAGTCTGATGCCTGCCACCATCGCCGCACGCCAGCAAGCGCTGCGCATCATCGGTCTGGCGCTGGCCGCTTGCGAAAAGAGCGTGCAGATCCTCTATGAAAAAAACCTCAGACCGGCCGAAAAATTGCATGCCCCATGGCTGGAGCGCGTAAGCGGCCAACTTCTGGCTGCCTACGGCGCACTGGAAACCGAGCTGCAACGCCAGCCGCTGGCATGCAGCAGCGCAGACATCACGCAAGCCGGCGTCAGCGTCGCGGTGGCGTGGCAATTTACCCAGAAAATGCACCCCGAAATAGTCCCGGCCGCAAATTACCCGGCCTTGCAGGCATTTGCCGCCAAGGCGGAAGCACTGCCAGAGTTTAGCGCCGCACCGCATGGCGCCGACACGTATCAGGGCAAGCATTGATGCCGCGCAGTTTGGCTTAGCGCTTTCGCTAACGGTGCGCGCGGCCAACACCCGGCCAACACTCGGCAGGCTGAAGAGGCACATGCATGCTGTGCCTTCAGCCTGCCGTGTTTGGGATGTTGCATGGAAAGTGCGTCTGCGATGATTTAGCCTTACCGAAGGCCATCGCCAGTGAGAAGCGCGCGTTCCCATCTTGGACTATTATGCAACGTCGCCAGATTGGCCATTGACTGGTGCTCATACGGCAGCGAGAGCAGAGACGACCAGCAGCCTGTCACGCAGCTTTTCAATGATGGCGCAATGTTGGCGCAATGATGCAGTAACGTGCATCCGGCGACCTGTTTTCCACGGTATGTGGAGGCGGATGAACGTCACATCTGCCTGAAGGCCAACGCTGCCAGGATTGATGAAGAGCTGATCGTGCTTCGTGCGGATGACGCGTGGAATGTGGGTATGGCCACAAGTAATCCGCGACGACCTGTCAGACCCGAAACGAGATTTGATGTGCCTGAGTTCGCCGGGCGGACAGCGCCGTGCTCTATCGTTTCAGGAAAGTACTCAAGCTCATGTGAAGGTGTGCGGTGACGCAGGAGAATCTCATGGCTTAGCTGTGCGGTCGGAGACCAGGACTCGAGTCATGCAAATTTTTTGGCAGTGAGTCTCGAGTGTGGCAATTCATCTGTTGGAGCTCGGCAGTGCGCATATTTTTCATTGTCGATGATCGCGACCGGTCCGGCATAAGGGAAATAATACTCTGTACCGAACGCGGATTTTTACGAAAATATAGAAAATGTTGGGCGCTGTTTGATCGTGAATACTGATCTGGTTTCAATTCACGGTATTTTCTACGGAGGCGGCCAGTTTTACCAAGCTGCTTTGCCATCTGATTTAGACGACCAAGAACTTGTTCATTTATTTCCTTATGAACCTTATGAACCTTATAAACCTTCAGATCACTCGCCCAAGCCGACTAGGCCGTGGCCACCTACTGGCTGCGTTTCAAAGCGTTCTCCGAAGCCGGCGATGAATGGTCGTCCCTTAGCAATAGCCTGCTGAACCGATGGCAGCGAGAGCGACGCTTTGTGGCTGCTTTGACTGTCCCATGCTTCCGTGATCCATAGCGCATCCGGATCGCTCGCATCCCTGGCCACGACGTAGCTCAGACATCCGGGCATGCCGCTCAGGCCTTCTAACAGGATGGCAGTCAAGGTCTCTCTCTGACCTGGGGTACAGAGCATTTTTCCGATTAAACCGTACATGGATGGTCTTTCCTTGTGAGTGAAGGTTGCGGCACCAGTATGCCGCTGGCATAACTATTTGTAGTAAGCATTTTTCCGGGAAGGGCTGTTTCTGGACCCCATCCTGCGCTATAAACACTGGAGTAGCATAACAGGTGATACTTTATCTTTTGTACACAATAAACCAAACAAAAAGGAGAACCTCATAGATCCTTCGTGACCGGCAGCATTGCGATGTTACCGCGCAACACCAGCGAATGCGCAGCGGTCCCGTTCGCCGGAATACGCAGCAGGCTGGAACACGGCCTGGACACCGCAATGAGCATGTCCGCTGAAACGGGCCGGCCCAAAGGCGGATAGGGCCGCACGCTCGGTCATCCGGAATCTGTCATCGAATAAAAAGCGCGTGACTGGCTTTATATCAAAAAGTCACAATAACATTCTGCGCTTGCCGGCAAATCAACAGCATACTCGCCTGCTTCACTTGCTTAATCCGGCTACGTACGTCTATTGTCCTAACTGATTCTCATCATTCGCTGATGTAACTCGTTCTCGTCATTCATTCTCGTAACTTGTTCTCGTAACTTGTTCTCGTAACTAAGCGGACACATCAGACGCTTAGACTATAGTGATTGCCCATTTCTGGATAAAAAAATCATCTTGTCAAGATCGATTAAATTGTTTATATTATTTATATATATAACTTAAGGAGAATTTCATGGCAACTGCCCCAGACCAAAAAATGGCTACAAAAACGAAAGCACCGGTGGTGCCGGCAAAAAAAATTGCGACTGCCGCCGCCAAAGTGAGTTCGGTAAAAGTCGCCGCACCAAAGCCGGTCATCGCAAGCAGCGTGGATTCCGCCGCGGTGTTGCCGGCGAAAGCTCTGCCGGCGAAAGCCCCGGCGGTGAAAGTTGGCGTTAAGCCAGTGGCGAAGCTTGCTACTAAGACGATCAAGAAGGTGGTAGCGAAGCTGGCAACTACAGCATTGGTGACACCAGCTGCGAAACCAGCGGCCAGGCTCGAAGCTAAGCTTGTCGCTAAACCTGCCGCTAAGTCGCCAGCGAATCTGACAGCGAATCTCACCGTTAAGCCAGCCGCTACTTCAGCCACTAAGCCAGCCGCTACTTCAGTCACTAAGCCAGCTACCAAGCTCAATGGTAAGCAAGCCGCTGCTCCGGCAAAGGCAACAGCGGTCGTTGCCAAAGACAAGGTGAAAAAAGAGAAGCTGGTACGCGATAGTTTTACCATGCCGGAATCGGAATATGCCGTACTGAGCCAGGTTAAAAAAGCCTGCATCACGGCCGGTGTGGAAGTGAAAAAGAGCCAGCTGCTGCGTATCGGCCTGTTGTTGTTAAGCCAGACCAATGTCAGCAATCTGCAAACACTGATCGCCAGGCTGGCACCGTTAAAAGCGGGTCGTCCGAAAAAAGACAAATAAATCTCATCGCCTCCTAAATTATTTCCAAGTGTCTCTAATATTGAGAGCTAAACCGGACTTAATCCGAACTTAATCCGAACTTAATCCGGACTTAATCCGGACTTAACCCGGATGCAGCCAGAACCTAAATAGCATTCGAAAAATGCTGACAGCCCGCTTGCCAAATCACGATCTGGCAAGCGGGCTGTTGTTTTTTTTGATGTCACGAAACCGACATCAAACCGTCATGTTGTTGAAGTAATCCTGCTTTATTCTTCGTTCGTCAACCGACTGAACAGGAAAATAAATGAGACTACTCACTCTACCCGCGGATGCCAACCCTAGTTTTTCCAAGCTAAGTTTAAGTCTTGCCAGCACGGCCAAAGAAGTCAAAGAAGTACAGCGCTTACGTTATAAAGTATTTATCGAGGCGATGGGCTTATCGGCCTTGTCTAACCCCGACGGCCTGGATAAAGATGAGTTTGACGAACACTGCGATCATCTGATCGTACGTGATACCAAAACCCTCAAAGTCGTCGGCACTTACCGTATTTTAGGGCCGACTGCGGCGCGCGATATTGGCCGTTATTATTCCGAAACCGAATTCGATTTATCCCGTTTGCAAAATATACGCGGCAGCATTGCCGAAGCAGGGCGCGCCTGTATTCATCCGGATTACCGTAGTGGCGCCGTGATCATGCTGCTCTGGGCCGGCCTGGCAGCGTATATGCGGCGCGAACGCTGCACTTACCTGATCGGTTGCGCCAGTATCAGCCTGACCGATGGCGGGCATAATGCGGCGGCGATTTATCGCGGTTTTAAAGACGCCGATTTTGCCCCGTTAGATTATCGCGTGACACCGCATCTGGCGTTTCCGATTGACGATATGGATGCCAGCCATGTGGCGCGTATACCGCCGCTGTTGAAGGGCTATTTGCGCGCCGGTGCCTGGGTCTGCGGTGAACCGGCCTGGGATCATGATTTTCATTGCGCCGATTTGTTTGTCATGCTGCCGCTGGCCAATCTGGACAATCGTTACGCCAAACATTACGGCACCGGGGAGTCAGAATAATGACACCGGCAGATCAGTTTCTGAATCAAAAAATTAATCACAAGCTGTTCAAAAACAGTAAAAAAGAGGTGATTCGTTTTCGGACGATTTGGATTTCTGATCTGCATCTGGGAACGACCGGCTGTCAGGCCGCGCGCTTGCTGGAATTTTTGCAGGCAACCGAATCGGACACCCTGTATCTGGTCGGTGACATTATCGATGGCTGGCAGTTGAAACGGCGCTGGTATTGGGATCAGGTACACAATAACGTGGTGCAGACGGTGCTGAAAAAAGCCAAAAAAGGCACCAATGTGATCTTCGTTCCCGGCAATCATGATGAAGCAGTAAGGCAGTTTATTGATCTTGATTTCGGTGGTATCAAGGTCAGGGATGAATTAGTGCATGTCACGGCACAAGGCAAACGCATGCTGGTCTTGCATGGTGACCGGTTTGACGGGGTGATTGCCTGTGCCAAGTGGCTGGCCTATGTCGGCGACAGCCTGTACACCGTGATTCTCAAATTTAATCAGGTCTTTAATAACTGGCGCGCCCGGGCTGGCTTGCCTTACTGGTCTTTGTCGCAATACCTGAAACTCAAAGTTAAAAATGCGGTCAGTTACATCAGTTCGTTTGAAAATGCACTGGCCGATGAAGCGCGTAAGCGCGGTCTGGATGGCGTGATTTGTGGCCATATTCACAAACCGGAAATCAGAGATATTGATGGCATCACCTATTGCAACGACGGCGATTGGGTAGAGAGCTTGTCGGCACTGGTGGAAGACGCCAGCGGCGAGCTGCGGCTGGTCAGCTGGCATGACATCATGCTGCGCGGACAAAGCACTGAGGTACCGCTAGCGATGTTGCCAGAGACTGCGATGGCATCCGGCACCGCAGTAATCTAGCAGCAGAGCAATGTGCCGGCGCCAGCGCTGGCTTTTCGTCTCTGTCGTGTCAGGGATTCTGCCCAAATACATGTCCGGCAGATTGTCTATGAGGTTTAGCCCGGCACATTGTCGACCGATTATTTGACCACCAGGTCTGGTGCCATCAGCGCTTTCAGATACGTCTGCACGCCTTCGGCTTCGCGTTGTTTCTGGCTGATCCACCACACATTAGCTTTACGTATCGCGTATTCCAGCTGCATCGGCGCTAGCAGGCGGGCGGCCACTTGCCCCAGATACGGTTGGTGCCCGACGATTAACACCGGTTCGCGGCTATGTGGCCAGTTGGCGGCCGCCAGTATTGCCTCGGCGCTGGCGTCGGGGCGCAATTCTTCCAGTACCTTAAATTTGCGATCCAACGCCGCCACGGTTTCCAGCGTTCTGACTGCCGGGCTGACCAGAATGCGGCAGCTGTCGGGCAGTGTACTTTCTAGCCAGTAAGCCATTTTATTCGCTTGTTTGATGCCTTTGGCGGTTAGTTTGCGCGCCTCGTCAGGCAGCTCTGCGCTGCCTGGTTCGGCTTCTGCATGGCGCCAAAGAATCAGATCCATGGTGTGCTTTCTTTTACCGTTATTCACTTGCTGTTATTCTGCCGAGACTGAGCCCAGTTGATGCATCAGGGTCTTTTGTGCGCAGAAAGGTACCTGTTTGGCACGAACTTTTTTGCGTTCGTAATTGCCATCAGTATCGAGCACCCAGGCATTGACGTTGTCTTTCAGGTAAGGCTCTAAGCCTTCGGACATCACACGTTTCTTCAGTGCTTTGTCCAGAATAGGAAACGCCACTTCGATACGACGGAACAGGTTCCGGCTCATCCAGTCGGCGCTGGC
>JBBQNW010000059.1:0-13701 GCA_038330335.1 Burkholderiales bacterium | reverse complement strand
TCCTATCGGCATGTTGCGTTTTACAAACGCCGCCGCGGTATAGGTGCGGGCCGTGCCTGCGCCGATGTTAAATGACTGATCGCCCCAGAGCGGAGGATAAACGTAACGTCCGTCCGCATGCAGCAGGCCTTCACCGTCCTTGCCGTGACACACGGCACACTGCGCCGAATAGACCTTCTTGCCGTTTTCAATATCGGGTTTGAGCGTCATATCAATCTTGCCAACACCACGGCCGGCAACCTTATCCTGTGGCTTGGTTTCCCCTTTCATCCAATTGAAGTAAGCCACCATCGCCTTCATGTCGTCCGAATCCAGCGCCAGCGGCTTACCGTTCATGGAACGCAAGAAACAGCCATTGATCCGGTCTTCGAGTGTGATGACTCGCCCCGCACGCGGCGCATAGCCCGGAAAGAAGGCAGAAACACCGACGAATGGCGAACCATCCGCCACAGTTCCTGCATTCAGGTGACAGCTAGTGCAATTCAAGGCATTGCCTACGTTGCGCGGCAACAATGCTTTAGTTTCAAGGTGCAAACGCATACCACGATTCAGTTGCTCGGCATTGGGCTGCGCCAGCAGATTGGCCAGACGCGGAGTTTCAAATTGGGAAGAATCCGTGACCTTGGGATCAAGTTGTCCACGCAATTTACTAACCTGAGAAGCATTGATCGGCCCTGCGTTATTGCCCCAACTTCCACGCACAAAGCTCAGGATTTCTGCCAGTTCCTGGTCAGACAGTCGGGTAAAGGCCGGCATCGTGTAGACGCGCGGATGCGCCGCCGTTTGCGCGGTTTTCCACCCCGTCAACGTAATATGAAGAAGGGTCGAGGGATCGGGCGATGCGACCGAAGGGGTCTGTGCCAAGGAGGGGAAGATGTCTTGTACTCAGGCACCATCCTGACGATGGCAATCAACATAGAATTGCACATATCCCAGACCGCCCCGCGTGGAGAATAGTTTAGCGGGGATGGTTGAGGCCGTAACAGCATCGCGCGCGGCGGGCATGGGTAAATCGTGCTCCCCGGGGGGCAGCGATTTCAGATAGGTGGCGATGGCGGTTAAATCAGCAACGCTAAAGTGCTGGGTGCTGTTATGGATCACCTCGACCATGTTGCCGGAGACGCTGGCGAAGCGATTCTGCCCGGTCTTGAGCAGCAAAACCGTATCTTCCACTGTCCAAAGGTTACGCAGGCTGAGTGCTCGCCAGGCCTCTACTGTTTCGCCCGCAAGATAGAGTTTGCCATTGGCGCCCTCCTGGCTCATGGTCTTTTCTTGAAAGGCAATGCCGCGCGGCGTGTGGCAAGCCCCGCAATGTCCCAAGCCCTGTACCAGATAGGCACCGCGGTTCCACACAGCATCCTGGGTTGCCACCGGCTTGAAAGGAGTGCTGTCAAGAAATACCCAGTTCCAGAGCGACAAGCCCCAACGCATACTGAACGGCCAGGACATCTCTGAAGGCTTGTTGAACTGGTTAACCGGCACAAGTCCCTGATTCAGATAAGCGTACAAGGCGCGCATGTCGTCCCCGGACATCTTGGCATAGGACGGATAAGGCATGGCGGCGTACAGATTGCGCCCATCTGCAGCGACTCCCTTGCGCATGGCCCGGTCAAATTGTTCAAAAGAATACTTGCCGATGCCTGTCTGAGTATCTGGCGTGATATTAGTAGAATAGAGTGGGCCAAACGGTGTCTTGAGTTCCAGGCCGCCCGCCATCAATTTTCCATTGGGTGTGGTGTGGCAGGCGATGCAGTCGCCCAGGCGTGCCACATACTCCCCGCGCTTGATCAACTCTGATGTCGGTCCGGAAGCTGCGCCTGCCGGGATCAGGACATTTGTCCCAGCCGGCGTTGATTTCATGGATTCAGCGGTCCACGCGCCCTGAGCGAAAAACAGAGAAACGCCGAAAAGCATTCCCAGTAACATTTTGATGGCAGTCATGACATGCCTCCCTTTTTTGAATAGTGTCTGTAGTATACGATTGACATGCGCGTCCGCTTTGATGCCGGTCAATATCTGCGCGCGCCGGATGCAGCAAGACGACTCGGCCACCTCGCTGCGATCGTGGTCGGGCGGCAAGAACCATTTCCGATCGGGACATCCTTAACCGGTAAAGGACTGGTATTTTCACAATTGATTGAAGAACACCGGATAAATTAAATATTAAGAAACAGAATTGAAGGCACCGGTAAGGCAAGACTTCAGACCGGCCCGCCTTAACCTGCTCATCTTAAATCTTAAATCTTAAATCATAAATCTTAAATCTGAATGTCGTTAGCGCCGCATCCACTGAGTGAGACCGGCAACGTCAACAGGGAAGAAATTATAATTTTTCTGACAATGCTTCCGATGGAATTTAATTCAAACTTGCCTTGCTCTATTGAAGCTTCAGAGCATTTGCGTAATGGCTTTGTCCGGTTTCGGTCAGTACGACACTGTCTGGAGAAACGAATTTGATATCTGCTTCGTGAATAGCCGCTTGAAGCTCAATCGAAAAGTCTTCCACATTGACTTCTTTTTGGACGACTAAATTTTCAAGAGCATTGATGGATACGGCAGATAATCCGGCAGATGATCCGGCAGCAAGGAGTTCTTGCATGCTACTTAACAATATCATTCGTATAGACATAAAGTTTTCTCCGTAAAATATTTAATTGTCGTTTTAGACATAAATTGTCGCGCGTAAAGAGCTGCGTGCCGAATACAGCATTGGTCATACCATGCACCAGCTGATGTCAAGACACCGTGCGGTAAGCAACAAAGGAGTGACGATGTTGTGAAATAAAAAATCGTAAAGCGTGCTTCAATCGCTGATCGCTAGCGTCATGGTTCGCCGTGCGTTCTTCGCAGGATTTATTCATTTGCCTATTTTTGACGTAAGTGCGCTAACTAACAGACCGGACACAAAATCCTGCGCAGACTGAATTGTCGTTAATTCAAGAGGAAGACGAAAATGAAAACAGACCACCAGCTCCAGAAAGACATTCTTGCTAAATTTGATTGGGAACCTTCGGTTGACGCAGCAGGGATCGGCGTCGAAGCCAGGAATGGTGTCGTGACTTTAGCTGGTCGCGTCAGTAGCTAAGCAGAAAAATTTGGGGGTCGAACAGACCACACAGCGCGTGTCCGGTGTCAAAGCGCTGGCAATTAAGATAGATGTGAAACTTGCCGGGTCAGGCAAGCGCAATGATGCAGATATCGCACTTGCCGCAGAACAGGCTTTGCAGTGGCTGACATACGTGCCTAAGGGGTCCGTTAAAGTCATGGTCGAAAAGGGTCTGATTACTTTGTCCGGCGATGCCGAAGGTGGGTCCGACAAGCCAATATTATCAGACAAAATCAGGCAAAATCAGGCAAAGAATAGTCGTTGTCCTGGCCAGTCTGATCCCAACTCTATCATCCCGAGTTAGTCTCGAACACTAATGAGCTTATCAGCCTTCGAGTCCGGCGGTTAAATAAATTGGAGAACACAGATGATGCATTTTGATATCACTGAGACTTCTGAGTACACACATCACTGTGTCGTAACGCCGGCAACACCGACCGGTCTTTGGCATACTGCGACTCAAGACATCGCTGTAGACTTAAACGCACTTTTTTTACAAGTACCGGCATCCGTCGTGCAAACCCGAAACTCTCATTGGTGCATGCGTGCTGCCTGTTATCCCGACTACCTCATGCACCTTGACGATCAGACTGGCGAGTTATTTGCGCTGACCGATTGTCTATCGGAGCGCATACAAAAAATGGCTGAGCGAGCACCGTCGTCAATAGGGCAACTAACTCACATCCAGAGCGAAGCGGCAAACACAGTCAATTTTGTCAAAATGACGCATATATTGGCCGATTTGTGTGATGACCATCAGACGCTAGCAGCGAATCTGCAAGCTGCATGCGACGTGTGCAATGAATTTCGCGACCGCGCCAGTGCTAGCCTTGTTGAAGCTTGGATTGACGCAACTGAAGATAGATTTTGGGTTCAATTTGAATTAACCACGGCCAGCGAAACCACTAGTCACTGACTCTTTGATGACGGCACTACCGCAGGTCAAATACTATAGAAAGAATACAACACCATGACTTACCAAAGTATCAATCCATTTAACGGCAAGAGCGTTAAGACTTTCGACGAATTCAGTGATCAGCAATTGGAACAATGTATTAAAACGGCTGCAACCTGCTTTGACACCTGGCGCAATAAGAGCTATGCCGAGCGTGCTCTGGTCATTGCCAGAGCGGGCGAATTGCTACATGAACGCGCCACTGAACTGGCCAAGATAATGACGCTGGAAATGGGAAAGCGCATCGGCGAAGCAAAAGGCGAGGTTGAATTCAGCGCCCAAATCATGGCCTATTACGCGAAAAATGCTGAGCGTTTTCTGGCCCCCGTAAAATTGAACCCGCTGCGCGGCGAAGCGCACATGGAGAGTAGCCCGATTGGTGTCATCTTCGGCGTCGAACCATGGAATTTTCCGTATTATCAACTAGCGCGCGTGGCAGGGCCACATTTGATGGCGGGGAATACATTGATGATCAAGCATGCCGGATGTGTGCCGCAATGTGCGATTGCCTTCGAAAAAATCATGCTTGACGCGGGCGCTCCGGTCGGTCTCTACACCAACCTCCTGATCTCGCACGAACAATCGAACCAGGTGGTAGACGACCCGCGCATCAAGGGCGTAGCACTGACCGGAAGCGTCGCTGCCGGACGCAGTCTCGCTGCGCGGGCCGGACAAAATCTCAAAACATCCTCCATGGAACTGGGTGGCAGCGATGCGTTTATCGTGCTCGAAGATGCCGACCTCGACAAAGCAGTGAAATGGGCGGTATGGGGACGCATGTACAACACCGGGCAAACTTGCTGTGCGGCAAAGCGTTTCATCGTCGTACATGCGCTGGCCGAGAAGTTCCTGTCGCAGTTCCAGACCGCGCTGAGCAAGCTCGAAGCCGGCGATCCTATGGATGAAAAGACCACGCTGGGCCCACTGTCCACCGAATCGGCCTTGCTCGGTTTGCTCAAACAGGTCAATTCGGCGGTCTCTCACGGCGCCACACTCGTCATGGGCGGCAATCGAATTGAGCGCCCGGGTTCATTTATGCAACCGACTATTCTTACTAACGTAAAGAAAGACAATCCTGCGTTTCGCGACGAATTTTTTGGTCCGGTCGCCATGTTCTTTCCGGTCAAGAATGAAGAGGAAGCGATCGCGTTGGCCAACGATTCCGATTTCGGTCTGGGTGGCTCGGTATTTACTGAAGACTTAGAGCGTGGCAAGCGCGTGGCGAGCCGGGTCGATACCGGAATGATGTTCATCAACGGCATCGACTGGGCGGATGCCGAATTGCCTTTTGGTGGTATCAAGAATTCTGGTTACGGCCGTGAATTGGGCGACATGGGCATTCAACAATTCGTGAATAAAAAGCTGGTTCACCACGCCGTCATTGACGCGCCAAACTAAGGAAAAAGCATGACAGTCTCCCACTCCAACAATCCCTCCGCGCCGGCAACTGACGCCAGCGCAAATGCCAGTCAAGCCGGCACCTTTATGGTCGGCGCCACGGTCAGTATAAATCGCCTCGGCTACGGCTCAATGCGTCTCACGGGTCCGGGCGTCTGGGGGCCACCGGCCGACAAGGCCGAAGCTTTACGTACGCTCCGCTGTCTGCCGGATCTCGGTGTTAATTTTATCGATACTGCTGACTCTTACGGACCCGATATTGCCGAACCGTTGATTCGCGAAGCACTCCATCCTTACAAGGGTATGCTGGTTGCCACCAAGGGAGGGTTGGCGCGCACCGGCCCCGAATTATGGGTGCCGCTTGGCCGTCCTGAATACCTGCGTCAGCAGGCGCAGAAGAGCCTGCGCCTGCTGGGCGTGGAACAACTGGGTTTGTGGCAACTGCATCGAATCGACCCAAAAGTGCCCCGCGACGAGCAATTCGGTGCGATCAAGGGCCTGCTTGACGACGGCATTATCGCCCATGCCGGCTTAAGTGAAGTATCGGTCGAAGACATCGAAGCTGCCTCCAAGGTCTTCAAAGTTGCGACGGTCCAAAACCGGTATAACCTGACCGATAGAGCCAGCCAGGACGTGCTTGATTATTGCGAGCAGCACCAAATCGGCTTCATTCCATGGTTCCCTCTGGCGGCCGGAGAATTGGCACGCGATGGTTCTGTCCTGGACAAGATCGCCAAAGCACACAATGCCGCGCCGTCGCAGGTTGCACTGGCGTGGATGCTTAAACGTAGTCCAGTCATGTTACCTATTCCCGGCACTTCGAAAGTGTCCCACCTCAAACAAAATGTGGCAGCAGTCGATCTTGTGTTGACAGACGATGAGTTTGAAATCCTGAACCGGAGCGCCTGATGTAGGTCAATGTGGCGGTACTGAAGGGGACTCTGACTCACGAACCAAGGGTGGCATCGGTGCCTTCGATAATCCCGACTTAATCGTCGCCTGCGCCATTGGAGATGGCGAGGCGGCGACCGGAGCGCTTACCGCTGCCTGGCATGCCAATAAACTACTCAATCCTGTCAGCGACGGCGCCGTGTTGCCCATCTTGTATCTGAACGAATTTAAAATCCGCAACCCGAGATGGTTAGCGCGCATCGGCCACACCGGACTCGAACCGTTCTTCCCCGGCTACCGCTGGACGCCGATTGTCGTCGGAGGCAACGATCCTGCGTACATGCATCAGCGCATGGCGGTAGCTAACGACGAAGCCATGATTTTGAAACCTACCATGGTCAGCGCCGGGCGGAACTGTCCTGCTCAGCCCGGCGTGCAGGAAGTGGCCGACGCCACAGTGCAGTACTTGCTGGGAATGATGCCGGCGGCGCTGGCGGGAATCGCATTTTTATCAAGTAGTCAAGCCGCGCAACTTGGCAGCAGCAGGCTCAATCCCATGCATATCAAAAATTACTCACAAGACAAGAGTACGCAAGACAAGGCGGCGCGCAACAAGGTGGCGCCAGTCAATGGGGCGCGACCCCGGCGAGGCACAATCGGCAGCGCGCCTCCCCTGCTCTGTCCGCTACCCACGCCGCTGCCCACGCGTTCATCGTTCTGGTTGGCACGTGTTCTATCGCAGCCGGCACTGGATATCTGGTCCAGCAAGAATGTGAGCCGGTTCGACGCACAAGAGGCACGAAGGCATCGCGTCCGCTACCACAAGGCGGCGCTGCGAGGCAAATACCCGATAGCAATGGAATCCACATGAGTAATCCACTTGAAATCTATTTCTTCCGGCACGGCGAGACCGCGTGGTCGCTATCCGGGCAACACACTGGCAACACCGATCTAGCGCTAACACCGCACGGCGAATCAATGGCGCGCGCGTTGGCACCGTCGTTAACGGGCATCCCTTTCACGTTGGTGCTGAGCAGTCCGCGCCTGCGCGCTCGCACAACCTGTAGTCTGGCCGGGCTTGAAGCTGCGGGCCAGGGCGGTATGCAAATCGAGCCGAACCTGGCAGAGTGGGATTATGGCGACTACGAAAGTTTGCGCACCGTCGATATCCAGAAACAGCATCCTGATTGGGACATTTGGAGAGACGGTTGCCCCGGCGGTGAGTCACCGCCAGATATTGGCGCCCGTGCAGATCTGGTCATCGCGCGACTGCAAGATCTTAGCGGCAAGGTAGCCATCTTTTCTCATGGCCAGTTCGGGCGTGTGCTGGCAGTACGCTGGATCGGTCTGCCAGTCTTCCAGGGACGTCACCTCATGTTAAATCCGGCATCGATGAGCGTGCTCAGCTTTGATAGCGACCATACGCAGCGGCGCGTTATCTCGTTGTGGAATGCTGGCCCGGGCAATTACCGCCATGCCGGATAACACTTTATCGAATCGGTCTGATGCCGCCAGCGACACTCCTGTCGGGCATTGCCTCTCTGTCAGTATCCTGTCGTGCGACCTCGCTCGTGCCGGGCAGGAAATTCACGATGTAGTTGCGGCCGGCGCTGGTTGTATTCATTTCGATGTCATGGACAAGCACTATGTACCGAACCTGAGCTTCGCTCCGGCACTCTTCAGGGCTTTAAAGCCGTTTGCACGCCGTGCTGACGGTATGCCAGTGCCGAGCGCGCGCAGGCGCCAGCCTCGTCAGCTTCCATGCTTACGCATCGTCCGATCCTGCGCGAACCTTGAAGTTGATTCACGAGCTCGGCGCGCAGACCGGATTGGTGTTCTCACCCACGGCTCCACTGGACACGCTGCAAACCTTGCTGGATCAGGTCGATCTCGTGCTGCTCATGGGCGTTGAACCCGGCTTCGGCGGTCAGATATTCATCGAATCAACGCTGGCCCGGCTGGCGCAGGTACGCACACTGCTGGACGCCTGCGGGCGCCACCTCCGGCTGGAGGTGGATGGCGGCGTAAAAATTGACAACATCTGCCACATTGCAGATGCCGGTGCCGACACGTTCGTCGTGGGTAGCGCCATCTTTGACACCCTCGACTACCAAAAAACCATCGATGCTTTCTATGCTGCGTTGAAGCTGCGTGAAGCTGCGTGAAGCTACGTTGAAGCTGCGTTGATGCAGTGATCCGCGCGCCAATCGCATATCGTACGTTGCCGGTATCTATGCGCGCTAGCGTACAGACGTTGTGTAGCAACGCAGACACAGTGTAACGATTCCACCAGCCCATCCTTTCCATGGCCCACACTAACATTCCCGAGCTGCAACTAGCGTCGAACGGTCGTGATCATGTACTGGCTGGCACCGGCGAATGCGGTGATAGCCGCTGGGACGAGCATGATCCTCGCTGCCCTGAAGTCTGGCCCTCATTTGGTCCGTGCTACCGGGATGGCGAAACCATTTACCGAATTACCTTACTTCAACCACATGCTGCCTTAGGCGGTTCCGGCTGGACTCTGGAGGGTATTCCCGGTTCATCGCCAGCCATCACCCTTGTCGACGATCGCCGTAAACACTCGGTGATCGTCCCGTTACAAGTTACAGGAGTAACAACATGCAAATCGGCATGATCGGCCTTGGTTGGGTGGCGGTTTCAGGCGAAGGGCGCCGGACCTTTCAGGCGGCAATTGACGAAACGCTGCCGGCACCCGTGTTAAGCGCGGTGCGGTATGCACGGTATGTACGCTGTGGCTCACGCGGCGAGGCAGATTTCGCCAATCGTCTGCAATCGGCCATGCGGCACGCGTTCGGCGGCCCCCTCGAAAAAGTCTGCGGCAGCTCGCCGCAGGAGACCTGAGATGGCACCCGACACCCTCAACACCGGAACGCTAACCGCTGACGCCCTGATTATTTTCGGGGCCACAGGCGACCTGGCATACAAGAAAATTTTCCCGGCGCTGTATGCCATGTGCCAGCAAGGCAGCTTGCCGACGCTAGTGGTCGGGGTTGCCACCTCGGTCTGGAGTGATGAGCAGTTGCGGGCGCGGGCCCGAACGAGCATCGAACAGGCATGTCCCGCGGTCGAGCACAGCGTACTGGAACGCTTACTCGGCGCGCTACACTATGTCAGTGGCAACTACCGGGAGCCGGCCACTTTTGAGGCATTGCGGCGCGCGCTGCCCGGTGTGCAACGGCCGGCCTACTATCTGGCCATTCCACCAGCTCTGTTTGCCATGGTCATTCATGGCCTGAAGTCGGCCGGACTGGCTGACGGCGGCCGGCTGATTATCGAAAAACCGTTCGGCCGCGATCTGGACTCAGCGCGCCAACTCAATCGCATCGCGCTGGAAGTATTTCCCGAGCACGCCATCTTCCGCATTGATCACTTTCTGGGCAAGGAGGCGATCATGAACATCTTGTACTTTCGCTTCGCCAATTCCTTTCTCGAACCAATCTGGAATCGCGACCATATCGCCAGCGTGCAGATCACCCTGGCCGAACAGTTTGGCGTCCAGGGCCGGGGTGCCTTCTACGAAAGCGTCGGTTGCCTGCGCGACGTGATCCAAAACCATCTGTTCCAGATCGTCGCACTACTCGCAATGGAGCCGCCTGCCAGTCGTGATTTCAATGCGGTACACCGGCACAAGACCGATGTGTTTAACGCGTTGCGACCGCTCGCCGCCAGCGACATCCTGCGTGGACAATATCAGGGCTATCGCAACGAGCCGCAGGTGGCCAGTGACTCTGATGTCGAGACCTTCTGTGCATTACG
This sequence comes from Burkholderiales bacterium, assembly GCA_038330335.1. Taxonomy (GTDB): domain Bacteria; phylum Pseudomonadota; class Gammaproteobacteria; order Burkholderiales; family Burkholderiaceae_D; genus Undibacterium. The sequence continues at coordinate 3,571 of JBBQNW010000059.1, read as the reverse complement.
CCTGCATATAGACTCATGGCGCTGGGGCGGCGTGCCCTGGTATCTGCGCGCTGGCAAATGCTTACCGGCGACCGCCTGCGAAGTGGTCGTGACGCTCAAGGCGCCGCCACAGAACCTGTTCGGCGACGCCGAGATGCGCGAGGGAACAAACCGACTGCGTCTGCGTGTGTCGCCGCATTCCACCATTGCACTGAGCCTGCGTGTGAAGCGGCCCGGTAAAGAGTTCGTCGGTACGCAACACGAGTTCTCGCTAATCGAAGAGCTAGCGGGCGCGCAGTCTCCCTATGAACGCCTGCTCACCGACGCGATCCATGGCGACAGCGCGCTGTTTTCCCGTGAAGATGCAATCGAGGCTGCCTGGGCTGCGGTTGAGCCGGTGTTGCTTGATCATTCCGCCGCTATTGCCTATTTGCCCGGATCTTGGGGGCCGCCGGCGGCCAACCACTTCATTGCTCTCGATGGCGGCTGGTTTAATCCAGTCGACGATCAAACCTAGCTTAAACAAAGGACTAGCAACATGAACTCAACTCTAGCGTTGCACCAACTCGGCCAGAGTATCTGGCTGGACAACATCACCCGCACGCTGCTGCGCAGCGGCACGCTGGCGCACTATATCGACACGCTTTCAGTGACAGGACTGACATCAAATCCCACCATCTTTGAACACGCTATAGGCGCTGACGAAAGCTATGACGATAGCATCCGTGTTCTCGATGCGATCGGAATGTCGGATGAAGATCTGTTTTTTGAACTGGCCCTGGAAGATCTGACACAGGCGGCTGATCTTTTTCGCCCGATTTTCGATGCTACCCAAGGGCAGGATGGCTGGGTATCACTGGAAATTTCACCACTATTGGCGCACGAAGCATTCCACACGATCCAGGCGGCAAAAAAATTATTCAAAAAAGCCAACAAGGCGAACTTGTTTGTCAAGGTTCCAGGCACGCCCGAAGGTGTCGAGAGCATTGAGGAACTCATTTTCGCCGGCATTCCGGTCAATGTGACACTGCTGTTTTCGCGCGAGCACTTCCTGGCCGCCGCTGAGGCCTATCTGCGCGGTCTGGAACGGCGGAAGTTAGCGGGTCTCGATCTGCAAGTGGGCTCCGTGGCATCATTGTTTGTCAGTCGCTGGGATGTGGCCGCCAATGCAGAGATCTCGTCAGCCTTTCACAATCGTCTGGGCATTGCCATCGCCATGCGTACCTACCAGGCTTATCGCGAGCTATTAGCATCCCCGCGCTGGTTGACACTTGCCGCTGCTGGCGCCCTGCCGCAGCGCCTGCTATGGGCCAGCACCGGCAGCAAAGATCCGGCCGCGGCGGACACGCTGTATGTGCAGGCGCTGGCCGCCGCCGGCACCATCAACACGCTGCCTGAACAGACACTACTGGCATTTGCCGAACACGGTAAACTCGGACCGGCGCTACCGGCGGACGGCGGCTACGCCGAAGCCATCATCGAAGAGTTTACCCGCGAAGGCTTGAACAGCGACGACCTCGCTATCCGCTTGCAGCGTGAGGGCGTCGATGCTTTTGCGACCTCGTGGCACGCGCTGTTGACGCAGATTCGTGAGAAACGCGCAGCACCGCTGCCGCCTGCATGAAAACCGTCACTAGCCGGCCCGCATGGCAGGCGCTGGTGCAGCACCACGCAGGTATCGGCAACATGCACTTGCGTGAGTTTTTTGCCGAGGATAGCCAGCGTGGCCGCCGTTGGCATGTTGAAGCCGCCGGCCTGTATCTGGACTACGCAAAAAATCGCATCAACCCCGACACCGTTGCGCTGCTGGCAGCACTGGCGCGCGACTGTGAGTTACCCGAGCGCATCGGCGCCATGTTCCGGGGCGATGTCATCAACAATACCGAGCAACGCGCGGTATTGCATACCGCCTTGCGCAGACCAGCTGGCCAGCAATTGTGGCTCGCGGGGGTCGACGTGGTGGCTGAGGTCCATGCGGTGCTCGATCGCATGGCGGAGTTTAGCGCACAGATCCGCAGCGGCACGTGGCTCGGCCATACGGGTAAGCCCATCCGGCACATCATTCATATCGGCATTGGTGGCTCCGATCTCGGCCCGGTAATGGCTTATGAAGCGCTCAAGCATTACAGCCAGCGTAATCTCGATCTGAAGTTCGTCTCTAACGTTGACAGCACGGCACTAGCCGAAGCAATACGCGGCCTTGATCCCGGCCAGACCCTGTTCATCGTGTGCTCGAAAACCTTCCACACAGTCGAAACGCTAAGCAATGCACAGGCCGCGCGCGCATGGATACTCGCGCAACTTGGCGAAGAGACAGCCGTTGCGCGGCATTTCGCGGCCGTGTCGACCAATACCGAGGCAATGCAAGAATTCGGAATTGCGCCTGCGCAGAGGTTCCCGCTGTGGGATTGGGTAGACGGCCGCTATTCGATGGATTCGGCGATCGGCCTGTCTACCATGATGGCAATTGGTGCCGCCCAATTCCGCGAGATGTTGGCCGGTATGCGAGCCATGGACGAACACTTCCAACAAGCGCCGATTGAACGCAATATGCCCGCCCTGATGGGCTTGCTGGCGATTTGGAATAACAATTTTCTGGGGGCGGCTACCCAGGCAATCTTACCCTATGAGCAATACCTCGCACGCTTCCCCGCCTATCTTCAGCAATTGGTAATGGAAAGCAATGGCAAGCACGTCACTCAGGATGGGCAGGCGGTTGCTTGCGCTACCGCGCCCATCGTCTGGGGTGAACCGGGCACCAACGGCCAGCATTCGTTCTATCAGCTGCTGCATCAGGGCACGCGACTGGTGCCCTGCGACTTCATCGGTTTCGGCAAAAGCCTGAACCCGGTTGCTGCGCAGCCCGGCTGCCAGGACCAGCAAGACCTTCAGCACGATCTGCTGATGGCCAACATGTTGGCGCAATCAGAGGCGCTGGCGTTCGGTAAGACGGCTGATGAAGTGCGTGCCGATGGCGTTGCTGAAGCACTGGTGCCGCATCGCGTGTTCGAAGGGAACCGCCCCAGTAACACCCTGCTGGCACATCAACTGACCCCGCGTTCGCTTGGCGCGCTGGTGGCGCTATACGAACACAGCGTCTTCACCCAAGGTGTGATCTGGGGCATCGACTCATTCGACCAATGGGGCGTCGAACTGGGCAAGTTGCTGGCGCAAAAAACCGCAGCGGAGCTCAGCGGTTCCGATGCTGTGGCATTAGTCCACGATAGTTCTACCAATGCGCTGATAAAACGATATCGCCAACTTCGAGAGGAATACTGATGCAAGCCCCGAAGCGCGAAATCCCGATCTGCGAGGCATCAACACGCCGCGCCTCTGGCCAATGCTCAGGTACAGAAGGCCAATCCCGGCCAATTACGGCCATCCCCGCCATCCCGGTAAGCCCATGGGTGTAGCGCCGAGCGCGTATTGCGTCTGTGGCAGCGCTTTCTGCGCTTCGATCCTGACGCCCCCAACTGACCCGAGCGCGGCCGATTCTTCCTCTCGGCCGGCCATGCTTCGGCTTTGCTGTATGGACTGATCCACCTTTGCGGAATCAAAAAAATGGTATTCACACCCCGGCAAGCTCAGCATT
>JBBQNW010000058.1:0-13734 GCA_038330335.1 Burkholderiales bacterium | reverse complement strand
TGGTTTGTTGTCAATGGCTTTGATCGCTATTGGTAAGCAGGCAGTGTCTTATGCGGGCTGGCAGGTTGCGGTCAAGACTGACTCAGCTCACACCAAGGCCCGTATTTCCTCCATTGATGATGCTAAAGTCCGTGCTGATTTAGATGCAGGAAAAATCGTTATCATTACCGGATTTCAAGGTGTCGATGAGAAGGGGGATATCACCACCTTAGGGCGTGGTGGTTCTGATACTTCTGCAGTGGCTGTCGCGGCCGCATTAAAGGCGCAGGAATGCATGATTTTTACTGACGTTGACGGTGTCTACACCACCGATCCACGTGTAGTAACTGACGCACGCCGGCTTAAAACGGTCACGTTTGAAGAGATGTTAGAAATGGCATCGCTGGGTTCTAAGGTTTTGCAAATCCGTTCAGTCGAATTTGCCGGTAATTACCGTATGCCAACCCGCGTCCTGTCGTCGCTGACAGACCCGTTAATGCCGCTGGACGAAGAAGCAAAGTCCGGCACCCTGATTTCGTTTGAGGAAGATACACATATGGAACAAGCTACCATCACAGGCATCGCGTTTAACCGTGATGAAGCAAAAATCACCGTTTTTGGTGTGCCAGACAAGCCTGGTATTGCCTACCAGATTCTCGGGCCGGTTGCCGATGCCAATATCGAAGTCGATATGATTATCCAAAACCAATCTGTTGAGGGTAAAACCGATTTTACCTTTACCGTTCCGCGCGGTGAATATAACAAGGCCATGGAAGTGTTGGATAATAATGTCAAAGCGCATATCGGCGCTGGCAGTATTATCGGCGATCCTAAGGTATCTAAAGTGTCGGTGGTGGGTGTGGGGATGCGTAGCCACGTCGGCATCGCATCACAAATGTTCCGCACTTTGTCGGAAGAGGGGATTAATATCCAAATGATCTCGACTTCTGAAATTAAAATTTCTGTGCTCATCGATGAGAAATACATGGAGCTGGCCGTTCGCTCCCTGCATAAAGCATTTGGGCTCGAATCTGCTTAATTAAATGACAGGGTGAAATTATTCACTCTGTATTCTTGACAAAGCCAGGTTGAGCAGCTATCATTTTGATCTCGATTGTTAGCAAGAATGCTTGTTGATAATAGTGTGGAGATGTGGCCGAGTGGCCGAAGGCACTTCCCTGCTAAGGAAGCATATGGGCTTAACCCCGTATCGTGAGTTCGAATCTCACCATCTCCTCCAGTAAAAGATTTATGCCCGCGCAAGCGGGCATTTTCTTTTTCAGATCGACATCCGGTTGCCTTATCAAGGCTATGTCAATAGATATGCTCCTCATCAACTACAGAGAAATTAATGAATCTGAATAGATTCGTTATGATTAACAGCATTTATTTTATTGCACTGTGTAAGTCAGTTATTCGACTTCAAAATAAAAAACGACCCGAGCGCGAGTGCGATCAGGTCGTTAAATTAATATCACTTGCGTATATCGTTAATTAGCTAAAAACAGGTGTATTGAAACGCATTCACGGTATGTGCACCATATTTTGCGAAGCAATACACCGTCAATTGAGTGAGCTTTGTTTATACAATCCCGCTTACAAAATCTCGCTGGCATGATCGGCCAAACGAGACCGTTCGCCACGCGCCAGAGTGACATGTCCGCTATGTGCCCAACCTTTGAATCTGTCGACGACGTAAGTCAAACCACTGGAACCTTCTGTCAGGTAAGGCGTATCGATCTGCGCGATATTTCCCAGGCAAATGATCTTGGTGCCAGGTCCGGCGCGGGTGACTAAAGTTTTAACTTGTTTGGGCGTCAGATTTTGTGCTTCGTCGATGATCAGGAACTTGTTGACGAAGGTGCGGCCACGCATAAAGTTGAGTGACTTGATCTTGATCTTTGAGCGAATCAGGTCTTGCGTTGCCGCGCGGCCCCAATCGCCGGCATCATTGTCGGACTTGTTCAGCACTTCCAGATTATCGTCAAATGCGCCCATCCACGGCGACATTTTTTCTTCCTCGGTACCTGGCAGGAAACCAATGTCTTCACCGACTGGCACCGTCACGCGAGTGACAATGATTTCGTTGTAGGTTTTAGTTTCCAGCACTTGCGCTAAACCGGCTGCGAGTGCCAATAAGGTTTTACCGGTACCGGCCTGGCCGAGTAAGGTGACGAAATCACATTCTGGATCCATCAATAAATTAAGCGCAAAATTCTGTTCTCTGTTGCGTGAGGTGACACCCCAGACGCTGTGTTTAGGATGGCCGTAATCGCGTAAGGTTTGCAGTACGGCAGTCTTGCCATTAATTTGTCTGACCTGACCATAGAATGAAGCTTCACCGGTTTTCGGTTCCAGATAGACGAACTGATTGACTAGTAAGGACGGAATAATCGGACCGGTGATGCGGTAGAAGGTGGTACTGCTACCGTTTTTACTTTCCTGCCAGCTTTCTATGCCTTTGCCGTGCTTGTTCCAGAAATCTTCCGGTAGTTGGATGATGCCGGTGTACAGCAAATCTGAATCTTCCAGGACATGATCATTAAAATAGTCTTCCGCCGGCAGGCCCAGCGCACGCGCCTTGATGCGCATGTTGATATCTTTTGATACCAACACCACAGGGCGCCCCGGAGACTCGGCTTCCAGGGCGCGTACAACGCCCAGAATCTGATTGTCGGCTTTGCCTTGTGGCAAACCAGGTGGCAGGCTGCCGCCTTGTAGTTTAGTTTGGAAATACAAGCGGCCCTTGGCATCTTTATTGCCCAGTTTTGACAGCAAGATACCTTTTTCTATGTCGTGATGATCGATATCGCCGACCAGGGCGTCTAGCGAGCGCGAAATTTGTCGTGCATTGCGCGCCACTTCAGACATGCCTTTTTTATGATCATCTAATTCTTCCAGAGTGATCATTGGCAGATAGATGTCATGCTCTTCAAAGCGAAACAGCGATGACGGGTCATGCATTAAGACGTTGGTGTCAAGTACAAACAGTTTGGTGACACCGGATTTGTCCGCCACCCGGCTGGCGACAGATTTGGCGCGATGTTCGTGCATCTTGATTGCTGCCGGGCTAGCCGCCTTGCCGGTAGTTTTCGCTGTAACTGGCTTGGCTGTCACTGTCTTTGCCGTTGTTGCCAAGGCCGATGGCGTTGCTGCTGCTGCAGCTGCTGCCGGTTTCGCAGACGTTGTTTTTGCTACGATCGTTGTTGCTGCTGGCGGTTTGGCTGGTAGCTTAACCGATGTATTGATATGTTTAGCTGGTGCCGGTTTGGCTTCTGCCGGACGGGTCTTCAAGGGAGTATTTTTTTCTGCTTTTGGATAGTCTTTTGGGGACAGCAGAGCCGCTGGTTTGGTCGGCATTTTTGGCAGGGGCATCAGAACCTCTTATAAAAAGTGTGAGAGCTTATTTTGTCGCACCATGAACGCGACAGCGTTAATTGTGTAGCAAAATTAAAAGTGAAAAAGCCGCTGTGGAAGATCTCTCGATCATTTCCATCAACGGCTCTTGCGTGTAAAAAAGGATTTCAATTATGGCAGTGTACTCACAAATTCCAGCACTTCATCAACGTGTCCGGCAACCTTTACTCCACGCCATTCTTTCACTAATTTACCGTTGCCGTCAATAACAAATGTGCTGCGTTCTATTCCTCTGGCCTGTTTCCCGTACATGTTTTTTAATTTCATGACATTAAACAGATTACATACTGTTTCGTCAGGATCTGAAATCAATTCGAAGGGTAAATCCAGTTTGGCTTTAAACCCTTCGTGAGAGCGGATGCTGTCGCGACTGAGACCAAAAATGCTGGCATTGGCGTTTTGAAATTCAGTATGCAGGTCACGGAAGGCGATGCTTTCCGTCGTGCAGCCTGGCGTATTATCTTTTGGATAAAAATAGATCACCAGGGTTTTTCCACTAAAATCGCTTAACTGAAACAAGGTATTGCCAGTCATGGAAGCGGAAAAGTTTGGTACCTGGCAATTCAGTGCAGATGGGCTGTCGGCCAAAGTGATCTCCTGATCGGTTGTAGGTGAATGGAGAAATGCCATTGCCCACTATTATTGACGAATTGTTGCGATGTTCTGGTATTGCTTACATTACTTATTGACGATGTTGACGATATTTTAATCTTATTTGACTGGCGCAATGACCAGGCATGCATCTGTTTTACGGTCAGGCATACTCTGAAACTAATGCGACTAATTCGCCGGATCGTCCTGGCAATTCTGCCCATGTCAGTGGATGCACGGGTAAGGTCTGGTCTTGAATGTTGGCATAATAATCTGCCATAGAAATACACTGGTAGCCTTGATCTTGCCAACCGCTTAGCAACTTATCGAAGATGGGGGCAAGTTTTTGCCCTTCAAGTTCAGCATGTAGCGTAAACACATGATTTCTTGGTTCTTCCGTCAGCTTGAGTATGCTATCGGCAATATTGGACTCACTGATGACGATGCCATCGATTTCGCGCCCGAGCAATTCATCCAGGGTCGGTAAGGTTGTCGGCATCTGTATGCATGGCAACGTTGTGCCATTCACTTCCAACCGATACGGGCCGGCTGTCTGATTGCTCAGCGAGCCATCCTGATTGAGCATGGCGCGACCGTCCGATGCATATTTCATCCCGAATGTATCTAGTTGGGCGAAGGCATAAGGATTCATTTGCCAACCGGCGGCGCCATGGGTTTTTGGTGTAGTGCCAAAAATTTTCTGGAAGCGGTTGAAGGCCTGTTGCATCTGTTGCTCGGTCCATGTCTGCCCGCGTTGCCTGACGTTATCTTGCCAGACCACATGATCCCAGGTATGGATGCCGCACTCGAATCCGGCTCGGCGCACGGCACGCATTTCTTCCACGCAGTCTTTGCCTATATCCGGTGCCGGCAACAGCACGCCATACATCAGCGTCTTGACGCCGTAATGCTCAACGACCGAGGTGCGCGATACTTTTTGAAAAAAACCCGGACGAAAGGCGCGGCGCAAGGCCCAGCCAGTGTGGTCTTTCCCCAATGAAAACAAAAAAGTGGCACCGGCATGGTGTTGCTTGAGCAGGCGCACCAGATTCGGTACGCCTTCGCGGGTGCCACGGTAGGTGTCAACGTCAATTTTTAAAACAATAAATGGCATGCGGTTCTAACTTAATCCATCAGGGCGCGGGCTTCGGCGACCTGACCGCGGTAAGCATCGAAGATGTTGCGCATGCTGTCTTGCATATTGGTGCTTGGTGCCCAGCCTAATTCTTCGCAGGTGTTGGTAATCTTCGGCACCCGATTTTGTACGTCTTGATAGCCAGTGCCGTAGTAAGCACCGGAAGTGGTTTCTATCAGTTGCACTTGTTTGGCAGTCTCTGCGTATTCTGGATATTCTGCTGCCAGCGTCAACATCATGTGTGCCAGTTCGCGGATAGAATAGTTGTTGACCGGATTGCCGATATTGTAGATTTTGCCGCTGGCGACGCCGTCTTGGTTGGCAATGATACGCATCAGGGCATCGATACCGTCGTCGATATAAGTGAACGCACGCTTTTGCGCACCACCGTCCACCAGCGAGATATTTTCACCGCGGACAATATGGCCAAAAAACTGAGTGACGACGCGTGAGCTGCCTTCTTTTGGCGTGTGAATCGAATCTAAACCGGCACCGATCCAGTTAAACGGACGGAATAAGGTGAAGTTCAAACCTTCCATGCCATAGCCCCAGATGACGCGATCCATCAATTGCTTGGCACAGGAGTAAATCCAGCGTGGCTTGTTAATCGGGCCACAGATCAGTTCAGATTGTTCCGGATCAAATTCCTCATCATGGCACATACCGTAGACTTCAGACGTCGAAGGAAATACCAGGTGCTTGCCATATTTGGCGGCAGAGCGAACGATAGGCAAATTGGCTTCAAAATCAAGCTCAAATACGCGCAGTGGTTGCTTTACATAGGTCGACGGTGTGGCAATCGCCACCAGCGGCAAAATGACATCGCATTTTTTGACATGATATTCGACCCATTCTTTATTGATGGTGATATCGCCTTCAAAAAAATGCATGCGCTCATGGTTAAGCAAATCACCCAAACGATCGGTTTGCATGTCCATGCCATAGACGTGCCAGTCTGTGGTTTCCAGAATACGCTTGGACAGGTGATGTCCGATAAAACCGTTCACGCCGAGAATGAGGACTTTTTTCATGGTAATTTCTTTATTTTAATGTGATGTAGCTAATGATTATTGGGCGACCAGTTGATGCTTGAGCGTTGCTGCCGAGATCGGTTTGCCATCTTCCAACAGTTCAATAATATGGAGCGCACGAGCATCGCCGCACATGCCGAGGATGACATTATCCACTACAGACAAGCCTTGCGGCAAATTTGCCGTGTTGCCAGCCTGAGGTATGGTCTGATGTGCAGCCTGCGGTAGTAGTCTGGCTTTGCTAATAACATAAGTATGCCCGGCGGATTCTGTGAAAGCGCCGGGGTAGGGCGGTGCCACTGCACGGTGCAGGTTATACACTTGTTGTGCCGGCAAAGCCCAGTCTATCCGGCCGTCTTCCGGCTTGCGAGCGCCAAAGTAACTGCCTTTACTGACATCGTTTTCGCGTACGCTGGCTTTGCCTTCGAGTAAGGCCGGAAGCGCGGACCAGAGTATCTGTTCTGCGGCGACGGTCAGTTTTCCGAATACTTCATAGGCGGTGTCATCTGGCAAGATCGGTACGGAGGTCTGGGCGAGAATGCCGCCGGCGTCCGGTTTGGCTGCCATCTCGTGCAGCGTGGCGCCGGTTTCCGTTTCGCCGTTCAGAACCGCCCAATTCACCGGGACCCGCCCGCGGTATTTGGGCAGTAAGGACCCATGCAGATTATAAGCACCGTGTTTGGCAAGCGCGAGTAAGCCGCTCGGCAGCATGTGACGGTAGTAAAAGCTGAAAATGAAATCGGGCTGAATGGCTGCAATCTGGGCAAATAATTCAGCCGATGCCGGGTCTGCCGGCGTGATGCTGGGTATGCCGTGCTCTTTGCACAGGTCTGCTACCGATTCAAACCAGATGGTTTCTGCAGGATTGTCTTCATGGGTGACCACCAGGTCGATGTGGACCCCGCGTGCGAGGAGAGTTTTAATGCAGCGTACGCCTACATTGTGATAGGCAAAAACGACGGCATTTTTGTGTTGTGCAGTCATTCTTTTGCCTGGTTCTGGTCTGGCCTGGATTGCTCCAGAATGGCTTGGATCACATAGCGGGGGCGCCCGCGTACTTGCTGATAAATACGGCCAACATATTCGCCCAGTAAGCCAATACCGAACAAGATCACGCCCATCATAAAGAAGGCAATCGCAAACAAGGTAAACAGGCCTTCGGCTTCAGCGCCGAGAATAAAGCGACGAATCAGCAAAAATACCACCAGAGCGCCGGATGCTGCAGATAACACCATACCTAGCATAGAAAATAATTGCAGGGGCATGATGGAAAAGCCCGTCATTAAATCAAAATTAAGACGTATCAGACTATACAGCGAGTATTTTGATTCGCCGGCAGCACGTTCTTCGTGCTCTACCATGATTTCGGTCGGATTCCGCGCAAAGGTATACGCTAGGGCAGGTACAAAAGTATTAACTTCTGTGCACTGGTTGATCAGATCAATCACATTACGGCCATAGGCACGTAACATATTCCCCTGGTCGGTAATTTTGATGCGCGTGATTTTTTCCCGCAAATGATTCATCATTTTGGACGCATAAGTACGCCAGGCCGAGTCCTGACGTTTGCGCCGGATCGAGCCGACATAATCATAGCCTTGCCGCATTTTGTCGACCAGGGCGCCGATTTCTTCAGGTGGATTTTGCAGATCGGCGTCTAAAGTGACGACGATATTGCCATGGCAGGCCTGAAAACCGGCAAGTATGGCCATGTGCTGACCATAGTTTCCGTTAAACAGGACTACCCGTGTCACATCCGGACGCAGACGATACTGATCTGCCAGTACGGCGGCGGTATTGTCGCGGCTACCGTCATTGACAAAGACGATTTCGTAACTGAGACCTGTGGCAGACAGCGCATCAAGGGCCGGATAAAGACGTGCATACAACTGGCTTAAGCCAGTTTCTTCGTTATAAACGGGAATAACGACGGAGAGTTCAGGTTTCATCAAGCGGCGCTCAAATTCAGGAAAGGCAGGATTTTACCGCAGAGACGACTCTTTCGACATCAGCTTCGCTCATGGACGGGAATAAAGGCAGAGTAACGATTTGTTTCCCCACCCGTTCTGCAATTGGAAACATGCCATCGGTAAAGCCACGGGCACGGTAATAACTGAACAAGTGTATGGCGCGGTAGTGATAACCCAGACCGATACCTGCATCCAGCATTTTTTGCATGAATTCGGCACGATTGCAACGCTCTGGCAGCATCAGGTGAAACATGTGCCAATTCCCATTGTCAAATTCGGCGAGCGGCAGTTCGGCGCCTGTTTCCGTTTCAAAATCCGTACCGAACTGGCTGAAGTAATGTCTGGCCAGTGCCATCCGTCTGGCGTTAAATTCGGCCAGATGTTTCAGTTGCCCCAGGCCAATAGCCGCGGCGATGTCGGTCATATTATATTTGCCGCCCAAGACATCGACATCAATCCCGTCAAGACCGCTGCGGCTGACACCTTGCAGACGATATTTCTCAGCGAGTTTGGCTTCTTCGGCGTTATTCAGCACCAGGCAGCCGCCTTCGCCGGTCATGATGTTTTTGTTGACCTGAAAACTGAACGAGGCAAAATCGCCGAAGGCGCCTATGCGCTTGCCTTTCCAGGTTGAGCCGATGGCCTGCGCAGCGTCTTCGACCACGCGCAGCTGGTATTTGGCTGCGATGGCATACAACTTATCCATGTCACAGGGCAGGCCGCACATATGCACCGGGATAATGGCCTTGGTGCGTGGCGTGATCGCCGCTTCCAGCTTATCAAGATCAATATTGTGGCTACGTGGATCGATGTCGACAAACACCGGTGTCGCACCGACTTCGATAATCACGTTAGCAGTCGCGACCCAGGAGTTGGGCGTCGTAATGACCTCGTCTCCAATGCCAATGCCCGCGATACGCAAGGCAATTTCCATGGTGCAGGTGCCTGAATTAAAGGTGCGTACCGGACGCCCGCCGAAGTATTCCGACAACTGTGCTTCCAGCGCCTGTACGTTGGGGCCGCTGGTGAGCCATCCCGAACGCAAAACATTGCTGACGGCGGCAATGGTTTCTTCATCGATCGTCGGTTTGGTGAAGGGCAGAAAGGGTAATGCTGTTGTCATTTCTAAGTCCTCTTGTACTTAAGTGCTGGGGTACTGGGTGGAGTATTTTTAACCCCCCATATCTGTTGTGCCCGTTAAGGGGTGGGGGGTGTTTTTTAAGATACTCCCTTGATTTTTCTATTTGTTTTTTCTATTTATCTATTCGTTCAGTGAAATTCGTATCAGCTTTTGACTAACAGGGCGACGCCGATAATGATGACACCGATCGCCAACATCCTTTGCAAGGACATGATTTCACCGAGAAAATACCAGGCACCGATGGCGTTGACAATGTAGCCGATGGACAGCAAAGGGTAGGCGATGGTCACGTCGACGCGCGACAATCCTATGATCCAGACGACAACTGACACAACATAGCAGGTTAAGCCACCGATGATCGGTAATTGTGTCGCCAGTTGTACGCCAATGGAAAACCAGTTATCAGCGGTCAAGTGTATGGCACCCACTGCTTTGGTGCCTTGCTTGAGTAATAGCTGGGCAAAAGCGTTTAAAAAAATGCCGGTCAGAATAAAGCCGAAGGTGCCTGGAGTCATAGACTAATTTTTCTTATTTCGATAATTGATTGGAAACGATAATGCGCTTAGGATCTTGGGCGATTATCCGCATTGGTACTTGTTGTTGCAACATATCTTGATAAACCTGCGGTCGCAAAATGGCAATGGCATGCTTGCCATTCGCGCTATCGGCGCGCCATTTTTGGATGAAATCGCTGCGCTTAGGTATCCATAATTCCGGCTGCTGTTCAAGCCCGAACTCTAATTCGTCAGGGCTCTCGACCAATATCAGGGTGCGTCTGAGATAGAAGGGGAGTGATTGTTCATACAATCCGACCGCGTAAATCGGTGTGTCGCTGTTTAATTCGGCATTTATCGCCGCAACATGTGGCAATCCGGCATTGTAACGACCCCATTGCTCGTGCCCTAAAAACAATGATTGTCCTGCCACGAAGCCAGACACCGCCAGGACAATCACCAGCATATCCTTGTTGCGCTTCGCCAGAAATAAACCCATGACTCCGCCTGCAAGTGCAATACCTGCTGCGGCTGTGACCCAGGGCACCATCGCCTGATAGAACGGAATTTCATAGGCGATTTTGCTCAGGCTGCCGATTTTTTCAGAAAAAACCAAGCCAGCCAAACCAATCATGGCGAATAGTCCGGAGGCAAATGTTAACGAACGGGTCGAGGTTTTTTCCAGCTGGCAGGCGATCAGCAGAGCAATTGACGGAAAAATCGGCAAAATATACGAAGGCAATTTAGAGCCGGAAATACTGAAAAAGAAGAAAATAAAAATCGTCCAGATCAGCAATAATTTTTTTGCCTGAAAACCGGATGTCTGTTCACGTAAGCCGCTCCATAAGCCCTGTAACAATAGCCCCAGCCAAGGCACAATACCCAGGATCAGAAGCGGGAAGAAGTAATACCAGGCGCCACCTCGTTTGTGGACAGTGCTGGTAAAACGCTGGAAATGTTCATGAATGAAAAAGAAATGCGGATGCTCGGGGTTTTTTTGCCATACCAGGATGAACCACGGCGCGGTGATGGCGAAGAATAAGATTAATCCTTTGCCCAGATGCAGCCGGGTCCACAGCGCCCAGTCACGTGTCAGCAAGGTGTAAAGCACCAGTGCAGCACCAGGCAAGACCACGCCGATCAAGCCCTTCGACATGCTTGCTAATGCCATGCCGGCCCAACATAACAACATACCATTGCGTTGCTCGCTGGCGCTGGCGTCCTGGCGTTGCGCCAGTAATAAACCACATAAGGCCAGGGTCATCATGCCGGCCAGGCCCATATCGAGCGTATTCACATGACCGAAAGCAGCCCAGTAAAAACTTGATCCTAAAATGAAGGCGGCACTGATACCGACGCGACGGCTAAATACCTTGATGCCGGTGTAGGCGGTTACTGCGATACCTAACAGGCCACACAAGCCTGTCCATAGTCTGGCCTGCCATTCACCTAAGCCAAACAGCTCAAAACTAATCGCATTCATCCAGTTTTGGAGCGGTGGTTTTTCAAAATACTTGATGCCATTCAGGCGTAAGGTGATCCAGTCGCCCGTCGCTACCATTTCTCTCGCCATTTCGGCGTAACGACCTTCGTCGGTAGGAACTAAGGTACGTGCCCCCAGCATATAGAACCAGATGATTAAAAATAATACGCCGATGACCGCCAGCAGACGCGGTGAATCGTAGGGCGAATACCGGGTGGCGTTATTCTTCATGTAGTTTCCATAATCAGTGCCAGCGCGACCTTGCGGCCTTCCGCCATCAGGATGTTGTAGGTGCGGCAGGCGGCCTGGTTATCCATGCATTCAACGCCTCTATGCTGCGCGGTGAGTGCAACTATGAGCTTGGGATGAACGAAACGCTGTTTTTTTCCGGTTCCTAGAATCACGACATCTGGCGAGCTTGCGGCGATTTGTTCAAAATGGCCAGCGCTTAACTGCTCAAACTGATCGACTGGCCATGGCATGGGCGCGACTTCAGGCAACACGATTAAGCTATGCTCAAACCGTTTTGCATTGAGTTCCACGCCATGATCATCGTAGGCGGTGACGGTCTGATACTGCTGAGTAATGGTCGGATGTAGCTTCATATGACTAATTTAAAGCCTTTGACACACATCATTGGCACCAGAATGGCTGCCAGAATGTATATAAAAGGCGAGGGTTAGTAAGGGAGTTGCGGCATTGTAGCTTTTTTATGTCAACGTCTTCAAGAATGCATGCGCCTTGCATGCATCTTCTGTGATTTTCATTTTGATCTTGCCTGATCAGGGCAGGGCAGAGCTTGACTCTGGATCAGATTGGAAGATCCGATTGTAAGCTTGATACACGCAGTGCTATTTGGCATGTTTGTCATATAAAAGATGCTGATCAATGGAAAAACTCGATAAAAAACTAATAAAATTAGACAAATTCACAAAACGGATTGATAAAACTGAGCGCATTGGGCAGAATGGGGAGTTCGGCAGTGCAGCATTTTGCTTCACGCATGCATCATATTTGTAGCAGATCCGTTGAAAGATTTCCTCCGTGCGACCCATATTAAAATCACAAAAACTTGCCAACGTCTGTTACGACATCCGCGGCCCCGTCATGGAAAAAGCCAAGCAGATGGAAGACGAGGGCCATAAGATCATTAAGCTCAATATTGGCAATCTGGCCGTATTTAATTTTGATCCGCCTGATGAAATTGTGCAGGATATGATACTTAATATGCATAATGCTGCTGGTTACACCGATTCCAAAGGGATGTTTGCACCGCGCAAATCGATCATGCATTACACCCAGGAAAAGTATATTCGCGGGGTGACGATAGAAGACATTTATATCGGCAATGGCGCCTCCGAACTGATCGTGATGGGCATGAATGCCTTGCTCAATAGCGGCGATGAGGTATTGGTGCCGGCGCCTGATTATCCGCTATGGACTGCGGCAGTCAGCTTGTCGGGCGGGAAGCCGGTGCATTACGTGTGTGATGAAAGCGCTGACTGGATGCCGGATATTGAGGATATCAAGAGCAAGATCACACCCAATACCAAGGCGATTGTTGTCATTAACCCGAATAACCCTACCGGTGCTTTGTACCCGGTAGAAATATTGCAACAAATCGTTGACGTTGCACGCCAGCACCAGTTAATTGTGTTTGCTGACGAAATTTACGATAAAACTTTGTACGATGAAGCAACGCATACCTCAATTGCGTCGCTGGCCGACGATGTCTTGTTTCTGACCTTGAACGGACTGTCTAAAAATTATCGTTCTTGCGGTTATCGTGCCGGTTGGATGGTGGTGTCGGGCGAGAAGAAGCACGCCAAAGATTACATCGAAGGCCTCAATATGTTGGCATCGATGCGCTTATGTTCGAATGCGCCGGGTCAATTTGCGATTCAGACGGCTTTGGGCGGACATCAGAGCATTAATGAATTGGTTGGTCCGGGTGGACGCTTGCTGAAACAGCGCGATCTGGCGCATAAGCTGTTAACCGCGATTCCGGGGGTGAGCTGCGTTAAGCCTAAGGCGGCACTGTATATGTTTCCCAGGCTTGATCCCGAGATGTATCCGATTGAGGATGATCAGCAATTTATCCACGAGTTATTGACCGAACAGCGTGTATTGCTGGTACAGGGAACGGGCTTTAACTGGATTAAGCCCGATCACTTCAGGGTGGTTTTTTTGCCTAATTCAGATGATTTAACCGAAGCATTCGGGCGGATTGCGACTTTCCTTGAAAGCTATCGCAAGCGTCATGGCACCAATTAATTTTAGTTGTAGTTGATCGTTGCAGTCGATCATTGCAGTTGATCGTTATAGTCGAACGTTGCAGTCAAAAATTACAATTTAGTTGTTTTAATTTAGTTGTTTTAATTTAATCAGTACTTAGCGAAAACATTATGAAACCCATCAAAGTAGGTCTGTTAGGCATAGGCACCGTCGGCGCCGGCACATTTAACGTTTTAAAGCGTAATCAGGAAGAGATTA
>JBBQNW010000057.1:0-13756 GCA_038330335.1 Burkholderiales bacterium | reverse complement strand
CGAGGCATCGGGTGTGACATCCACCGTTTGTGCGTCCATCGCCTCAATATGGGTTGTTAGGCGAGAGTTATCGATGCTGGGGGTAAGATTATCTGGAGTCATGCTGTTCTCACTAGTTTGGACGAAGAACAGTCTGTGCCTGTGGCCTTGCGCCGTCCATGCGTTAGCGCACATACGACACCGGCAGTGCGACTTTCTAGTCGTCGCTCAATCGTTATGCCAGCCAAGGATAAGCACACACGACATTAAGAGACTATTCGACGAAAGGAAGTTTCTGTCGGGTTTTTCATATCGGGAGTCAATGCAGAATCAACGCACACTCAACGCACACTCAACGCACACTCAATTTGGTCGGACTCGATTGATTGAGCATTGATTCTGCATTGATTGAGTCCATCGATTGGCATTGTTAATTATATTTTAACTTAGTGTAAAAATGTTACGTCGTAAACAATGACATCGCTCACATACAAAAAGCGCGGGTACTGCAAATACAGTACCCGCGCTTTTTTGATCTACTGCTGACTAAATAGCTGTTTTAGCCTGCGCGATTCATCAAGAATGTCGTCAGCAAAGGTACCGGGCGACCGGTAGAACCTTTTACCGCACCAGATTTCCATGCGGTGCCGGCGATATCCAAATGCGCCCAGGTGTATGCCTTGGTGAAGCGTTCAAGGAAGCAGGCTGCTGTGATGCTGCCGCCGGCCGGGCCGCCAATATTGGCCCTGTCGGCGAAGTTTGATTTCAGTTGCTCGTTATAAGCTTCTTCAATCGGCATGCGCCAGGCGGTGTCACCGGTTTGTTTTCCGGCAGCCAGCAATTCGGCCGCAAGTTTGTCATGGGCTTCGTCATGACGGGTGAACAGGCCGGAATTATGATGGCCCAGTGAAGTAACGCAGGCACCGGTCAAGGTAGCAACGTCAACCACCGCTGCCGGTTTGAGACGTTCTACATAAGTTAAGGCATCGCACAGAATCAGGCGGCCTTCGGCATCGGTGTTGAGAATTTCTATGGTCTGGCCAGACATAGACGTGACGATGTCGCCCGGACGTGTGGCGCTACCGGAAGGCATGTTTTCACATGTCGGGATGACCGCGATGACGTTGAGCTTCAATTTCATCTCACCGATGGCGCGCATGGTACCCAGTACAGAGGCTGCTCCACCCATGTCATATTTCATTTCATCCATGCCGGCACCGCCTTTGAGCGAGATGCCGCCGGAATCAAAAGTGATCCCTTTACCGACCAGCACGGTTGGTGCATCTTTGGCTTTGCCGCCCATGTGTTTCAAGACGATGAATTTAGGTGGCTCGACGGAACCGTTGGTCACCGACAGGAAGCTATTCATTTTGAGCGCTTGTAATTGCTTACGCTCCAGCACTTCAATCCCCATCTTGTACTCGTCAGCGATGGTTTTTGCCGTTGTTGCCAGGTAGGTCGGGGTGCAAATGTTCGGTGGCAGATTGCCCAGTTCCTTGGTCAGATCCATGCCGTTCGCCAGGGCGATACTTTGTGCCAGCGCTACTTTAGCGTGAGCGGCATCGGCTTCTGCAACGCCAATCGCGACTTTCTTTACGCCGCTAGTGCTGCTGTCTTTTTTGCTTTTTAATCCGTCGGCGCGAAATACTGATTCGTGGAAAGCCACGACGGTAGTGCGAATCGCCCACGCTGTATCACGCTCTTTGACGTCCGGCAGAGCGATCACGGCATCGCTGGAACCCAGGCTTGCCAGGTTACGTGCTGCCGCTTGTACCGCCTGTAAATACGCTTTTTCTGTGACTGCTGCGTCGTCGCCAAGACCAACCAGTAAAACACGCTCAGCCGCGACATCGCTGACATTACGTAAGAGCAGTGAGGAACCGATTTTTCCTGTAATATCGCCGGATTTTAAGGCCGCAGTAATATCGCCTTTTTTGTCCAGCACGGTGGCCGCAGCAGATAATTTTTTGTTTTCAAACACGCCTACAACAACGCAACCAGTTTTGATGGCATTCATAGTGCTTTTGGCGTCGAATGTTTTTATGCTAAAGTCCACGTATTACTCCTCTTTGTAAGTTTCGTAAAACAGGTATTATAACCCTCCATGATTTTTCAGCGCGCGCTTCGACGTGAATTGTTCAGTGCCGCCGGTGCTGTTTTTACGACTCTGTTCACTATTACCATCACTTTTATGCTGATCAAGATCCTCGGCCAGGCGGCAGGAGGCAAGGTCGCATCGGCCGACGTGATTACCCTGATCGGGTTTTCCTCACTCACTTATTTGCCTATCATCTTGATACTGACCGGATTCATTTCTGTCTTATTAGTGGTGACGCGCTCCTACCAGGAGTCGGAAATGGTGGTCTGGTTCGCCTCAGGCCTAAGCCTGACCCGCTGGGTGATACCGGTTCTGAGTTTTGGTTTCCCTTTGATTTTTCTGACCGGTTTGCTCAGTTTTGTGGCGACCCCATGGGCCAACCAGCAAGGTGCCGAACTGCGCGAACGTTATGAAAAACGCGAGGATATCGCCAAGGTATCACCTGGGAAATTTCAGGAGTCCGCCTCGTCCGAACGTATTTTTTTCGTCGAAGAGGTTGCCGGCGATCTGAGTAAAGTCAGAAATGTTTTTATTAATACGTTTAAAAACGGTCGCTCCAGCGTGGTGGTGGCAAAAGAGGGAATGATAGAAATCGACAAAAACGGCGATAAATTTCTAGTCATGAGTAGCGGCCGTCGTTACGACGGCTTGCCGACCGAGCCGGATTTTCAGATGATGCAATTTGAGAAGTACGGGATTCTGGTGTCTGGCCAGACTAAGGCCACGGCCGGTAATAAATCGGCAAAATCACTGCCCTTGCCAGCCTTGCTGGCGGAACCGAATAATTTTAATCGCGCCGAATTGCTCTGGCGTATTTCCTTGCCGCTGATGTGCACCGTGCTGATGTTGCTTGCGGTGCCTTTGGGCTACGTCAATCCGCGCGTGGGGCGCTCTGCCAATCTGATCATTGCCTTATTGCTGGTGGCGGTGTATCTGAATATGGTGAATATCGTCCAGGCCGGCGTTGTGCAAGACCGGCTGGTGTTTGGTATGGCTTGGTGGCCGGTGCATCTGTTTGCGCTGATATTAGTGGTGCTGATGTTTAGCTGGCGTTTGACAGTCAATAGCCGTTTGCATCCGCTGGTGCTATGGTCGCATCTGAAAACCCGTATGCGTGCTAAAGAAAAGAGTGCGACATGAGAGTCTTGCAGCGTTATTTTGCGACCGAGGTGGTGCGTTCGGTGTTGTTTGTCATGCTGGCCTTGCTGGTGTTATTTTCATTTTTTGATCTCATGGGTGAGTTGCCCCAGGTAAATAAGAGTGGCTACCGGCTTCAGCATGCTTTGCTGTATGTGTTGCTTGGCTTGCCCGGGTATATTTATGAATTTATGCCGATTGCAGTCCTCATCGGCACCATTTATGTGCTGGCGCAATTTGCCTCGAATTCAGAATTTACCATCATGCGTGCGGCCAGTATGTCGACGTTTATGGCTGGCAGCATGCTGGCAAAAATTGGCCTGGGGTTTGTGCTGCTGACTTTCTTGTTTGGCGAAGTGTTTGCCCCGGTGTCGTCTAAACTTGCGCAAAAAGTCAAACTGAGTGCAGTCGGCTCGTCGGTTGCTCAGGAATTTCGTACTGGTTTATGGACCAAGGATTTGATCAAAGATAATGGCATAGCAGGAAATGTCATTGGCTCGCGGTTTTTGAATGTCAAAGAAATTTTGCCTAACCGCTCCTTGCTTGGCGTCAAGGTCTTTGAATTTGATAATAATTTCCACCTTTCCAGAGAAGTGACTGCCGCACGAGCCGAGTATGCCGATAAAAATGTCTGGCGTATTTTTGATGTTACCGAAACAGTTTTTCCGAAAACTTTATCGATGCAAGATATCGCGGTGATCAGCACCCGGAAATTTGCCAGCAAAGAAATCGTTTCAGAAATCACACCGGATATTTTATCGGTCTTATCGGTTGATCCTGATCGTATGTCGGCCTATGATCTGGCCGCCTATACCCGGCATCTGGCGGACAATAAACAAGACTCGGAGCGTTACGAAATCGCCTTCTGGAAAAAAATCACTTACCCTTTTGCGATTCTTGTGATGATGGCACTGGCTTTGCCGTTCGCCTATCTGCATGCCAGAAGTGGCGGTGTCAGCTTGAAAATTTTTAGCGGCATCATGATAGGAATGGTGTTTTACCTGTTTAACAGTCTGTTTTCCCATGTCGGATTATTAAACACCTGGCCCGCGCTGGTCACTGCGCTGGCGCCTAGCCTATTATTTTTGATGATCGCGATTGCCGCCTTACGTTATGTTGAACGACATTGATGAAACGATGAATACCATTTTGGATGAGAAACTGATGAAGAAAAAAACTGCCCTGATCTTGTTTGCCCACGGTGCCCGTGATCCGCGCTGGGCCATGCCGTTTCAACGTTTGCAAAAAATGACACAAGAAAGTTTGCCCGAAGTTAGCGTGGAATTGGCGTTTCTTGAATTTATGACGCCCAACCTGAACGATCTGGTGGCGCAGTTGGTGGCGAATGAGTGTGAGGATATCACCATCTCGCCGATATTTTTAGGGCAGGGCGGGCATGTTTTGCGAGACTTACCTTTAATTGTCGATGCCTTGCGCGAGACTTATCCGGCATTAAGATTAACGCAAGTGGAAGCCGCCGGAGAAGATGTTGCTGTATTGCAAGCAATTCGTGACTATTGTGTCAAATCGCTTGCTTAGCTTGAATTGAGCGTGATCGCATCGCTTCACCCATCATGACCAACACCGGCCCTTCACAAATAGATAAGCCTTGGGCTAGTTCTGCTAAAGTCAGGCGCACAATATGTTCAGTCGGGCGGCTGCAATTTTCTATTGCGATTACCGGCAAGGATGGTGGATGGCCGGCAGCGAGCATGCGTTGTGCGGTCAGTATTGCCTCTTTGCCCCCCATATACTGTACCAGCGTATCGCAATCAGGAATACGTGTCTCGGCGTCTTCGCCCGCTGCGGTGCTCGAGGTAAATAAGGCCACGCTGCGAGCAACGCCGCGTTTCGTCAATGGCTGCTGCACGCTGGCGGCCGCTGCCAATGCGGTGGTAATGCCAGGAACAATTTCAAAATCGATGCCCGCTTGTTCCAGCGCGTGCATTTCTTCATCGGCACGACCAAACAGCATAGGGTCGCCCCCCTTGAGCCTGACCACTTTTGAAAATTTTGTGGCAGAGTCTATGATCTGCTGATTGATATGGGATTGCGTCGCAGAACGTTGGCCGCTGCGTTTTCCTACCGAAATTTTAAGTGCCTGCGGGCATAACTCAAGCATCTCTGCGGTCACCAGGGCATCGTGCAGCACCACGTCCGCCTGTGCCAGTAAACGTGCACCGCGCACGGTAATCAGATCTGCTGCACCCGGCCCGGCACCGATCAGGTACACGGTGCCGGGTAACCGGGCGGTAAGCTGATCAGGCAAGACGTATCATTCCGGCAGCGACGGTCTGGTGCGTGACTTCATCAATCAAAATGAAGGCGCCGGTCGAGCGTAAGTCAGCATAGGCATCGGCCGCCAGAGCTTGCTGTACGTTCAGCGTGACGCGGGCAATATCGTTCAGGTTAAGGCTAGTCGCAGGGCGGCGTTCCTGGGTGTTGATATCGAGCAGGGTATCAATCGCCGTCACTTTCGCGGCGACCTGGCGCGTGGTGTGCTTGAGCCAGTAACGGCGGCGCACATCCAGCGCATCTTCCGACAACCAGCATAAATCAGCTTCGACGGTTTTCAGCAGGGTCGCCGGACGGTCGCTAGAGGCCAGCATGTCGCCACGTGAAATGTCCAGATATTCTTCCAGCAAGAGCGTTACCGACTGGCCGACCACGGCGCTCTCCAGTGAGCCATCTAAGGTTTGAATATCTTTGACGGTGGCGCTCTGGCCCCCAGGCTGGACGATTAATTTATCGCCCTTGCTGACTTTGCCGGCTTCGATCCGTCCCATGTAACCACGGAAATCATTTGCTTCATGGCCGTTGTGGCGTGCCACCAGTTGTACCGGGAAACGGAAAGGTTCGTCGTGGCAATCGTCATACACACTCAGCGATTCCAGCAGGGTAATCAAGGTCGGGCCCTGATACCAGGCTAATTTCTCGCTGGCAGTGACGACATTGTCGCCCGCCAGTGCCGATAACGGAATCGGATGAATGTCTTTCAAGCCCAATTGCGTGGCAAATTCTTGGTACGCTCCGACGATGCGGTCATACACGCTCTGATCGTAATTGACCAGATCCATCTTGTTGACGGCGACGACGATGTGCTCAATTTGCAGCAGATGCGCGATGGTGGAGTGGCGCTTGGTTTGCGTCAGTAACTCGACGCTACCATCATCACCCAACTTCACTTTAGAGACGTCGATCAAAATAATGACGGCATCGGCAGTTGATGCACCAGTCACCATATTGCGCGTGTACTGCTCGTGACCCGGGGTGTCGGCGATAATAAATTTGCGTTTTGGTGTGGCGAAATAACGGTAAGCGACGTCGATCGTGATGCCTTGTTCGCGCTCGGCTTCCAAGCCATCGGTCAGCAGCGACAGGTCAATCGTGTCGCCGACCGTGCGCTTGTGCTTGGCGCGTGACATGGCATCGAGCTGGTCGGCAAAAATACCTTTGCTGTCGAACAGCAAGCGACCGATCAGTGTGCTCTTGCCGTCATCGACCGAGCCTGCAGTAATAAAGCGTAACAGGCCACGTTCTCGGGTGGCGTCTAAGGTCAATTGTTCAGCGGCGTTCATTAGAAATATCCTTCTTTTTTGCGTTTTTCCATAGAGGATTCTGAGGTTTGATCATCCATGCGCGTAGCACCGCGTTCGGTAATTTGTGTGATCGCGGTCTCTGCAATGATGGCTTCCACTGTCGTTGCGTCAGAAGACACAGGGCAGGTGCAAGAGATATCACCCACAGTGCGGAAACGCACCATTTGTGTCTCGACGGTTTCACCAGCTCTTGGCGGAGTCAGATCGGTTAACGGTACCAGCAAGCCGTTGCGTGGAATTACCTGGCGTTCGTGGGCAAAATAAATCGGTGGCAGTTCTAATTTTTCACGCGCAATATATTGCCAGACATCTAGCTCGGTCCAGTTGGAAATCGGGAACACGCGCATGTTTTCACCCGGATGAACGCGGGTGTTGTACAGATCCCAAAGTTCAGGGCGTTGTGCTTTCGGGTTCCATTGGCCAAACTCATCGCGGAAAGAGAAAATACGCTCTTTGGCGCGGGCTTTCTCTTCGTCACGGCGGGCGCCGCCCATGCAGGCATCAAATTTATATTCTGCAATGGTTTCCAGCAAAGTGACTGCTTGCGCCGCATTGCGTGAATCGGTCGCCGGATTGCGCAGGCGTACCGTGCCGCGCTTGATCGAGTCTTCGACTGAACCGACGATCAGGCGTTCACCGAGCTCAGCGACTTTTTTGTCGCGGAAGGTGATGACTTCGGCAAAATTATGGCCGGTATCGATATGTACCAGTGGGAACGGGAATTTGCCGGGGCGGAAGGCTTTTTCGGCGATGCGCAGCATCACAACCGAGTCCTTGCCGCCGGAGAACAACAGCGCAGGGTTACTGCATTCGGCGGCGACTTCGCGCATGATATGGATGGCTTCGGATTCTAGCCAATCAAGATGGCGATTGCTCGCGGCATCAATAAAATGGTTTTCTACGGCTGGTTTCATGATCATTCTTTAGCGGTTCAGACTACAGGTTTAATACGAATTAGTTTGCCATCAACAACATGCAGGCCACATTCTTTGGATTCGGGATTTTCCCACCACCAGCGGCCGGCGCGCACGTCTTCACCCGGCTGTATGGCACGGGTGCAGGGTTCGCAGCCAATCGACGGGTAGCCATTATCGTGCAGCGGATTGTAAGGTACATGGTTGCTGCGAATATAGTGCCACACATCCTCTTCCGACCAGTCTGCCAGAGGATTAAATTTTTGCATAGCATGCGCGGTATCGTCTTCCTGCACATTGAGTTCAGTGCGGGTGGTCGACTGGGCGCGGCGCTGGCCTGTCACCCAGGCTGTATTACCTGCCAGAGCACGGTTTAATGGTTCTATCTTGCGAATCCGGCAGCACTCTTTACGCATTTCTACGCTGTCGTAAAAAGCATTCAAACCATTGGTCGTCACATAATTTTCCACCGCAGCCGCTTCCGGCTTAAACAGCGCAATCTCACTGCCGTAAGTGTCTTTAATGCGCTCGATCATGCCCAGGGTTTCGGCATGCAAGCGACCGGTTTCCAAAGAAAAGATGCCGATCGCGAGCTTGTGACGCAGGATCAGATCGGTCAGTACCATATCTTCGGCCGCTAAGCTAGAGGCAAACACGGCCGGCGTAAATTCGCTGGCGATGCGTTCCAGTGTGGCTAATGTTGCGCTCAGCCTGTCGTCAAAGCCGGTTGTTTCGTTCGCTAAGTTGCTGCTCATACCGCTAACCCGCTGCGTTCTTCACGCCGGAACAGGGGATTTTTTTCATCCCATGAGGTCTGATATTTTTCGGTGAAATCGGTCAGGCCTTTGATCGCATCCTGAATGTTTCTGTCTTCACGTGTCGCGAAGGCGTTAAAACCGACCCGTTGCATGTAAAACAGCTGATCGCGCAAGACGTCGCCGATCGCCCGTAATTCGCCGGTATAGCCGAGGCGGGCCCGCAGATTGTAAGCGGTTGAGTAACCACGACCATCAGAAAACTTAGGAAAATCCACCGCCAGTAAAGAGAACAGCGTGATATCGCCGCTTAACTCTTTCGCTTGTTCGGCAGGACCAAACCAGATCGCCAGATCGTGCGACAACCTTAAGCGCTGGCTGAGCTCTTCACGCTGTAACAGCCATACCTGCAAAGGAATAATTACTTTGCCAGCCGGCACTTCGACTGCGTCCGGCGTTTCGCCTTCGGCTAAGCGCAATACACTCCAGTCGTCTGCGACGATGGCTTTGTCTTTTATAATTTCACGCATGTTTGTTTTCCCTCAATCTCACTCAGTACGACACGACAGTGCCAGCATCTTCGCCATGGTGCTCCAGCGTCTTGATGGGTGTGGCGTAGACAAACTCTTTAAACGGCGCCATGCCCAGACGTTGTGCGGTATCGATGAAGCGTTCAGTATCAATCCGCTCACGCAGATACACCTGGATGATGCGCTCGATCACTTCCGGCATCTGGCCGGCAGAAAAGGAAGGGCCGATGATCTTGCCGATGGCGGCGTCATTACCTTGCGCACCGCCGATCGAGACCTGATAGAACTCGCTGCCGTCTTTATCCACACCTAATATGCCGATATTGCCGACATGATGATGACCGCAGGCGTTGATGCAGCCGGAGATATTGAGTTCGAGCTCGCCAATATCATGCAGGTAATCGAGATCATTGAAGCGGTCGGTAATGTCGAGCGCGATAGGGATGGATTTAGCATTCGCCAGCGAGCAGAAATCACCGCCCGGGCAGCAAATGATATCTGTCAGCAAGCCCACGTTCGGCGTGGCCAGGCCTTGTGCCTTGACTTCCTGCCACAAGGTAAATAAGGCAGATTGCTGGACATCGGACAGCACCAGATTTTGCTCATGCGTGACGCGCAATTCAGCAAAACTATAGCGCTCCGCCAGATCCGCGACAAAATCCATCTGGTCGGCAGTCGCATCGCCCGGCGGTACGCCCGGCTTTTTCAGTGACAGCACAACGCTGGCATAACCGGCCACTTTATGCGCTTTGACATTGCGCCTGACCCAATTGGCAAAGGCTTTGTTATCGGTTTTATGCTGTTCAAACTGGGCGTCAACGGCGGGTGACACTGCATACTCCGGCGCGCCAAAATAGGCGGCAACCCGTTGCAGTTCGGCTTGCGTCAAGGTGGCCGGACCATCTTTGATATCGGCCCATTCAGCTTCCACCTGGCCGGCAAACACATCGACACCGATGGCTTTGACTAAAATCTTGATACGCGCTTTGTACTTATTATCGCGCCGACCATGCTGATTATAGATACGCAAGATCGCTTCCAGATACGTCATCACATGCTGCCACGGCAAAAAGTCGCGAATCACGCTACCCAGAATCGGGGTGCGACCCATGCCGCCACCGACCATGACTTTAAAGCCGACTTCACCTTGCGCGTTATGTACCACGGTCAGGCCAATATCATGTACGGCAATCGCCGCGCGGTCTTCCAGCGAACCGTTGATGGCGATCTTGAACTTGCGCGGCAGGTAAGCGAACTCGGGATGAAACGTGGTCCATTGACGCAAAATTTCGGCGTACGGACGCGGATCAATAATCTCGTCGGCGGCAACGCCGGCAAATTCATCCGAGGTAATATTGCGCATGCAATTGCCGGAAGTCTGGATCGCGTGCATCTCAACCGATGCCAGCTCTTCCAGAATCGTTGGCGTGTCTTCCAGATTGATCCAGTTGTACTGAATATTCTGACGGGTCGTAAAGTGGCCGTAACCGCGGTCGTATTTGCGCGCGATATGGGCAAATTTGCGCATCTGAGCCGATGACAACATGCCGTAAGGCACCGCCACGCGCAACATATACGCATGACGCTGCATGTATAAGCCGTTTTGCAAACGCAAAGGCAAAAATTCTTCTTCGGTCAGTTCATCGGCAAGGCGACGCCTTACCTGGTCGCGGTATTGCGCAATGCGTTCCTTGATGATTTGGTGATCATGCTGATCGTAACGATACATCGTGAATATCCCTAAAAATTGGCCTGAAAATACGCCTTGAAATTCGTTTTAATTTACTTTAAAAATGGCTTAAAGTTGTCGGTTAAAACACTAGTTTAGCAGCAACGATAGTGAGTGTTGTGGCCAGGATTCCACGTAAAATCTTCTCTGGTACCGCCTTTGCCGCCATCGAGCCCAGAGTGATGCCGGGCAGGGAGCCGATTAACAATGAACCGAGTAATTCCCAGTCGATGGATCCCAGCCACCAGTGACCAATCGCGGCAATGGCAGTTAATGGCACGGCGTAGGCAATGTCGGTTCCGGCGATATGGGCGGCGGGCATGCGAGGATACAGCATCACCAGTAAAGTTGCACCAATGGCACCCGCACCAATGGACGACACGGTCACCAATAAGCCGAGCACCGCGCCTGATGCGATGGTGGCTGCGGCCAGTTGTGTTCCGTGCAATTGCTTTTCCGGATGCCGGTTCAGCCAATCAAGCATTTTGCTTTTAAATAATAAGGCAATCACAGTCAGGAGGACGGAACCAGCGATAGAGTAACGAATGATCTGGCCGATTTCTTTGTTCAGGCCGCCAAAGTATTTCAGTCCCAGGGTTGCCACCAGCGCCGCAGGCAAGGCGCCGAAGCACAGCAGGCGTACCACTGGCCATTCAACCGTGCCGCGTAAGCGATGGGTAAATGTGCCGGTGGCCTTGGTAATCGAGGCAAAGGCGAGATCGGTACCGACCGCCACCGCGGGCGAGACGCCAAATAATAGGGTAAGTAAAGGTGTCATCAACGAGCCGCCACCTACGCCAGTCAGACCGACCAGAGTACCAACTGCAAAACCAGAAATAATATAGGTTAAAGTCATAGCACCTTCCGCAAAGTAGATGCATCGTAAGGAATTTTGGCTTTATTCCAAACTACTTAGTATTTATTTGCTTATATGCGGTTTTGATATATGGGAATTTGTTATGGTAACCATGGAGTCAGGGATGTACATTTTTATGGCAGTATGGACGCCTGTCAGCTAAGCCAGCAAGGCATCGCCATATGCCACAAGTTTGATATGATGGCGTCTGATGGGCGGATTTTCTACATGGAGTAATGATGCATAGCAGAAAATTTATTTTTGTTTCAGCCGCGTTGCTGCTGGCAGTCTCGGCTGTTGCTGGCCCGGCGGTCTGGTATCAATGGCGCAGTAAGCTCGAACCGTCCTTCCTTTGCTCTCAAACCTCGCCCGGTGACGGGTGGGAAAAGCTGAGTGGCCCTTTTAGCGATGCCCGTTGTGAAAAACGTATCGCAATCGTTAAATAGAGCTTGAATCGAACTTGATTCGAACTTGATTCGGACTTGATTCGGACTTAAGCTGATAATTTTTGTTGCTGATCGCCAAGGCATGCCAACAGAGCGGCAGATAAGTACGGTTTTGCCATACGGGTATAACGAATCAGCGCCGGGGTGTATTATTTTTCCAGTAGCTAAACTCTTCCTCATGGACGTCAATGTCGAGCTCTTGTACCCGTTGCTGTAATTGATTTTGCGCGTCATGCACTGCCTGGTTGTAGATGCTGGGGCCAATTTCTTTCAATAAAAAGTCCAGAAGCGCGGCCGCTTGCAGATTGCCAATACGTTCTTCCATGTTGATTTCGAAATAACGCTGAATTGAGTCGATAGCGGTCTTTTGTGTATCTGAAGGTAATTTAATGGCCATTGGTATCTTTTTCATGCCGCAATATCAGTCATTTTCGTAATGCCAGATCCGGCCGATTTTTTTTCTCTGAGTTTCAATATTTCCCACGCCATTGGTGATTGACGTTTCGCTTGGGAAGCATCAATCACCGGATCAGCGTTGCTTCAAATACGAGATGCTAGAAACCCGGAGTACTTTGGACGAGTAAAAAATATGCCGGAGCTGCCCTGGGAAAGCATTTCTACTATCTATTTCTGCACAATCTGAGCATCCTGCCATTGCCGGAATTACTGTGCCGGATTGGGCAGGTCTGCGTGAATCGTATTGATACCCTGAATCAGTTCATCGCTTAAGACAATCTCAAACGCATCGATATTTTCTTTGAGCTGGGTCAGATTGGTGGCACCAATGATCGTGCTGGCGACAAACCAGCGTGAATAGCACCACGCCAGCGCCAGACTTGCGGGGCTCATATTGTGTGCGCGAGCTAATGCGGCATAGCGCTGGCTCGCTTCAGCCACTTCCGGGCGCATATAACGCGGGCTCCAGGTTGGCGGAAACAGCGTCAGGCGTCCTTGTGCGCTGGCATCGTCGGCATATTTATTACTCAGACGGCCGAACGCCAGTGGGCTGTAAGCTAGCAAGCCAATATGTTCGCGGAAACAGGTCTCATCTAGCCCCTGTTCAAAGCCGCGATTGACTAAATTGTAGGCATTTTGTATCGAGACAATGCCGGCGGCATTTTGTAATTCTGCTTGTTTGATGAATTCACTGACGCCCCAGGAGGTTTCATTGGAGACACCGATGTGGCGGATCTTACCCTCTTTGACCAGCGCGTTTAATACCGTCACTGTGTCGGCAATCGCGGTACAAGGACGTTCTAGCGCCGGATCGAATTGCTTTTGTCCAAAAATAGGCGCGTTACGACTAGGCCAGTGCAGCTGATACAGGTCGATATAATCAGTTTGCAGACGTTGCAAGCTGGTTTCTACCGCGGCGCGAATATTTACTGCATTTAAATCGTTCTCGCCGTTGCGTATCCAGCCCATGCCGCGCGACGGGCCGGCCACTTTGGTCGCCAGGATGACATCCTGGCGTTTGCCCGATTTTTTCAGCCAGCTGCCTAGGTATTGCTCGGTCCGGCCCTGGGTTTCACTCCTTGGCATCACCGGGTACATTTCAGCGGTATCCATAAAATTAACGCCACGCTCCAGCGCATAATCAAGCTGGCTGTGGGCTTCTGCTTCGGTATTTTGCTCACCGAAAGTCATGGTGCCCAGACATATCTTGGAAACATGTAAGTCACTGTTGCCAAGTTGGCTGGTAGGCATTGCCGG
>JBBQNW010000056.1:0-13797 GCA_038330335.1 Burkholderiales bacterium | reverse complement strand
ACAACGGTTCTTCACCATGCCATTCCATGATTTCCCCGCTTTTAGAGTGCTCCATAGATCAGCAAATGCGGCAGGCGGCATATCCGGATGACGCACGATGTTTTGTGGCGCACCGATCAGTTCTTCCTCAGAAAAGCCGCTGATACTGATGAAATCTTCATTTGTATAGGTAATATTGCCTTGCAAATCTGTTTTCGTGACTATGGTCTGCTGGTCTTCTAATACGTATTCTTTGTTGGTAACAGGTAAATTGGAACGCATAGCAACTCCTTAAATAAACATCAATCAGGGGGATCAGTTTTTTCGCTTGTTGACATTTCGATCAATGTATCCGGGCAAACGGCAGTGTGATTTTGCTTGCCAGAACATGTACCTATTTCGGTACCCGTGCAGATACCACCGCGCGCGGCTCCAACAGTTTTAAGTTCGGCATTTCCAGGTCAATCTGCTGGACTTGTAGTTCGTGGAGCTGCCGCGACATGTCTGGCTCTGGTCGCAAAATGGCGCTGTGCAGGGGTCGGGCTTGCAGGGATTCCTGCGCGCGCTTGCGCAGATCGTCAGCACCATCTGCACCATCTGCATCAATATCAACATGGCTACGCGTACCCGTCCGACTGATCAAACCGGTATATAAAAATTGCTGCGTGATCAAGCAATTTTTCATGGCTAGCGCCTGCCGGAGTTGAACATCAACAAACGGATGCTGCTGCGAAGGGTCTTTCTTGTGCAATTTGAACATGCGCGTTCAGTCCTTGGTGGGGGACTGTCGTTATTGCCCGCTTTGTGCGCTAAGCACTTGCAGGCAGATTAACGAGGCGAGTTCGTGGCCTCAGATTCTGTGACGTTCTATACCGGGGTCAGGGGTGAGTACAGCAGGCTTGTATTTTTACCTATACGCTTGTTATAAGTCAATGGATTTGAGATCCAGTGGAATTATTTCTTTGCCTTGTTGCTTTAAATCCAAATTTAGCGTTTCACGCGCTATCACGATTTCATTCGCCACGTCGATCAGCTTGCGGCGGCGCTTGCGAGCGCTGTCCCGCAGAGAAGTAAAAGCATCGCTGCGTTTTAGCTTGTACTCCGTCATGACGATGCCCGTGGCAACACTAATAATGCGTTCAGCATCGAGTGCCTTTTGCAATTGCTGCCGTGTTTCGCGTAGTTCATGGAGCTCACCGGCACGCGCAATGGCAGCTTCGATAACGGGCACCAGTTTCGCGGTATCAAGCGGTTTAACAACATAGCCCAACGCACCGCTCTGAGTTGCTTGTTCGACAAATTTCTCATCACTGTAAGCACTCAGAATAATGAATGGAATATGGTCAAAGTCATTGAGCCGCCTGGCAAGATACAAGCCGTCATTTCCGGCCATTTGTATATCCAAGATAGCGAGATCGGGACGATTGCCTCCGGCTAGCCACGCCTCCGCCTCATCAGATGATTCAACCGTCGCAACACTGTAGCCGGCTTCTCTGAGGTCGACAGCGATCGTGGCAAGAACCAGGCGATCATCATCGACCATAAGAAGTTTTTTTGTCGAACGGAAAATGTTAATGTCATTCATTCTGATTCATTCAATAACAAAGAAATGATGGGGGGATCAAATACCAAGGTTGTGATAAAAAAATTATCCTGCTGGTCTCTGCTAATGCTGGCACCTTGCGGAGGCATTAGCGCTGTGATGAGTTGCAGTCCATTGCGCTCAGTATTTTTAACAACGAGATTTTTTGATGCTTGAAAGGAGTTGATAATTTCAATCTGAACTGAATTTAAGGTTTTACCTTTTCGTATTGTGATGCGCACACTGTCCTCAGCTCCCCCGTGTTTGACGGCGTTCATTATCACTTCGTTGAGTATCAGCGCGATAGGTACTGCTTCACTCTCGGCGATCACTCTAGGGTTCCAGAATGCGGGCATGTCCAAAACCACTGGTATTAACCACACATCTTGAATTTGATAGGCAATTGCCCTGGTTAATTCACATAGTTTTACCAATGGTGAGGCGACATTCCCCTGAAGTCCGTGGATCACGGCAATACTATTTATTTGACCAATTGCCTGTTCAATGGGATCCGCCATCTCAGGAAATGTTTTAGGAAATTGTCGCAGCAGACCCGTGATACCTTGCAGATTGTTTTTGACGCGGTGATGCACCTCACGCACCAGCGTAACACGGTGAGCTGCCTCTATGGATAAGCGTTGTTGTTCCCTCATCTGTAGGCTAGTAGCATCAGTGATGCTTACAACGCAATGTGTAACGCGTCCATTCGCATCTGTGACTGCCGTGGTGACGAGGTGCTCAAGGTATTCTTCGCCGCTTTTGCGTCGTCGCCACATATCCCCTTCCCAAACCCCCTTTTTTATCATTTCGATTCTGATAGATTCATAAAGAGATTCTGGGTGCCGGTCAGATCTCATGATGGCGGGTGACTTCCCTTCAAGCTCGTCCTGGGTGTAACCGGTAATCTTGGTGAAGGCTTGATTGACACGTAGTATTTTCATACTGGCGTCCGTCACTGCGATGCCTGCCTGAGCTTCAAATGCAATGGCGGCGATACGTAACGCGTCTTCGTTTTGTTTGCGCAAGGTGATGTCTTCGCCGATAATGGCGACGGCGGTGATCTGCCCATTCGCGTCGCGATACAGGGTATTGGTCCATGCGATTAAATGGCGTGCGCCTTGGCATGTAATAATTACGTTTTCATTTTGTGGCAACAGTTCGCCGGCCATGATGGCTTTCTGAAATGCTTCTACATTAGCCCGACTGCGCAGCTCTGGCGACAGAAATTGGTCAAAGCTTTTGCCAAGTACCGCCTCGCGAGTCCAACCCGTTAACGCTAGCATGCAATCATTGCACAGCGTGATTCGTCCTTCACGATCCAGCATGACCCCAATCAACTGCACAGATTCCAGGAATGAACGAAAATGGGCCTCGCGCTCCATAAGTTCGGCTTTTCGACGCATGAGATGTTCCATCTGGGAATTGAAAGCGTTGATCAATTCACCAATTTCATCTTGCCTGACAACCGGCAAGAGTTGCGCTAACTGGCCTGTTTTCGAAAAAATAGTCAGCGTTCTGGCAGCATCGACCATCGGTGCGAATTGGTGCTTCAACAGCCGCCAGGTCAGATAAGTCATGAACAAGGTCAGCAACAGTGTCACCAGCACGATGCGCCATAGCACGGTGCGAATAGGCGCAAAAGCTTCGTGCGTAGAAAGGTAGGCTTCAACATACCAAGCAGAAGCAGGAATGTGTTTGACTGAAGAAAGCACCTCCACGCCTTGTGGATTGACTTCAATATCAGAACCTTCATAACCATCAATCAAACGATCAAGCAATCGATCAAGCAAGGGATCCATTCCCTTAGCGGGTAAAGCTTGCGTAACGCGGCTTTTATCAGTTGCTGCGAGAATAAGGCGCTGCTGTGGTGCGACAAGCAGGAAGCCGCCGGTTTTTTCGTGATGCACATCAGCAATTTTATCGAGGAAATTAGGGATACCTACATTGGTCAGCGCTGCGATAACACCAATGACTGTTCCAGCGTGATCCCGGATCGGCGCCGCCATACCGAAAACCGGACTCTTCAAACGTTTGCCTATTATTGGTGCGCCTATCGTGGATTTTCCTTTTTTGAGCGCGGCGGCCACGACATCAACATTCATATAGTTGATGCCGACCCGACCCGCAGACAATGGCAGCTCAGCGATCGCCGTGCCATCAGTGTTACAGATAATGATTCCCTCATTAAATAAATTCTGAAGTAGCGGACGCTGATCGAGAACCGCTTGTATTGATTGCGGTCCTTCCTGCATCGCCTTCGCAGAGATAGCGCCGATTGACTCTATTGCCCATTGCCGATAATTCAGATCGTTGTTGATCTGCCCGGCCACCATCTCAGCGGCTAAAAGCTGCCTCTCAGACAACGATTTTTCCACATCGCTGTGCAGGATTTGGCCAACATAGAATGTTAGTGACCAAATGCTTATCAAAAAAATAAACAAGGTACAGCAAAGAATTCTTGTCTTAAGGGATTGAAAGAGTTGAATTCGTAATCTCATTTTGCATTATGGAACGTTGGCGCATCGGACATTGACCGCCCTCGTGCAGCGAATTTTAACCAGGATGGAATTGCCGCAGAATATACTACGACTAGGGATATATTGATGGGTTAAGTGATGTCCTCTTAAAAAAAAGAGCTGAAATTCTATTGGTGCGTATTAAATTTTAACCATGGCTTTGCAGTAAAAATTGACCACAAAAAAAATTAACATCATTTATTGACCTGGCCCTGTCGCTTATAAATTGGTCGATTTACGATGCGCGCCATCGCCTGAACATACGCGTGCCGCATAATCCGTGGCAAATGCTTTGACGGCATTTGCGCCTCTTCCAGAAAATCTTTCATCGAATGGGGTAACGAATAAAACACTTTTTTCTTACTGGTGTAACCAAGTCCAATCTTTAGTCGGCCAAAGCATTTTGACAGTGCCTCATGTAACTTGCCATGAAAGTCCAGCCGCCGTGCCGGAAAAAGCGCCCCTGCTCCATCTACGCCAGACAAATCATTATCTTTCGTGTCAGCCAGATCCGTATCGAGTTACTGCAACAGCCCGCCGATATAGTGAATTAACCCGGTGTTGCGCTTGGTATTTAAAACCGCCTTCTCTCTCTGCATTTGCGGAGTGAGGCAGAATTAAAAAACAATCAAACTTGCTAAGAATTGGAATTTGAGAAAAAATAGGCCGTATTCCGCAGATACGGTCACTGAGCAGTTACTGGAAATAAGCAATAACTAAATGACAAGACAAAATAAAAATGGCTTACAGTGATTAAACTGTAAGCCATTTTTATTACTACGAATTCGGTGGGGTGGACGATGGGGCTCGAACCCACGACAACAGGAATCACAATCCTGGACTCTACCAACTGAGCTACGACCACCACTGAAATCTTTTCAATTGCGCTGCAACTGAGTCACAAATTATACGGGGACTTACGCCATTTGGCAAATCTTTTTTGCCCTGCGGCAGACTTCATTGATTCAGGTAAGCCAATAGCAGGATGCGCTGCATTGAGCGGGCATCATCTTTAGCGTGATGATGTCTGGCCTTAGGCCTTACATTTTACCGTCAGCGCTATTTAACGCTCTGGCTTTTGCTTTCACTTCGATGACTTCGCGTTTTTTGTCCTTGTTCTCTACGATCAGGGTCAGCGCAATCACATCGCCGGGTTTAATTTGCGCCTTTAGCTCCATCAGCATCAAATGAAAGCTGCCAGGTTTTAGCTCGACCAGTTTACCCGCCGGCAAATCAAGATGGGCTAATTCACGCATTCTCATGACATTATTCTCCATTTTCATTTCATGAATTTCTGCCATGCCAGCGACGCTGGTTTGCACTTCCACCAGACGTGCATCGGTGCTTGACTGTATCTGCAAAAACGCACCGGTTGCTTTCTGCTGCGGCACGGTTGCCCGGACCCATGCATCTTTCACCGTCACTTCTGCCTGAGCGTTCACTGCTATCACTGTGGCCGTGATTGCCGCTATCAATATCATCGTCATTTTCATACTGTGTATTCCTTATTCCGCTAATGTTTGATGAGGTGGATGGGTAATTAAATGCATCTCATGATCAAGTACCGACTGCTCTACACGCTTTAATGCTTCCAGCAATAACTCAGGATTGCCCAATGCTAATTTTTTCGTATCAGATAAGGTCTGGCGAAATGCCCGAGCCCCTACCAAACCCATCGTCAGGCCCAACATATGGCGCGTGATGCCATTCAATTTTAGCCCCTTGCCATCCCGGTAATGCAACGTTAATTGATGTCGAATATACGGCAACATGGCGATTATCACTTGCTCCCGGCTCTTCACCGCGCTGTGATCGCCATAATAGCGGGCATCGAAGCTGGCCATCAAGTACGGATTATGGTAAGCCTCGCGCCCCAGCATGACACCGTCGACATGTTGCAAATGCATATCCATCTCAGCCGTGGTTTTGATGCCGCCGTTGATAATAATCTCCAGAGCGGGAAAATCACGCTTTAACTGATATGCGTAATCATATTTCAGCGGTGGAATCTCACGATTCTCACGCGGGGTAAATCCCTTCAAGATGGCATTGCGGGCATGCACGACAAAAGTATTACAACCGGCATCGGCAATCTGCCCTACAAAATCACGCACAAAATCATATGACTGCACATCATCGATACCGATACGATGCTTGACCGTCACATCGATACTCACGGCATCGCGCATTGCCTTAACACAATCGGCAACCAGCGCAGGTTCGGCCATCAGGCAAGCACCGAAAGCCCCTTTCTGAACCCGCTCGGAAGGGCAGCCGCAATTCAGATTAATCTCATCATAACCCCATTGTTCACCCAATTTGGCGCTATGGGCCAGATCAGCGGTATCACTCCCGCCCAGTTGCAAAGCGACCGGATGCTCTTCCTGATTAAAATCAAGCTGACGCGCAACATCGCCATGCATTAGCGATCCGGTTGTTACCATTTCGGTATAAAGCCAGGTATGACGACTGATCAAACGATGAAACAAGCGGCAGTGACGGTCACTCCAGTCCATCATGGGGGCTATAGATACTCGTCTTGAGGGTATGACGGGGCTGAGTGCGGTGGCAGCCGGAATTTCTACGTTCTTCAAACTCATCTTGTATCACTTTAAAAACAAAAGACAGACACGTTTATCGCGGCATTGTGGACAGCCGGAAAACTATGGAATTTATCCGGCAAGCAAATGCATTACTGGCGGTGGACAGGTGCTGTAAGGAGGGGAAGTTTATCAGCAAATCGTTCCGTACCAAAACATCAGCGATGAATGCGGGTGTCATCGCCAAAAACAAGAGGACGCTTGGGCGTCCTCTTGTTTTTTCGATAGCAATGTATTGAGATATTAGTTGATGCCACCCTAAGCCCAGACAAAGCGGGCCGTACATTTAACCGCTATGGCTGACAATTTGATGATTCTAATCTGTGCTCTACCTGACATTTATCAACGTTTCAACTACGTTGATAAATGTCTTCAAAGCGTACGATATCGTCTTCACCCAGATAACTACCGGACTGCACTTCGATTAAGTGCAAAGGCATCTTGCCCGGGTTTTCCAGGCGATGATTTTCACCGATAGGAATATAGGTCGATTCGTTTTCTGTCAGCAGGCGCACTACCTCACCGCAAGTAATGCGGGCAGTGCCGCTGACGACCACCCAGTGCTCCGCACGATGGTGATGCATTTGTAGCGAGAGTTTCTGACCTGGATTAACGGTAATACGTTTCACCTGAAAACGGTCTCCGGCATCAATGCCCTCGTAACATCCCCATGGTCGATATACCCTAGTATGATTGACGTGCTCGCTACGATGATTTTTTTTCAGGTAATCGACTACCTGCTTTACCTTTTGCACTTGATCTTTATGCACCACCAATACTGCATCAGCAGTCTCTACCACGACCAGATCGCTCACCCCGATGACGGCTACCATGCGGCTTTCGGCACGAATCAGCGAATTACTCACGCCATCAACATAGACATCGCCGCGAATGGCATTCCCTTCCGCGTCAGATTGTTGCACTTCCCACAATGCTGACCAAGAACCAACATCACTCCAGCCGATATCGGCCGGTACCACGACCGCATGTCTGGTATGTTCCATCACCGCATAATCAATCGATTCCGAAGGACACGCGGCAAACGACGCCTCGTGCAGACGACAAAAATCAAGATCACGATATCCTTCCCGCACCGCTTTGTCTGAACACGCCGCAATATCTGGGCGCAAGGCATGTAACTCGCCCAGATAACGCGCTGCACTGAACAAAAACATCCCGCTGTTCCACAAATAATGGCCATCAGCAATAAAAGATATCGCGCTCGCCAAATCTGGTTTTTCGACAAAACGCTCTACCGCAAAGCACCCCTCAGAACCGGCCACTGCTATACCGCTACGGATATAACCATAGCCGGTTTCAGGAGTGGAAGGGACGATACCAAATGTCGCCAAAGCGCCGCTCGCCACAGCCTTGGCAGCCCGTCCGATCGCGCCATGAAACGCTGGCACGTCGTTAATGACATGGTCTGCCGGCAACACCAGCATCACTGCCTCAGGATCAATCGCAAGTAAATAATGTGCCGCAGCCGCTACCGCCGGTGCCGTATTGCGCCCTTCGGGTTCAAGTAAAATACCCATAGGCTGGATGCCGATTTGGCGCATCTGCTCGGCGATCATGAAACGATGCTCGTTACCGCACACGATCAGCGGCGCCATCAATTCAGGTACGCCACCCAGACGCAAAGCGGTTTCTTGCAGCATGGTGTGATCCGACACCAAGGCCAGCAACTGCTTGGGCAAGGCCGCGCGCGACAATGGCCACAAACGCGTGCCAGAACCACCAGAAAGAATCACCGGATAAATTTTCATAGCACACCCAGTTTAGGTTGATCTGCCACATCGCCGGCACTAGCGGCACCAGCGGCAACGTCGTCACTCGCTGCTCTATGTGATGTACGTCTGTCACGAGCGTTGCTCCATTCTTTTTCTACCAGCTCTGACGCATGCATCATGTTGCCGTCGCGGTCTACGCTATATTCTTTAAAGACAATTTTTTCGCTTAAATGGACATTCTCGGCGATGCGCGTGTACTCAAACAAGACGCTACGCACCAGTTCAGCACCGGCGCAAATATGACTGCCATGGCCGATCCAGGTAGGCCCGATGATTCTGCAGCCAGCTTCAATCCGCGTGCCTGCGCCGATATACACCGGCCCTTCGATGACGGTGCCTTCCCAATCGATACTGGTATTGAGCCCGACCCAGATCCCATCATCAATCTGCACGCCGGGAATTTGCATGTGCGCCAGGCCGCCATTCATCATGCTTTGCGACACCGACCAGAAATCTTTCACGCTACCGATATCGATCCAGTTAAAACTACGGTTTTGCGCAAAAAACGGGATTCCTTTTTTTACCAATAAAGGAAACAGCTCAGAGCCTATATCAAACACGGTACCGACTGGAATCAGATCGATGATTTCTGGCTCGAAAATATAGATACCGGTACTAACCCGATTAGACAGCGCCTGATCCTGCTGCGGTTTTTCCTGGAATGACTGTATGCGTCCATCTTTATCGGTCACCACCACGCCATAGTCAGACACTTTATCCCACGGCACTTCTTTAGTAATAATGCTAGCCAGAGCGCCCTTGCGCTTATGTTCAAACAAGGCGGATTGAATATCCAGATCAATCACGGCATCGCCGCACATGACGATCGTGGTTTCGTCAAAAAAACCACCAAATTCCTGAATTTTTTTTATACCGCCGGCAGAGCCCAGCGGCTGCGGCACCACTTCACCTTCGTCGTTGGTATAGCCCTCAAACGAATAACCGATCTGCACACCAAACTGATGGCCGTCA
Organism: Burkholderiales bacterium; assembly: GCA_038330335.1. Classification (GTDB taxonomy): domain Bacteria; phylum Pseudomonadota; class Gammaproteobacteria; order Burkholderiales; family Burkholderiaceae_D; genus Undibacterium. Next base: position 4,355 of record JBBQNW010000056.1, on the reverse strand, counting down.
CCAAAAAATTCTTCGATTTTTTCATGCAAATAACTGACATTGACCATAATGTCGCGCACGCCGTATTTCGCCAGATGCTCTATCAGATAGGCCATGACCGGCTTACCCAAAATAGGAATCATCGGTTTGGGCAGATCGTAGGTTAATGGGCGAACGCGGGTACCTTTACCCGCCGCCAGAATCATTGCTTTCATCATTTCTTCTTTTTAAAATCCAACAAAAATACCAATATTATTGCACCAACAATGCTCAGCGTGGCGCGCACCGCCTCGTCTCGGGTCAGGCCTGGTTTTGCGTAAGCCCTAATATATAACAATATTTCTTGATTGATAACACAAAAAATCCACGCAAATGCGATAACGCAAAGCCAGCGAGGACATCTTGCAGACCGTCAGTACTAGTCATTTTCAGAAGACTGCCAACGCCACGAATCTATACACATTTGCGCGATATTTTTTTCTGCGCGCCAGTCTAGTTCACGTTCAGCCAGGCTAGCGTCGGCATAGCAGCTGGCGATATCGCCCTGGCGACGCGCCACGATTTTATACGGCACCGGCTTGCCGCTGGCAGCTTCAAAAGCACGCACCATCTCTAGTACGCTATTAGCTCGCCCGGTCCCCAGATTGTAGGTGAACACGCCCTTATGTTCCTGTAGTTTTGCCAGCGTCTTCACATGCCCGATCGCCAGATCAACCACATGAATATAATCGCGCATACCGGTGCCATCAATGGTCGGATAATCATCACCATACACCGACAACATCGCGCGCTGCCCTACCGCCACCTGGGCAATATACGGTACTAAATTATTCGGGATGCCATTGGGTGCTTCACCGATCAGACCGCTCTCGTGTGCGCCCACCGGGTTAAAGTAGCGCAACAAGGCAATGCGCCACGTGGCGTCGGCCAGCGCCAGATCACGCAGCATCTCTTCCACCATCAACTTGCTGCGACCATACGGATTAGTCGCCGAGAGTGGGAAATTTTCTAAAATCGGCACCGTCGCCGGATCACCATACACCGTGGCGGATGAGCTAAACACCAGTGTCTTGACGCCACATTTTGCCATTGTCTGCAACAACACCAGGCTACCTGCGACATTATTATCGTAATACTGCAAGGGCAACGCGACCGATTCGCCCACCGCTTTTAGCCCGGCAAAATGGATCACGGCATCAGGCCGGTGCGCACAAAAAACCGCCTCTAACGCCGGCTGATCACGCACATCTACCTGGGCAAAAGCGCAGGGTTTACCGGTAATTTTTTCCATTCTTGCCAATACTGACAACTTGCTGTTGCACAGGTTATCGACAATCACCACTTCATGCCCGGCATGAAGCAATTCAACGCAGGTATGCGAGCCGATATAACCAGCCCCACCGGTCACTAATATTTTCATATTATCCACAGGATTAATTGAGAGCCCGACGACCCAAGTCGAACCATCAAAATGAGATTACTAAAACAGCGACGCCAGCAAAAACAAGGGCGGACTCTTGTACAGCCAAGATGGAATTTAACTTTCTGCCTTTCATTAACTTGATGGAACGGAAATAAAGATCACTTCCGTTACGGAGATTAATTTCCATTTAATTACACCGAAATTTCATATCAGAACGCACCTGAAAAAAACTTAAATTACCATCTTGTCCACATTATCTAAATTATACAATGTACCACTCCGATCCCGGATGCTTACTTGTATCGTGCACAAACCTAAGACTCACCTCCTTTTTCCGAATTAAATCAGGCCATACCTTGAGTATGCTGCACTTGAGTGGCACACTCATTGACCGACGCTGCAGTAGGATCAGCGCATTACCGCAGCATTGAAGCCACCGCGTCAGTACGCTCTTTTATTGAATCATAAGGACAGCATTGCCATGAACAATCCACTAAATACCGAACATTTCTGGATGCCTTTCTCCTCCAATCGCCAGTTTAAAAGCCAGCCACGCTTAATGGTCGCCGCCGAAGGCATGCATTACACTACCGATGATGGCCGCAAGGTACTTGATGGTACTGCAGGCTTATGGTGCGTCAACGCCGGCCACGGCAACCCGAAGATCGTTGCTGCCGTGCAAGCACAGGCAGCAAAAATGGATTTTGCACCAACCTTTCAGATGGGCCACCCGCTGGCATTTGAAGCGGCTAGCACACTGGTCTCAATTGCGCCTGCCGGACTCAATCGCGTATTTTTTTGCAATGACGGTTCGGAAGGTGTCGATACCGCCTTAAAGATTGCATTGGCTTACCACCGTGTGCGCGGCGACGGTATGCGCCACCGCCTGATCGGGCGCGAGCGTGGCTATCATGGCGTGGGTTTTGGCGGGATTTCGGTCGGTGGTATTGCCGGCAACCGCAAGCACTTTGGCCCGGCCCTGCCTGCCGTCGATCACCTGCGTCATCCGCTTAATATTGCCAAAAATGCCTTTAGCCGCGGCCTGCCAGAACATGGCGCCGAAATGGCAGACGAACTGGAACAGCGTCTGCTCGCCTTACATGATCCCGCTACCGTAGCAGCGGTCATCGTTGAACCTCTGCAAGGCTCTACCGGCGTGATTGTCCCGCCCAAAGGTTATTTGCAAAAAATACGCCACATTTGCGACAAATACGGCATTTTGCTCATTTTTGATGAAGTCATTACCGGCTTTGGCCGTCTGGGCAGCCCTTTTGGTGCCGACTATTTTGGCGTTATCCCGGACCTGATGATCTGCGCAAAAGGCTTGACCAATGCCGCGGTACCGATGGGCGCAGTGATCGTCAAACAAGATATTTACGATACCTTTATGGCGGCCGCTCCCGAAAATGCGATTGAATTTTTTCATGGTTATACTTACAGCGCCCATCCATTGGCCTGCGCCGCTGCTATCGCCACAATTGATGTCTACAAAGAAGAACAATTGTTCGAGCGCGCCGCAGAATTAGCGCCGTATTTTGAAGCCGCGGCGCACAGCCTGCGTGGCCTGCCACATGTCAAAGACGTGCGCAACCTTGGTTTGGTGTGCGGCATAGAACTGGAATCCCAAAGCGGCAAAACCACCACCCGCGCCTTCGATGTGTTTGTAAAATGTTTCTGGGAAAAAAATGTATTGATTCGCACCACCGGCGACATCATCGCAATCTCACCGCCATTAATTATAAATAAGGCGCAGATTGATGAATTATTTGGCACGATTGCGGCGGTCTTAAAAGAATATTAATAATTTAATAATTTAATAATTTAATAATTTAATAATTTAATAAAATTGCTTATCTGATCACGAGAACGGACATGAATTGCATCATGTCCGCCCACCGATCCTGAATCTGAATCTGAATCTGAATCCGAATCTGATTAGCTGATTCGATCGCACAAGCATTCATCAAGACTGGCGTCCCGTCATTAGCATCAGACGCTTTCTTTCAATAGGCGTAACAAGGCTGCGGTATCCATTCTGCCGCTGGCATCGCCACCATCTAGCAGACTGTCGGCCAGATCGCGTTTTTCTGCGTGCAGGGCAATAATTTTTTCTTCTATGGTTTCCTGTACGACCAGACGGTAGATAGTCACCGGCCTGAGCTGCCCCATACGATGGGCGCGGTCGGAAGCCTGGTCCTCGACCGCTGGGTTCCACCACGGATCCAGGTGAATCACATAATCGGCAGCGGTTAAATTGAGACCGGTGCCACCGGCTTTTAAGCTGATCAGGAAAACGTCGCCCTGCCCGGCCTGAAACGCATCGACACGCTTTTTGCGCTCTAAAGCAGGGGTACTACCGTCCAGATATTGGTAACTGATGCCTTTTTGCTCCAGCCATTCACGCACGATGGCCAGATGATCGACAAACTGGCTGAACACCAGCGCCTTATGCCGGTTTTCTAATAACTCTTCAACCGTATCGGCGAACACGCCTAGTTTACTGCCGGCAACTGTGGAGTTTTTCAGTACCAGTTTTGGGTTGCAGCAAAAACGCCGCAGTTTGGTGATTTCCGCCAGGACTTGCATAGACTGGCCATCGCCGGCTTTCAGATTGGCGATTTTAATGATAGCTTCCTGACGCAGCGCTTCATACAGATGCCGCTCTTCATCGCTAAACGTCACTTGCAGCGTGATCTCGGTACGCGACGGCAGTTCGCTCAAGACCTGGGTCTTGGTGCGGCGCAAGATGAAGGGCTGGATCAGCTTTTTCAGATGCAGGCGTGCCGGTTTGTCGCCGCGCTCTATCGGGTTACTAAAGCGTTCGGCAAAGCGTTCTTTGGAACCCAGCAAACCCGGATTAATAAAGCGAAACAGATTCCATAATTCGCCCAGATGGTTTTCTACCGGGGTGCCGCTGGCGATCATTTTAAAATCGGCAGTCAGTGCCATCGCG
>JBBQNW010000055.1:0-14086 GCA_038330335.1 Burkholderiales bacterium | reverse complement strand
CTACCGGGGGATGGCGGGTGTGGTGTTGCGCCGCTTCTTTCCTTGTTTCTACTTCTTCCCGCTGGTTTCAGCGGGAGGCGAACTATAGCAAACCGGGACTGGCTTTGGCAAGGGCTTTGTTTATATTGTTTTAGGTTCGCGACCCTGAACCATCTCGCGGGGGAATGTAAAAGGCAAAAGAAAATTTGCCACCTTACTGTTTATATCAGAGCGGCCTTATCTAGATTGTCGGCTGATTTCAGCAAGGATTGCACGGCTCTTTCAAATAAAGGTTCGCTTTCCAGAAAGCGCACCCGGCCATGGGCAATCATTCTTCTAAACATGCGAACGCTCACCACTGAGGGTTGCTCCTGCCCCTCCATACTTAGAACTAGATTGCTAATGGACGGGTCCACCCATTGCAGCCGGCCTTGACTGGGCTTACCACCAAGATTAATTTCCATCGCAACACCGCTACGTAAGCGCTCTTCAATGCTTTCAGGCTGCAAGTCTGTGTTTTTTTGTGACGAGACTTCGCTTGGAATTTCCGCGGGCAACTCATGATCGAACACCTGGTCCAACATCTGTACCTTGATATCCAGCTCTTTAATCGCATCGTCCAAAAATTTCGTTGGTTTGAGTAAATGCGCTTTATCAAGTTGAGCGTTCGGACTCGCCTCCGGCGTATTAACAAAATTACTGAAATGCTCGTGGATCGCCGGAAGCGAAGGTATATACGCCAAAGTGGCGGAATGACTGGCCCTCAGTGCACTGGTATGCGCATCCACCAGCCAATTCATTAACGCCTTCTGGCGCGCAGCATCCCATGCGATAGAGGCCAGACCTTCTCTTAATGTATTGAGAATAATAGGTAACAATGCAAAAAGTTGCGTGCGGTCATCTTCTTTCAGCTTTGGAACGATACTCCAAAGCAAATCTGGCACCAACAATCTATAACGCAATGCAACCTTTGCATTCCGGCGGTCTGCTTGCTCTACCGTAAGAACCCAGGTTTCCTGTAAAAATTCTTGCAGGAAAGGATCAATTGTCAGGCCTGACAGCGCCTCGCCCATTTGTGCCGCGGTATGCGCAAAACGCAAGGTGCGATTTTGCACCTGCTCAATCGCTTCTACGGTGCGCTGAATATTTTTATTACCGGCGCGCAATTCCCGCGCAATAAATGCATCAAATTCATCCAGCATTTTTGAAAATAATTGCGGATGCTCGCTGTCATCTAACAATAAAGTCTCAACAATGCGACAAATTTCCTCGGTGATTTGCACGCCGCTAGGGTCTAATTGTTTGAGCCCCAAAGAAATTGAGCCGATACGGTTGACCAGCATGCGTGCCGGATGCCCCTTTTGCGTGAGCAGCGTGGTATCGCGCAAGGCGATTTTCAACACCATAAATTGCAGGCGGCCAAGTTGCGCTCGGACTTCGGCCGGTACCTGATTGTCACGCAAAATAAATTCAAACAGCATAGCGACGATATCAATCGTCATCAGCTCGTCGACATTTTCGGTCATTTCACTGAGCGCGGCTCTTTGCTCCAAAATCAGATTGCGCACCTCACCCTGACTATCAAACATGTCGGCGGTCGCCGGGGTATGCACTCTTTGCAGACCATGTACCGAACTAGACAACTGGGTAGCACCTGATGAATTTACTCCGACGCTAGTAGTAGTGCCATTACTACCTGCCTGCCCCAATCCGTTGCTGACATTGATGCCAGTATTGCCATTTGCACCGACAGATCCCTGGTTACCCTGATGCTCTCGCGATGGATTTCCCATCATTGACGACGCATGAACATCATCGGAAGTATCGCCCAAATGCCTTGTCGCAGTTTGCTTGTCGGAAAGATTGCCGCCACCTAAAAATTTCCTGAGTACACCGCCCATCGCCTGTCCGCCGGGCAACCAGCTTGCTTGAGGTACCGCTCCGGCGTCCGCCCGCGTTGGAGAGCTCTGGCCAACCGCCGACGCCGGTGCTTTGCGTGCATTCAGACCAGATGCCATCCCACGTACCGTATCGAGCAATTGCTCAACTTTGCCTCGTGACGCCTCAGCCGCTCGCCCGTTCGAATTGAATTCTGCTTGTTTTCCTGCATAAACAGAATTGATATTATCGACACCGTGCATCTGACTATTGCGAAAAACTTGCTCAGATTCCTCGACGCCAGCCTCGGCCTCGGCAGAAGGCAGTGCTGGTAATGACTGAGTAGGGGATTTCTTAATTTTAAATTGAAGTTGTGCAGCAATGCCGTGCTTCGCCAGATGCGTATTCACCCGATCGTAAATTACAGCAACAAAAGTGGCGAACGTTCCTGTTAATTGTTCAATTAAGCTAGAAGTAATATCTGCACCTAAGCCAAAATCTTCTATCGAGGTCGCGATGCAGCGGGAAAACATATAAGGACGAAACGGGTTTTCTCTTTCTTTAATTGCATCTTGCTCAAACAATAAAGCAATACGTATATTCAGATCACGCAGTTGTTCTTCTGCCTCACTGCGAAAACGTTTGGTCACGTCATCAATGCGTAAGTCATCTTCAAAAACCGTGGCATCGACCAGCGACAGACTGCTGGCGTCCAGCGAAAATGCGGCGCTTGGGCGATAGCTGTTGTAGGTGGTTTGGAAGCTGCGTGTCAGCAACGCCTCCATATTTCTGCTCATCTGCTGAACTAATGAGGCACTCTGCTCTTGCAGTACCGAGCGGGCATTAAGAAGTCGCCCCTGCTCCGATGAGGAATAGCTGGCGTCAGCTTTTTTGAATAAGTCTTCAATACAACGCGGAATAGCTTTTTGTGTCGCATCCGAAAATGCCCGCAGAAACTCGGCGCGGGTGGTGGCTAACAACTCTTTCGGATCCATACTTTTCCTTGTCATGCATCAACGATGAGAAGCCATCCAAGTGATGAACTTCCGGTTCACCTGTTGTAGCCTCCGCATTTTCTCTTGGTACTCTTGGTAGCATCAACCCGGCGGGCAGAATTGATGACTGAAACCTGAATTCAGACGCAAGCCGCGACACGAAGGTTTTTGCTTTGACGTATCGCTTTCATCATTACTAAAAAATAAGGAGGAAAGCCTGCGAAAAAAAACCGGTTAAGTTCAGGCCGTTTTTTTCTTTCTGGTCGCCACTTTTTTTACCGGCACCTCGGCCACGCTGTCGACCGGCGCTTTTTCTGCTTTTTTAGCTGACGCTTTGGCCGGAACTTTGGCTTTACGTTCCTCAAATTCAAAACTAACCTTGCCGTCTTTCCCTCTCACCAGGAACGCCTTAAACGGGCGACGCGTACGCTGAGAAACAAAGCCTGGCAATAAATCTGTTTTACCGTCATTGAGTAATTTTGCCATCTGTTCCGGCAAAATTTCTTGCTGCAAGATGATGCGACCACTACGGAAATCGCAAGCTTTTGGCTTCGCCATGGTTTTTTCGCAGACATACGTCAAGCCCATTTCGTAGACACCGCTGCCACACTTTGGGCAAGGCCCTAACGAAGTCTGGCCGGTGAAATCGACGGGTTCAGCATCTTCATCATCTTGATTCTGGCCAAAATCAAATTCAAGTTTGAAATTATTATGTTCTTCATCACGGACAATTTTTAAGATAGCGGCAAATGGTCTTCCCATTTTTGAGCGAAACCCTTGCAGCGGGCCTATTTCACGCTTGCTTAACACTTCTTCCACTTCTGCTACCTCAAACTGACGGCTGCCGGGCGTTTTACTCATAGAAAAATCGCACTTAGTGCAGGCAAAACGACGGTAATTTTCCTTTACCACCGCACCACAATTTGGGCAGGGGGTGTGCAAAGTGGCATATTCACCGGGGATCGTATCGTTATCGTATTCTTTGGCACGCTTAACGATAATTTGTGTCATTTGAGCAATTTCGCGCATGAATTCTTCGCGGCTAATTTTGCCCTTTTCCATCTGAGATAATTTATATTCCCATTCACCGGTCAACTCGGGCGAGGTCAGCTCGTCCACACCCAAGCCACGCAAGAGCGTCATTAGCTGAAATGCCTTGGCGGTAGGAATAAGTTCGCGACCTTCGCGCAACAAGTATTTTTCATACAGCAAACCCTCAATCGTGGCCGCGCGCGTCGCCGGTGTGCCCAGGCCTTTGCCGGCCATGGCTTCGCGTAATTCACCGTCGTCCAACAGTTTGCCGGCACCCTCCATGGCGGACAAGAGCGTAGCTTCCGAATAGCGTGCAGGTGGTTTCGTGACCAGACCATTTGCGGTCACTTTTTCGGTTTTCACTTTTTCACCTTGTGCAACTGCCACCAGGTTGCCGCTGTTTTCAGGATCGGCATCGTCTTGCGCTTCTTTACCGTAAATGGCCAGCCAGCCCGGATTAGTCATCACCTTGCCTTCAGTCTTAAACTGATGGCCGGAGACCTCGGTAATGCGGGTGGTGACCTGGAATTCAGCGGCGGGGAAAAACACCGCCATGAACCGGCGCGTCACCATATCGTACAATTTTTGCTCAGGTTCGGACAGGTTCTTTGGTGCCTGGCCAGTAGGAATAATCGCAAAGTGATCGCTGATTTTAGCGTTGTCAAAAATACGTTTATTCGGTTTAACCCAGTTGTTTTTCAGAATTTGAGATGAGAATTGCTGAAAGTTATTGGTTTCCGACAAGCTACTCATGGTCTGCTTGACGGTGTCCAGATAATCTTCCGGCAAATGACGGGAATCGGTACGGGGGTAAGTTAATACTTTATGTTTTTCATACAAAGCTTGCGCCAGGCCCAGCGTATTTTTCGCTGAAAACCCAAAGCGTGAGTTAGCTTCACGCTGCAAACTGGTTAAATCGAATAAGGCTGGCGCCATCTGCGTGGCAGGCTTCGATTCTTCCCGTACATTACCTTGCTTGCCGCGGCAAGCGGCCACAATCGATTCTGCCGCAGCTTTGGCCCAGAGTCGCTCGGCTTTTTTCTCGGGATCAGTGTCGTCTTTCTTAAACTGATGATCCAGCCAGCGCCCTTCGTAAATACCCGCCGCACAGACAAATTCGGCGCGCACTTCCCAATAATCACGCGGAACAAATTTTTTAATTTTTTCTTCGCGCTCTACCACTATCGACAACGTCGGAGTTTGCACCCGGCCTACTGTGGTCAGGTAAAAGCCACCTTCTTTAGAATTGAAAGCGGTCATGGCACGCGTGCCGTTAATGCCGATTAACCAATCTGCCTCGGAACGACAACGTGCCGCATCCGCGAGTGGCATCATCTCATCATCACTGCGTAGCTTTTTGAAGCCGTCGCGTATGGCACCAGGAGTCATGGATTGCAACCACAGGCGACTCACCGGTTGCTTGGCCTTGGCATGCTGCGCGATCAGACGAAAAATCAACTCTCCTTCGCGCCCGGCATCGCATGCATTGATCAGCGCAGAGACATCTTTGCGTTTAATCAGTTTGTTCAGCACTTTAAGACGCGATTCGGTTTTCGCAATCGGATTGAGCGCAAAGTACGGTGGAATCATCGGTAAATGGGTAAATGTCCATTTGCCACGCTTGACGTCATATTCTTCCGGCACGGCGATTTCCAGCAAATGGCCGACCGCCGAAGACAAGACATAATCTTCCGACTCAAAGTAGTCATCATGTTTGGTGAAACCGCCCAGAGTTTTGGCAATATCGTTTGCGACGGAGGGTTTCTCGGCGATGATGAGCGTTTTGGTCATAGGTTAAATGTTCTCGAATTAATTTTTTGGCGTTGCTTGCGTGCAAGAAAGGAAATCATCAGCAACACAACGTGCCGGCGCGGGCAAATAAGTGTAAGACTACCCTAAATGCTATGACTGAGCGGCGAATGATAATAGAGATTTGTTAAAAATCGCAACTAACAGTGTAATTTTTAACAGAATATATCTTTGAGGAAATTATTTTTTAATGCAGTATTCGTGGTTCGCTGTCGTCGTCTGATAGCAATAGCTCATCAAACATCAGCATATCAGGATCTTTACCCTGGCTCCAGAGCATCATCAGCACGACCACCTTGAGTTTATCTAGCGGAACCGGAGACTCATGAATCGCCAGGGCACGCTCAATCACAATTTCTCGCTGCAGTGAATTGAGCAAACCGGCTGATTCTAAAAATAAAATGAACCCGATGGCCGGAGTGCCGAGTGCTGAAATTTCGCGTTCGGCATACACACGAAAACCTTTCGACGCCGTTGAATCCTGTGCCTCTTGGTTAGGGTGTTTGACCATTTCATTGGTGGTATCGGCTAAGGCCGTCAGCCAGTCTAAGGCCTCGGAAATTTCATCCCGCTCAAAACCGACAGCAGAGAGTTTTTTAGCCAACACCGTCGCGTCCGGACAGGCGTCCGGGCGATAATAGGTTTCGTAGAGGTAAACAAGAATATCAAACATACTGTCACTGTAGCTGCTAGCCGAATTCGAAACAAGCCCCGACCTGACTTATTCGCAAAAAAAAGTGAATGATATCTTGAACTCTCGCCATTTGCGCCCGGCAGGATTTGTTTAGCCTAGCCGCCGGTACATTCCCCCCTGCAAACTCTCGATCAGGCCATCCAACTCACGCTCGAGTAATTGGGCATTGAGCATCCCCATCTCATAGCCTGTGCGTTCGGCTAACACTTCAATATGCACGGGATCATAGCCGACCGCCATCAGCAAGGTATCCGCGGACCAGGGCGCCGGCAGCGCTCTGGCGTCGCCCTGGCCAGACGGTGCTTGGGTTGCAAACAAGCCAAGCTCGTCCAGAATATCCTGCGCCGAATCCACCAGCTTGGCGCCTTGCTTGATTAACTGATGACAGCCTTTTGATAAAGGAGAATGAATCGAGCCGGGAATGGCAAATACGTCACGGCCCTGTTCTGCCGCCATGCGTGCGGTGATTAGTGAGCCAGATTGCGCCGCCGCTTCGATCACCAGCACGCCTTTAGCCAAGCCGGAAATGATACGGTTACGGCGCGGAAAATTACTGGCGATGGCCGGCATCCCAAGCGGATACTCGCTGACAATACAGCCACCATTCGCAATCAAATGTGCCAAAGCACGATTACGGGCCGGATATACCATATCGGCACCGGTGCCAATCACTGCCACCGTCGAGCCAATCCCGCGCAGGCCACCCTGATGTGCCGCCGCATCAATCCCTGCAGCCAGCCCTGAACTGATCGTGAAACCGGCGTGACTTAAGACTTCAGAGAATTTTTCTGCGTGACTCAGGCCTTGCGCGGTGGCATTGCGGCTGCCCACTACGGCGATCGTAGCGGCGCTCAATAATTGCGCGCGGCCTTTGATGTAAAGCAGGATAGGTGGATCCGCAATATTCAGGAGCGCCGGCGGATAAGCGGGGTCCGCCAGCGTTACTACCTGATTATTGGCTTGCTGACACCAGAGTTGGGTGCGCGCGATCTGCGCCTCAATTTCCGCGCAAACTGGCTGCAACAGAGCCTTGGCAATCCGCGCGGAAACAACGGCGCTTAATGCGCTGAAACTGGCCTGAAAAATATTTGCCGGCAAACCGAATACCGCCATTAATTTACGCGCAGTCTCGGGGCCGACGCCAGCTGTTTGTTCCAGCCTTAGCCAGTCATGCCAATCGAGATTTTCCTGCATGCAGCAGCCTCCGCGCCACGGTCGCTGGTTTATTCCGGCGACTGGGCAACGTCACCCACCACTACGGTATCCGTCACCTGCATGACCAGTCCGTAAGAAATATTCTTGAACACGCGGAACACAAACAAGGTTCCATAATGCTCGTCCGGCAGTCTGATCATCTTCTTGCTGTCGGTGCGGTCAGGGACCAGGTTGCCGTAGCGCGCCAATTCCAACACGGTACCCAGATTTAAACCGGCATCGGCACCACGGTTAATACTGACAACCTGATTTTGTCCGGCCTGGTTCACTCCGCCATAAATCGACACCACGCGCGCCCTTGTCACTTGCTCTGGCGGATGTGGCATGTAATTCAGAATCGGCATTGGCGGAACCGGCATCAGGCGGTCACCGATGGCCATCTCTTCTTTCGAGCTGACCACAATAAAGGTATCAACACCATCCGCAGTCTTGGCGCTGCGCTCCAGTTTGACGGTGCCCAAGAACACCGCCTCAAACCCGATCACGGCCTTGGTTTCAGGATCTTTCAGCGGGACGCCCGGACGAAACACCTGAAACGAGGTGCCCCCTTTTAAATCACCGCGTACATACGCCTTATCATTTTTGGACAGATTGACGTGACCTTCCTGTGCCGCAACGATACGCGGCGCGGTCAGCAGCTGGCCTTCTTCAATGATTAAAGGCTGTGACAAAAATGGCTCAATCAAGCTAGATGGAATCGCTGTAATGGCGTTATTTCCCAAGCCTTCGGTACGGATTTGCGGTGTCAGGTTAATGGTTCCGGATTTCCCTGATGTGCTGCCATTGACCGAGTTACCTAAACGCAAGCGGCCGTTAATCCGGTCGAAATACACAATTTGCCCCGGGTAAATCCAGTGCGGGTTGCGAATTTCATCGCGGTTCATGCCCCAGACTTCGGGCCAGCACCAGGGATGCTGCAAAAATTTAGCAGAAATATCCCATAAAGTATCGCCCTTCACCACCACGTGTTTGTCCGGCGCATTCGGTAAAAATGCACATTTGCTACTGAGCGGAGAGCTAACGCTGTCTTGCGCAAAAACCGGTGTGGCATGCAGCGCCGGAAAGGCGATAGCAAGGAGCAGAGCGATTGTGCTAAACTTTTTCATGAAATTTGTCCGATGCATGATGCTGATTTTCGATAATGCCGCAAGCGTAACGACGCTGTAGCAAACTCACCTTGTTTTGCCGAGGCAAACATTGACTTGCCAAACTTGCTAATTTGAATCAAATTTTGCCCATAAAACCCTGAACTAGCAAGAGAAACCGCACCGCGACACCACTTGTTTGTTGTGAAAAGTCCTATGTCTATACTAAATATATTACGTTATCCCGATCCGCGACTGCATAAAACGGCTAAACCTGTCGCTAATTTTGATGCCCGTCTAAAGCAGCTTGTCGCCGATATGGCGGAAACCATGTACGACGCCCCCGGCGTTGGCTTGGCCGCGTCACAGGTCGATGTGCACGAGCAACTAGTCGTGATTGACACCTCTGAAACCAATACCGATCTGCTGGTATTGATTAATCCCGAAATTATCTGGTCCAGCCCCGAACGCAAGGTCTATGACGAAGGCTGCCTCTCGGTGCCCGGGATCTACGATGGCGTCGAACGCGCTGCCGAGGTCAAGGTGCGCGCAGTCGATTCAGAAGGCAAGCCGTTTGAACTGCATGCCGAAGGCTTGCTGGCCGTCTGCGTACAGCATGAGATGGATCATCTGATCGGCAAAGTGTTTGTCGAATATCTGTCGCCGCTGAAGCGCAACCGTATCAAAACTAAAATGCTCAAAGAAGAGCGCGCAGAGCAGTATCAAAAACAGCGTGGCCGCCGATGAAAGTGGTTTTTGCCGGCACCCCTGAATTTGCCGCCGTCGCACTCAAGGCCTTGCATGAGGCCGGTGTTGAAATTGTGTTGGTGCTCACCCAACCCGACCGCCCGGCAGGACGCGGCATGCAGTTACACGCCTCGGCAGTGAAACAATTTGCCTTGCAACATCAGATACCGGTAGCGCAGCCCGTCTCGCTGCGCTTAGATGGCAAATATCCTGAAGTCGCACAAGAAGCCCATGCTTTGTTGCAAGCCACCCCGCACGACGTCATGGTGGTGGCTGCGTATGGCCTGATTTTACCGCCGTCAGTACTGGCGATTCCGCCTTTAGGCTGCATCAATATTCATGGTTCATTATTACCACGCTGGCGCGGTGCGGCGCCGATACACAGAGCCATTGAAACTGGCGACAGCGACACCGGCATCACCATCATGCAAATGGCACAGGGGCTAGATACCGGCCCCATGCTGGCGATCACAAGCCTGCCGATTGCAGCCGATGACAATACGGCCAGCTTGCACAACAAACTGGCAACGCTGGGCGCAAGCATGATCGTCAACGTCTTGCGACAACTGGAGCAAGCGCCGCTGCCGGCGACCGTCCAGCCGGAGCTGGGCGTGACGTATGCAGCCAAAATCAGCAAAGAAGAGGCGGCGCTCGACTTCCGCCAGCCAGCGGCAGTGCTGGAGCGGAAAATTCGGGCATTTAACCCTTTCCCCGGGGCGCATGCCAGCATTAACGGCAGCATCGTCAAAATCTGGCGGGCGGAAAACGCCAAGCCTGTTATCAGTGATGCGCTTGCAGGCCAGGTACTGGCTGCCAATGCACACGATGGCGTGATGCTCGCCTGCCAGGCCAACGGCCAGGAAGTGTCGGTACTGCGCCTGACGGAGCTGCAAAAACCCGGTGGAAAACGTCTATCTGCCGCAGAATTTTTGCAAGGCTTTGCCATTACACCGGGGCAATTTTTTACACACTGAATGAGTGCCCTCCGCCATAAAAAAACACAGGCATACCCGTGCCAGTATGCGCATTTGACTTGGTTTAACTCAAGCAGTACCTGCAGACAACATGAAGCGGATAACATACTCCCAGTTTTTACATCAATCAGCAAAGTCCCCGCAGCCAGCTCGCTGATGTAAAAAAACTCCCGCAATGAGGCTATCGCCCGGCAGCATTGTCAGCACTTGGATGCAGGCTGCCGAACAAAGCACTTTGTGCCGCATCGCTGATCGCCAGGACTGCCGGGTGGGTGAGTTTGCGCTGAACCGAGATGGCATAAAACTGCTCTTTAATGTCTTCGGTACGCCCGACTAGAGCCACATCGTACTGACGCATCACCATGTCTTCAATCACTGACGGTGCAGCAAAAAAACCGGCGCCAGCCTGCCCGAAGGCACTCATCAGGGCGCTGTCATCAAATTCGCCGGCAATCCGCGGATGCAGCTGCTGCGCATGCAACCAGTGCATCAACTTCGAGCGCAACGCCGAATCTTCCCCCGGCAACAGCAAAGGGGCACCGTCCAGACATGCAGGAAAGACCGCCGAATGCCGCTGCACCAAGCCTTTAGTGGCAAAAAAACTAATCCCGCATTCGCCCAACGGATGGTTAAAACCACGAACGTTGGCCAGGGGTGGCATAGGCGTGTCGGTAATCACGATATCGAGTTTATGCATGGCTAGTTCGGCCAGCAGATAATCTAATTTTCCCTCTTTGCAATTGATGCGCAAAGTTTGTGGCAAGGCCAGCGCCGGTGCCAGCAAACGATACGCGACCGCTTTCGCCACGGCATCTGACACCCCGACCCGCAGTTGTACGGTGCGCTCGGTAGGCCGGTGATGCAGCACCTGCTCCAGTTCCTGACCGAGCGAAAAAATCTCTTCGGCATAGCTCAGCACCAGCCGCCCGGCTTCGGTCAGTTCCAGATTGCGTCCATTTTTTTTAAACAGTTGCTCGCCCTGCACCTCCTCAAACAGGCTTAACTGCCCGCTGATGGTCTGCGGTGTCAGATGCAGCTGTTCACTGGCGCGCGCAATACTGCCGGCCTTGGCGACCACCCAGAAATAATGCAAATGTTTGTAGTTAAGCGTAGGCATGGTCGTCAATTCATCGGAAATTACGAAGTATTCATCAATTATATTCGACTTTTTTTGTATAACGAGAAGGCCTACACTAACCACACCTTCTGTTGCGAAGGCGAAGACCCACGAACGATAGCGTGCGTCTTCCATATTTCAGGAGAAAAGCATGAAAATCTTAAGCCGATCCGTCGTCCGCGCTGCGCAAACTGTCGATTACACCGACAGCGACGCCAGCACCGGACACAAAGTCCTGCGCAGCACTTATATGTTGCTGTCGATGACACTATTATTTTCCGCATTAACGGCCGCTGCCAGCGTTGCCCTGGCACTGCCGGCACCCGGTCTCATCATTACCTTGGTGGGCTACTTCGGCCTGCTGTTTTTGACCACTAAACTGCGTAACAGCGCTTGGGGTATTGCTGCCGTGTTTGCTTTGACCGGTTTTATGGGCTTCACATTAGGCCCTATCATCAGCCGCTATCTGGGGATGCCAGGTGGTAGCGCGATTGTGATGGGCGCGATGGGGATGACCGGCGTGATTTTCATGGGTTTGTCTGCCTACGTTCTGTTCAGCAAGCGTGATTTCAGCTTTATGGGCGGTTTTTTGATGATCGGCATGCTGGTCACTTTTGTGGCAAGCCTGGGAGCCATTTTCTTCCAGATTCCTGCCTTGTCGCTGACCATTTCTGCAGTCATGGTGTTACTGATGTCGGGCATGATCTTATTTGAAACCAGCAACATCATCCGCGGCGGTGAAACCAACTACATCATGGCAACCGTCAGTCTGTATATCACCATTTTTAACCTGTTCACCAGCTTGCTGCATTTGCTGGGCTTCATCGACAAAGAATAAAGCGGCACCTAACTGACCCGGACTCCGCTTCCGGGTCAGTGCCGCAGAAAGCCTCATCATGATACAAACCATCGCCCAACCTTGGATGTGGGTAGCTTTCATTGCCTTTATTCTTGGCATGATCTCACTTGACGTGTTCGCTCTTGGCGGCTCCCGTTCGCACAAAGTGAGCGTGAAAGAAGCCGCCATCTGGTCCGGGGTCTGGGTCAGCCTGGCCCTGTTGTTTGATTTTGGCTTGTGGCACTACCTGAAAGCCACCGTCGGCTCAGAGATAGCCACCACCAAAGCGATGGAATTTCTCACTGGCTATGTGATAGAGAAATCGCTATCGGTAGATAACGTCTTCGTTTTCCTGCTTATTTTCGGCCATTTTGCGGTTCCCGTGCAATATCAGCGCAAAGTTTTGCTGTACGGCGTACTCGGCGCGATTGTGATGCGCATCGCCATGATTCTGGCAGGCACCTGGGTTGTCACCCAATTTTCCTGGGTCTTGTATTTGTTCGGGGTGTTTTTACTGTTCACCGGGCTGCGCATGCTGGTCGCGGCAGAAAAAGAGCCTGACCTGGACGCGAATCCGGTATTGCGTCTGATGAAAAAAATGTTGCCGTTTACCAATAGCTATCGTGGCGAAAAATTCAGTGTGCTTGAAAACGGCAAACGTATTTTTACACCGCTGTTTTTAGTCCTGATCCTGATAGAAATATCCGACGTGGTGTTTGCAGTGGATTCAATTCCGGCTATTTTCGCGGTCACAACCGATCCGTTTATCGTCTTCACGTCGAATATTTTTGCCATCATGGGGCTGCGTGCGCTGTACTTCCTGCTGGCCGATATGGCAGACCGCTTTCATTTGCTGAAATTTGGCCTGGCTTTCGTACTCATGTTCGTCGGTACCAAAATGCTAGTCGTAAAATGGTTGCATGTGCCTACCGCGGTGTCTTTGCTGGTGATCGCTGGTCTGCTCGCCAGTTCGGTGATTGCCAGCCTGATCGCCACCCGCCG
Organism: Burkholderiales bacterium; assembly: GCA_038330335.1. GTDB lineage: Bacteria > Pseudomonadota > Gammaproteobacteria > Burkholderiales > Burkholderiaceae_D > Undibacterium. The sequence goes on along the minus strand of JBBQNW010000055.1, from coordinate 721 downwards.
CAAAAATTAAACGAAAACCTGCGCACTCAAGCGACCAATGTAATCCGCCGCGAGCATCAAGCCGCGTCGCCCCCGCCCCTCCCTTTTGGACGTATTACCGGTTTCGGTATACGTCCTTTTTTTATGCGGATGCTGATGCGCTGTTACCGCACGACTAAGGCACCACGCAAGTGCTTGATTTGACGTATAATTTGCTCTGCGTTACGCCGATTTCAGACTCACATTTGCGGACGTACGAACAGCGTAATAAGAAATGCACAGTTCAGCTAACAGCAGTTCTCTAGCTATCTCGGCCAAGCCTGACTTTTTACCCGATATCGCCTGCAAAAATTTGCATGAGTTGATCGGGTTTTTTGTTTTAAAGACCACCTATCATGACACTCATCACTTCCGAGCTTCACACCGGCGCCAGTATCGACAACGCCAGCACTGAAACCATCCTGCGGCATCTGTTGGCAAAACGCATACTGATCCTCGATGGCGCGATGGGCACCATGATTCAGCAATACAAGCTGACCGAAGAAGATTATCGTGGCGAGCGTTTTAAAGACTTTAAAGCGCCGGGCCAACACCGTGAGCTGTTCGTTAAAGGCAATAATGAATTACTTTCGCTGACGCAACCGCAGATTATTCAGGAAATTCACGAACAGTATCTGGCCGCCGGTGCCGATCTGATCGAAACCAATACCTTCGGTGCCACCACCGTAGCGCAAGACGATTA
>JBBQNW010000054.1:0-14199 GCA_038330335.1 Burkholderiales bacterium | reverse complement strand
CAACGTATGACAAGGTATGACAACTTAATGAATGATCTTTGCCAGGAAATCACGCGCGCGTTCAGAACGGGCTGCGGTAAAGAATTCATCCTTAGCGCAATCTTCCACGATCAAACCCTTGTCCATGAACACGATGCGATTCGCGACTTTTTTAGCAAAGCCCATTTCGTGGGTCACCACCATCATCGTCATGCCTTCTTGTGCCAAACCAACCATGACATCAAGAACTTCATTAATCATTTCCGGATCAAGCGCCGAAGTCGGCTCATCAAACAACATCGCAATCGGATCCATTGACAAGGCGCGGGCAATCGCCACACGCTGTTGCTGGCCGCCGGACAGCTGGCCGGGGAATTTATCCTTGTGCGCCAGCAGACCGACGCGATCAAGATATTTCAAGCCTCTTTCCGTCGCTTCATCTTCGGTCCGGCCCAACACCTTGACCTGGGCAATGGTCAGATTCTGGCGAATCGACAAGTGCGGGAACAGTTCAAAGTTCTGAAACACCATGCCGATGCGGGCACGCAACTTGGATAAATTGGTCTTCGGGTCACCGACTGACACGCCATCCACCGTGATCTCGCCTTTTTGAAACGGTTCCAGCCCGTTGACAGTTTTGATCAGGGTTGATTTACCCGAGCCGGAAGGGCCGCACACCACCACCACTTCACCCTTGGTAACCTGGGTAGTGCAATCGGTGAGTACTTGAAACTGGCCGTACCATTTACTGACGTTATTAAGTTTTATCATCATTTTATCCAATTCTTCTTTGACTATTCTTTGTAATTTAATCAGGGCCATGCGCTTGATTTATGCAATCAACACCATGAAAGCCACTAGCGCAAGCGACTAACAATTATCTGATAATGGCGACTTTTTTCTGTAATTTGCTCACCAGGCTAGACAAGCCAAAGCACATCACAAAGTAGACCACGGCGACAAAGGAATACATTTCTACCAAACGACCATCGCGTTGCGCCACCTTAGAAGCGGCACCGACAAAATCGGTAATCGACAACACATACACCAGCGACACGTCTTGAAACAGCACTATGGTTTGTGTTAGTAAGACAGGAATCATATTGCGAAACGCCTGTGGCAACACGATATGGCCCATGGTTTGCCAGTAATTCATGCCAATCGCATAACCGGCCCAAATCTGGCCGCGCGGGATAGACTGAATGCCGGAGCGCATAATTTCGCAATAATAGGCGGCCTCAAACATCACAAAAGTAATCAGGCAGGAAGAAAACGCACCGACCTGCACCGGCGTATCTGAGCCGATTATCCATGCACCGATATACGGCATCAGAAAGTAAAACCAGAAAATCACCATTACCAGCGGAATCGAGCGCATGATGTTGACGTAAGTGGTCGCTACCAGCGCAATGGTTTTATTGCTGGACAAGCGCATCATCGCCAGCATGGTGCCCAGCAAAATACCGCCGACCATGGCCATCAGGGTTAATTTCAGCGTAAAAGTCATACCCGTCGTAAACAGGTAGACCCAGGAACGCTGGATCACATCAAAATCAAAATTAGCAAACATGATTAGTGGCCTCCTGCGCTAGCCGAACCCGAGGTAATGAACCCGGGCACCGCCGTCACTTTTTCAAGTAAATTGGACAGCATGATGGCGATCACCGACACCCCCAGATAAATCAGGGTGGCGACAGTGAAGGCTTCAAATACCTGGAACGAAAACTCCTGCATCGAGCGGGCACTGGCAGTGAGTTCCATCAAGCCTATCGTCAGGGCGACCGAACTATTTTTGATAATCGCGGCCACCTCATTCGTCAGCGACGGGATGATGATGCGAAACGCCATCGGCAACAACACGTAGCGATAGGTCTGCGGCAAGGTCATACCCAATGCCATGCCGGCCATTCTCTGGCCACTAGGCAAGGCATTGATACCGGCAGAAACCTGGACTGCCACACGCGCCGAAGTAAAAAAACCCAGGCTCAGTACCGCAGTGATAAACGGGGCATTCGGTAAGGCTTTGAGCCAGTTTCCCATCTCGACCGGCACCAGTTCCGGCATCACAAAATACCAGAGAAACATCTGCACTAACAGCGGGATGTTTCTGAACAATTCGACATAGCCATTGGCCAGGCGCACCGCCCATTTATTCGGCCCGGTACGGATGGTACCGATCACGGCGCCAAGTATCAGCGCAATCAGCCATGCCAGGCCAGCCGTTGCCAGCGTCCACACCATGCCCGTGATCAGTGAATCTAAATAGGTACCGCCGCCGTCAGGCGCCGCCTCCCAAAAGATGTTCCAGTTCCAGTGGTAATTCATTTTATCTCCCTCAAACAATCTTCCGTCACGTCAGCTTTGTTCTTGGCCTGAACAAAACAAAACGGGGAGAGAGCACTCCCCCCGTTACATCAGGACTTATTTCAAACCAGGTACAAGCCAGGCATTTGACTATATCCTGACTATAATCTGACTATTATTTTTTCTTTTTCAATACCGCTTGCTGGGCTTCAGGTACCGCGGCATAAGCCGACGGTTCGCCAGAGTCAGTCGGCTTGGCAACCACAGCTTTTAACTGCTCAGACATAGGCCAGTTCATGGCAATACCTTTTGGTGGAATCGGCTGCAAGAACCACTTGTGGTAAATGCGGTTGATGTCGCCCGAAGTAAGGACATTGCTGATGGCAGTGTCAACGGCCTTTTTAAACGGCGCATCGTCTTTACGCAGCATGATGCCATACGGCTCTACTGACAAGGCTTCTTTGCTGATCTGGTAATCAGCCGGCGATTTGGAGTTGGCTGCCAGTGAGGCCAGCAAAATATCGTCCATCACAAATGCCACCGCGCGGCCGGTTTCGACCATCAAAAAGGCTTCTGCATGATCTTTCGCAGGCAAGATATTGATACCCAGATTCTGATCGGCATTGAGCTGGGTCAATTGTTTCAGATTGGCGGTGCCGGAGGTCGACACCACAGCTTTGCCTTTTAAGTCGGCCAAAGTTTTAATATTGGCGCTTTTCTTTGCCAGAATACGGTTAGCAGAAACGAAAGTGGTCGGGGCAAATGCCACTTGTTTTTGACGCTCGACGTTATTGGTAGTGGAACCGCATTCCAGATCGATCGTGCCGTTCGCCATCAGAGGAATACGGGTAGCCGAAGTGACTGGATTCAATTTAACGTTCAGACTGGTTAAACCCAGTTGTTTTTGCAATGCGGTAACAACCTTCAGGCACAAATCAATAGAATAACCTTGATACGATTGTTTATCATCCAGGTAGGAAAAAGGAATCGAAGAATCACGCACACCCAGCGTGATCGTACCGGTTTCTTTAATTTTTTTCAGGGTTCCTGTTTCTTGCGCCTGGGCAGCACCAACGATGACACCAGCACCAACCAGAAGCGCTAACAGTTTCGATAATTTCATGCTATCTCCAAAAAAGTAAATTGAATAAATCAGTTAAATCTGCCTGCTAAGGCTAACAAACCCAACAGGAAACATGCCGCTTTTTTTTAGTCGATCTTATAGGTAGTACTACTTAGAAAACAGGCGTAAACCCGCTCTTCTGCTGCTCTATTGGCAATTAGTCGACAACTAATCGACAACTCAGCAGCAACTAATCGGCAAGTTTGTCCGAAGGGAAGCGAATATTGTCGCGTAACAGAAAATTCATTGCCATATTCAGGTTGGCGCCTTTCGGCGGCACCGGGCTCTTAAACCACTGGTCATACAGCCTGGTCACTTCGCCGTCACTCATCATTCTGCCGATTTCCCGGTCAACCAGTGCCTTGAAAGCGGGATCATCTTTAGGCAACATCATCGAGTACGGTTCGGTCGAGAGTGCCTCGCCAACGATGGCGAACCTGGTCGGATCTTTGGCGTTCGCACGCAAGCCATACAGCAACACGTCATCCATAGGAAAGGCATCAGCCTGGGAATTTTCAAGCATACGAAATGACTCGTTGTGATCATTCCCTTCGACAAATTTCACTCCTAAACCACGTACTTTGTCACGATCATTTAATAATTTAACTGTCGTCGTTCCCTTGGTGGTAACGATTTGTTTATCTTTTAAATCGGTCCAGTTTTTAATTCCGGAATCGGCACGGACGATCATGCGGGCCGAGGCAAAAAAATGCGGAATCGTAAAACTGACCTGCTTGCGCCTTTCGGCGTTATTGGTCGTCGAGCCACATTCGATATCGGCCTTGCCTTCCATGATGGCCGTCATCCGGGTGCTAGGCGTGACCAACAAATAATTGACCCTCAACTGTGGCAGCTTCAATTCACGTTTAAGCGCATCGACCAGTTTGAGACAAATATCAACCGAATACCCTATCGGCTTTTTATTTTCAGCAAGGTAAGAAAAGGGAAACGATGCTTCTCTGTGGGCAATCGTCACGCTGCGGGTATCGCGAATACGTGCCAGCGTGTCAGCAGCAGCAGCCTGAGCGATGCACAAAGCGCTACCGATAAGAACAGAAAATTTACTTAATTTCGTCAAAATACCCATACACCCCCCTATTTTCGTGGCGGATTGTAGCTGCAATAAAACATTCACATCCACTGAAATAACGGTTTTTCCAAAATATTCTCTTGTTCACTGAACTTAGGCGATTGCTTTATTTCATTCTTTTTTATTTTACAACGCTAACATGATTGCCAACGATTGCGAGCTCTTCGGCAGAATGAAGAGCTCGCAATCGTTGGCCAAAATACCCGCCGCAATAACAATCAGAGCACGGCAGCATTAGGCTAGCGCAAACCGCTGAAACAAGTTAAGCCAAATGACGCAACTCGCGCAACGCCACCGAGACCGGTGCCAGATCGGCCCCCTGAGTGCTGATAGTGCCCAGCAGCTTGCATAAACGGCTAATAGCTGGCGCATGCTGTTCGCGCCAGACGCCCAGTTCTTCATGACGCGAGAGTAAGCCCTTGGTAATCTGAATGGCAATCGAGTACACATCATCCCTGGCGCTGCCGCGCGCCTGGGTCTGCCATAAGGTATCGGTAGGCAAACGGTTAATCTGCCTGCGCCAGCCAGTCAGGCCCAATTCGGCATCGATGCCAAAATAGGCACGCGCTGCCTGTTCCAGATCAGTCTCGGTGTGTTGCGCCAGATCGACCAGATCTAAAGCCGGGAAAATAAATTCCAGCGCTGCCAGATCCTGCGCCAGGCTGGCTTCTACACCGGCCTTGGTCAGTGCTTCGGCCGCCTCTTGCCAGTTGCTATGGGCAGTCTGCGGCAGCCAATCTGCCAGATGGGTGCGCAGTTCACGGGCCGCTGGTTGGTAACGGCTGATCAGGGTTGGCAAATCGCTACTTTGCGAACGTACCCGCAACATCCAGCGCGAAGCGCGTTGTGCAATCGCCGTCAGCTTGGTCAGTAAATCGAGCTGCAAGTTCGCCTCGACACGATAATCAAGCGCATCGATCTGATCCCACAAAGCTTCCAGAGCAAAGACTTCGCGCGCCAGGGTAAAGGCCCGGATAACATCCGCCGCCGTGGCACCGGCTTCAGAAGCGATGAAATTGACAAAGGTGGCGCCGGTACGGTTGACTACCGTATTGGTAATAAAGGTAGCGATGATCTCGCGTTTCAAAGGATGATTAGCGATGGCGTCAGAAAATTTTTCCGTCAGTATCTGCGGGAAGTAGGCTTTCAATGCGCGATTGAAATACGGATCGTCAGGTAAATTGCTGGCGACCAGTTCATCAAAAACCGACATCTTTGCATACGCCAGCACGACCGCACCTTCGGGAGCTGTCAAACCTTGCTTGCGCGCTTTGCGGCGGGCGATTTCATCGTCCGATGGCAAAAATTCTATCGCGCGGTTCAGCCGGCCATGACTCTCCAGATACTGCATCAGGCGTTGTTGTCCATCCAGCACATACAGCGGACGATGCGTGGCAATATCGAGCGCCTGGCTTTGGTAGTAATTGTCGGTCAGTACCAGCAGACCGACTTCGTCTGTCATTGACGCTAACAAGTCATTGCGTTGTTTAAGCGTCAGATCGCCCGCTTCCACGATACTGCCCAATAAAATCTTGATATTGACTTCGTGATCGGAGCAATCGACTCCGGCCGAATTATCAATCGCGTCGGTGTAGATACGCCCGCCTTTTTGCGCGTATTCAATCCGGCCATTTTGGGTGCAACCTAAATTACCGCCCTCTGCCACGACTTTGCAGCGCAACTCATTACCATTGACGCGGAAGGCATCGCTGGATTTATCGCCGACCTGGGCGTGGCTTTCGAATGTCGCCTTGACGTAGGTGCCGATGCCGCCGTTATATAGCAGATCAACCGGTGCCTGTAAGATGGCGCGCAGCAGCTCTAGCGGTGCCAGCTCGCTGGCATCAATTCCCAGGACGGCACGCGCCTCAGCACTCAGGGCAATCGATTTTGCACTACGGGCATACACCCCACCGCCTTGGGAAATCAGGCTCTTATCATAGTCATCCCAGCTCGAACGTGGCAAGGCGAACAATCTTGAACGCTCAGCAAATGACAGTGCCTCGTCGGGGCTAGGATCAATGAAGATATGCCGGTGATCAAACGCCACCACCAGCTTGATGTGTTCCGACAACAGCATACCGTTACCGAATACGTCGCCCGACATATCACCGATACCGGCGACCGTAAACGCCGTGGTCTGGGTGTTCATCGACAAGGCGCGGAAATGGCGCTTCACCGATTCCCAGGCACCGCGTGCAGTAATACCCATTTTTTTGTGGTCGTAACCAACCGAACCGCCCGAGGCAAACGCATCACCCAACCAGAAACCATAGTCAGCCGAGACACCGTTGGCGATGTCCGAGAAAGTCGCGGTACCTTTGTCAGCCGCCACCACCAGATACGGATCGTCGACATCATGCCGCACCACATTCAGCGGCGGGACAATGCTTCCCTTCACCACGTTATCGGTAATATCAAGTAAGCCGGACAAAAACAGTTTGTAGCAGGCGATACCTTCGGCCTGGTAGACTTCACGATCGCTCGCCAGCGGTGCGTTTTTCAGTACGAATCCACCCTTGGAGCCGACCGGTACGATGACGGTATTTTTCACTTGCTGGGCTTTGACCAGACCCAAAATTTCGGTGCGGAAATCCTCGCGACGATCAGACCAGCGCAAGCCACCACGAGCCACCTTGCCACCGCGTAAATGCACACCTTCCACGCGCGGAGAATAGACCCAGATTTCAAACAGCGGTTTGGGCTCAGGCACGCCCGGCACTTCACGCGGATTCAGTTTGAAACTCATGTAAGGTTTATCGCCACCCGTCGCTGATACCTGCCACAGGTTGGTGCGCAAAGTCGCCATGACTGTGGCGAAAAACTGACGCAAAATCCGGTCTTCATCAAGGCTGGCGACAGCGCCCAGCAGGGTTTCTATCTGTTGCCCGATTTGCTGTTGAACTGCCGCTCTGTCACCTCCGAAGGCAGGGTTAAAGCGGGTATAAAACAACTCGGCAATCAACTGCGCAATACCGGCGTTTTTATTTAGCGTAGTTTCAATATAACTTTGACTGAAGGCAAACCCAAGTTGCTTGAAATAACGCGTGTAAGCGCGCAAGACAGCAATGGCGCGGGCATCGAGCGTCGTGCTGAGCACCAGGCGATTCAGATCATCGCTTTCGACTTCGGCACGCCAGGCTTGTGCAAACAAAGCTTCAAAACGCGCCTTGACCGTGGACAGATCTGTGCTAACAGCTAACTGCAGGCCAAGATCATGAATCCACAAAGCCTCAGCGCCTGTGCTACTGGCGATATGGTAAGGGTGTTCATCGAGTACGCGTGCGCCCATCCGTTCCAGTACCGGCAAAGAGTCAGACAGGGCAACCTTGGCGGTGTTGTATATTTTAAAGCGCAACATACCGGCACCGGCATCAAGCGGACGGTATAACTTCACTGCCAGCGGCGAAGTCAGACTTAAATTGGCCAGCATATCGGCGTCTTCTGCTGCGACCTGGGCAGAAAAGTCTTCCCGGTAGGCAGTAGAGAAAGCGCTGGAAAAACGGTGCGCCAGCGCCAGACCTTGCCCCTCGCCATGGGCACGTAACAACTCGGCGGTGCAATCATCTTCCCAGCGTTGCGCCAGTTTCGCAATGCGCGCTTCCAAAGCGATGAGGTTGACGTTATATGGTGCCTCATCTTTGGCGCGCACCAGATAGTGAATACGGGCCAAGGGGCTATCGGTCAGCATCGGCGTAAACTCGATGGATTGGCCGTCAAGCGCACTCATCAACTCATTACTAATCTTGACGCGTAGTTCGGTATTGTAACGGTCACGCGGCACGAATACCTGGGCCGAAGTGAAGCGCCCGAACGGATCACGGCGCAGGAACAAGCGAGTACGCTGACGCTCTTGCAGACGCAAGATGCCGATGGCATGCTCGGCCAGTGTAGCGGTATCAATCTGAAACAATTCATCGCGCGGATAATCATCCAAAATCGATTGCAGGGATTTGGCGGCATGGCTGTCCGGCACCACGCCGGCAATCAGCATGACGTCGGCAGCGCGCTGGCGTATCTGTGGAATATCACTGACCGGTACCGAGTAAGCAGCCGAGGTGTACAGACCGAGGAAGCGCGACTCTCCGACAACCTGACCGGATGCATCAAAACGCTTGACGCCAATATAATCTAGCCATGCCGGCCGGTGCACGGTGGCGCGCGTCATGGTTTTCGTGATCAGCACCAGTTCATCAGAATCGATCAGTGCCACTGCTTCCGGCGTCAGGCGAATTTCTGCTGTTTGTACCGCGCCACGTAAAATACCCAGACCGGTATCGGCTCGGGCAAGCATGCTGACGACGTCGCCATCACGCTTAAGATCGTAATCACGCGCGCCCAGGAAAGTAAAATGCCGGCCTTCCAACCAGCGCAGGAAGGCAATTCCCTCTTCGCGGTTGGCAGCGGCCAGCGGACATTTTTCCGACGCCACAGTGACTGCGCGCACGCGCTCTAGCATGGCCTGCCAGTCATCGACAGAGCTGCGCACATCGGCCAGGACACGGCGTAAGTCGTCAGCCAGCGCCTGCTGTTCAGACAGGCTCACGATACGGTCGCATTCCACCAGTATCAGCGATTCAATCTGATCTTTATGTATATGTGTATGGGGGGCGGCCGCATTCTTGGTGGCAGCTAAGGTGCTGACGGAAGCGATACCGCCCTGGGCATCGCGCGCCACGCTCAGCAGCGGATGAACGATCCAGTGTGCGGTGCGACCGCTACGATTAATCGCCATGGTCACGGAATCGACCAAAAACGGCATATTGTCATTAACGATCTGCACTACCGTATGCTCGCTGACAAAACCATCTTCGGCCAGCGTCGGATTAAACACTCTGACCTTGACGCTGTGCGGGCTACGCGGCGTATCGAGCAAGCGCCAATGCGCGTTGGCTAGGGCAAATAAGGTCGCCGGGCCGCGCGCGATGATCTCGTCGGGATCCGTGTTGTCAAAATAGGCCGCGACGAAGCCGTCTTCGCGTTGCGCGCCGGGGCCGGTATGTTGCCGGGCATAGGTCAAAAGTTCGGCAAGGTGGGATGTTGTCATGCTGTCGTCTTTTCTCGTTTGAGGGTATCAAGTCATTGAGGATATCAAGGAATTCCGCCGGATATGGAATTCAAACCAGCCAGCGCAAACCTCCTCGACACTGCTTGCGCCAGCCTGTTCCCGGTAAGGTCATGCATAGTAGAACCATAGCCAGAATTACTGCCAATGCTTTGTTTGCATGCATCTATGCAAAATAAACATAACAATTTTTTACTTTGATCCGGCGTGAGAAATACGTGAATTTTGCCGGATGGAACCGCTAACACGCATCGCTTTTCATAGAAAAAAATCAATGCTGCTCCGGCATATCATTTTTTAAAAAACCCCTGGCTGATTTTGATCTGCCCGCTGCCCGCTGCCCGCTATAGGGCGCACGCAAAAATGGAAACTTTACAAGGCATGGCACAAGGCCGGCTTAGCCGGGCACTTAATTGATCTTACTTAACTTTAGCCGAAGCTAACTTCGCCGCTGATGTCGGCTTGCTTGTCGCTTTTTGCCCGAGAAATTCCCATAACCGGGAGACGATTAATTTGCCCGGGCGCTGCACCGAAGGGCGTTCACGGTACAACCGGATTTCCATCTCGACTTCCCAGGCATTGAGCCCGCTGTCGGCACGTGCCAGTTGCTTTTGTTTGATTTCGCGCGTTACTGCTGATTCCGGTAAAAATGCCACACCACGGCCTTCCAGCGCCATCATTTTCAATCCCTCTGCCATATCGGTTTCATAGCACTTTTCTAAATACAAAGGGGTGCGGGCATCGTTCAGAATCACATCCACCATGCGCCCCAGATAGGCATTATTGGCATACGACAAAAAGGGTAAAGGTGACGCGGCGCTGCCCGGCAGTACAAATTCGGGGACGCCGGCTTTATCGCAACGGGTATAGGCGCGCAGCGCTTCAGAACCCATGGTGATCATGTCGTACTGAGCCGGATCGAGCAGCAAGGGCTGATGCGGATGATGGTAGCAAAGAAGTAAATCGCAGCCGCCCTCGACCAGCGTCATGACCGCATCGTGCACATTTAATGCCAATAGACGCGTATGTATCTGGCCGAAAGCCGACTCAAGTTCGGTCAGCCATTTCGGCACATAGGTCAGCGATAAGGTATGCGGCACCGCAAAATCGACCGCAGTCTGGGTCGCGGTGCGCTTGCCGCGCAATAAGGCGCGGGCATTATTAATTTGTCCGAGCATGGCAATTGCCTGCTCGAAAAATACCTGGCCGGCATGGGTCAGTCGGGTGGGATAAGAGGTGCGGTCAATCAGATCGGTACCGACCCAGGCCTCAAGTGACTGAATGCGGCGCGAAAAAGCCGGCTGCGTCACGTGGCGCAATTCTGCCGAGCGACTAAAACTATTGGTTTCTGCCAAAGACACGAAGTCTTCCAGCCATTTTGTTTCCATGTCATGGTCTTATGTAAGCGGCGTATGCTGGTTTTAGCAGCATACGCCCATACTGCAAACATCGTTGATCGAAATGGCATTGGCTGCCAGCTGATACTTCTGCGCGCCTCTATTTTTCTATCACAGATCGTCAACCCCGCCTGGCGTGAGGCTGCATCTGGCGCCGCCCACAGCAAACTTCAAACACACTTCAAACACACTTCACCGGACTGGCGCCAAATCAAGCTGCAGGCGCAGAAATACCTCAGTAAAAAAAATAAAGAAAAATCAATAAACGCTCAGAGTAAATATTGCCGGCCATGCTGCAGCATAAAAATGCTTCTAATCAAAATCTTTACTCTCACACACTGGCATTTAGCTTGATATTTACCCAGCTAAACATCAACGGCATCGCGCCGCACCAGGCTCAGCTAGCTAATTGTTTTTCGATGTTCACCGCATCTTCGCCAGCGGGCTCTATACCCTCCCCGGCATCGATACCATCCCCGGCATCAATACCATCCCCAGCATCAATACCGAACGTCACGGTATCCTTGCGCTGCTGTTGGCGTTGCCACATCTTGGTATAGGCGCCGTCCAGCACCAGCAGTTGCTGGTGTGTACCGCGTTCGATGATGCGCCCTTTGTCCATTACTAAAATTTGTTCGGCATCGATAATGGTGGAAAGCCTGTGGGCAATCACCAAACTGGTTCTGCTTTTAGCGATCTCTTTGAGCTGCGTCTGTATCATCTGTTCAGATTTAGAATCAAGTGCCGAGGTGGCTTCATCAAAGATTAAAATCGCCGGGTTTTTGAGTATGGTGCGGGCTATGGCCACCCTTTGTTTTTCACCGCCGGACAATTTCAAGCCGCGTTCGCCCACCATGGTGGCATAGCCATCCGGCAGGCTTTCAATAAAGTCATGGATGTACGCGGCCCGGGCGACGGCGATAATTTCGTCTTTAGTGGCACCGGGCCTGCCGTAGGCAATATTGTATTCAATCGTGTCATTAAACAGCACAGTGTCTTGCGGCACGATACCGATACACTGACGCAAAGAATGCTGAGTCACGTCTAAAATGTCCTGGCCGGCAATGCTGATACTGCCCGCCTGCACATCATAAAAACGGAACAACAAGCGCGACAAAGTCGACTTGCCTGAACCGCTATGTCCGACCACGGCCGTGGTCGTGCCGGCGGCAATCCGGAAATCGACATCAAACAAGATTTGACGCTTGCTTTCATAACTGAAATTGACATGTGAAAAACAGATATCGCCGCCCTGCTCCGCGCTGATCTGCAAGGCGGTGGCGTCGGTCTTGTCGGCCACCTCGCGGTTCTGGTCCAGCAGGGAAAACAGGCGTTCCATATCGGCCAGACTTTGTTTGATTTCGCGGTAGAGCACTCCAAGGAAATTCAAAGGAATATACAGCTGGATCATAAAAGCATTCACCAGCACCAGATCACCCAGACTCATGGTTTTATCGATGACGCCCTGGGTCGCACGCCACAAAATCAGGGTCACCGCAGTGGCAATAATCAAAGACTGGCCAGTATTTAACAGCGACAGCGTGGTCTGAGATTTGACGGCCGCCACCTCATAGCGCTGCAAGCCCTCGTCGTAGCGCTGCGCCTCATAATCTTCATTGCCAAAATACTTGACGGTTTCGTAATTAAGCAAGGAATCGATCGCCTTGCTGCTGGCTTTGGAATCAAGATCATTCATCGTGCGGCGAAAATTGGTGCGCCATTCCGTGACCGTAATGGTGAAAATAATATACGTCACCAGCGCGGCTACCGTGATCAGAGTGAACCAGATATCGTAGTGCGTGGAGAGGTAAATCAATACCAGCGAGATCTCCAGCAAAGTCGGAAAAATACTAAATAAAGCATATGACACCAGAGACGAAATGCCACGGGTACCGCGTTCGATATCACGCGTCATGCCGCCGGTTTGCCGGTTCAGGTGGAAACGCAAAGAGAGCGCATGTAAATGGCGAAATACCTTGAGCGCAATGGTACGCACGGCGCGTTGCGTGACCTTGGCAAAGACAAACTCACGCAACTCGGTAAACAAAGTGGTCGACAGCCGCAATACGCCATAGGTCACCAGCAGACTCACTGGCAACACCATTAGCGCCGTCGGATTTGCCGGGTTAATCGTCATCCAGTCGATCAGCTGCTTTAACACCAGAGGCACACCTACGTTGGCCAGTTTGGCGCCGACCAGAAAAGACAGCGCCAGCAACACGCGCCATTTATACGCCCACAGGTAGGGCAGCAGGGTTTTAACGGTAGACCAGTCACCCCGCCCTGGAGGCGGTAATGGCGAGGAAGAAGATGAGGAGGAGGAGTTACGCCGCATGAGAGAATCGCTTGCCAGTAAAAAAATGAAATAAAGAGTCAGAAATACAGCTCAAAGCAAAATAAAACAACATTAAAACACCATACCTATGACGGCGCACAAGGCCGGGAAAATACCTATGAAAAACCAATTTAGTTTATTATCCCAGCGATTGTAACTTCTTAAAGCCCAGACTATGCCCGAACAAATCAAAAACAGCTTGCAAAACAGCTTGCCGGCCGGCATGCCACAACTGCGTGTCATGCCTATGCCTGCCGATGCCAATGTGCATGGCGACGTGTTCGGCGGCTGGATTATGTCGCAGGTAGATATCGCCGGGGCGATTCCGGCGGCACGCCGCGCCAATGGCCGCGTAGCCACCATCGCGGTTAACTCTTTTCTGTTTAAGCATCCGGTCTTTGTCGGTGATTTATTGTCGTTTTATGCCGAAGTTACCAAAGTCGGCAATACCTCGATTACGGTCTCGGTAGAAGTCTATGCCGAACGCAATCGCCTGCAAGCCGATACCGTCAAGGTCACCGAAGCCACCCTGACCTACGTCGCCACCGGACCGGATCGAAAACCACGTCAAATCCCGGCGCTGGAAAGCATTGCGCATTTGAATTAAATAACATTTCTATATTATTTAATTCATATCAAAATAACACCCCCATGCAATCTGCGTACGGGGTGGCGTGCAGTGAGCATCTTCCGCCAAAAAACTTAACCTTTGAGCCGGCATTGTTTGCCTGCTTAGGCTGCTTGCTGCTCCAGCCGCAATGCTAGCCTTCCAGATATCCGATTACCAGTTCACCCAGTTGCTGGCGAAACGCCGGGCTGGCGAGCTGTTCGGGGGCCGTCATCAAACGCTGGTAGAGCAAACCGTACACCGCCGCATGCACCACTGCCGCCTCTTTATGGCGATAT
>JBBQNW010000053.1:0-14315 GCA_038330335.1 Burkholderiales bacterium | reverse complement strand
TCCACTTAGTGCGCTCCACTTAGTGCGCTCCGCTAAGCGTGCTGTTTTTAACAATGTTGCCGGCGGTTTGAGGTGGCCTCATGACTCTTTCGCTTTATAATGCCGGCACGCTGTTTTGGCCTTTGTTTCCGGCATTTTTATTGTTTTTCGGGTTTATTTGCAGACCATTTCCATGAATACACTACTCTGGTTCGTCATTCTCTATTGGGGCATTTCTGTTGGCATCGGCCTGTATGCCGCCCGCTATGTGAATAATTCGAAAGACTTTGCGCTGGCCGGGCGCTCCTTGCCGATGTCGGTGGTCACGGCCACCGTGTTCGCCACCTGGTTTGGCTCCGAGGCGGTGCTGGGCATTTCATCGACATTTTTGAAGGAAGGTTTGCGCGGCGTAGTGGCCGACCCGTTTGGCTCTTCGCTCTGTCTGGTGCTGGTCGGGCTGTTTTTTGCCCGGCCGTTGTACCGGATGAACCTGCTGACCATCGGCGATTATTACCGCAATAAGTTTGGCCGCACTGTTGAGACCCTGGTCACCTTGTGCATCGTGGTCTCGTATCTGGGCTGGGTAGCCGCACAGATTAAGGCACTTGGCCTGGTGTTTAATGTGGTGTCCGGCGGCTATTTGCCAATGGAAACCGGCATGATGATAGGTGCTGCCAGCGTCTTGATCTATACCTTGATGGGCGGCATGTGGTCGGTGGCGATTACCGATTTTTTACAGATGATTATTATCGTGGTCGGCATGCTGTACATCGGTTGGGAAGTCTCTGACATGGTTGGCGGCGCAGGTACCGTGATCGCCCATGCGGCCAACGCCGGCAAGCTGGAATTCTGGCCGGCACCGACGGCGAAAGAGTCGCTCTGGTTCTTTGCCGCCTGGATCACCATGATGTTAGGCTCGATTCCACAACAAGACGTGTTTCAGCGGGTGGCGTCTTCAAAAAACGAAAAAATAGCGCGCAATGCCTCGGTACTGGGTGGCGTCTTGTATTTTTGCTTTGCCTTTATTCCTATGTTTCTGGCGTATTCCGCCACCCTGATTGATCCTGGCATGGTGGCAAGCCTGATTGATAAAGACCCGCAGTTGATTTTGCCTACCCTGATTATGACCAAGGTGCCGATGCTGGCGCAGGTGATGTTTTTTGGCGCTTTACTGTCGGCTATCAAGAGTTGTGCCAGCGCGACCCTGCTGGCGCCGTCGGTGACTTTTTCTGAAAATATCCTGAAACCTTTGTTTCCACAGCAAAACGATAAGCAGTTTTTATTCATGATGCGGTTGGTGATCTTGATATTTACCTCTATCGTGACCTTGTTTGCGATGAACACCGATTCGAGCATTTATAAGATGGTAGAAAATGCCTATAAAATCACGCTGGTGGCGGCCTTCGTGCCATTGGCATTTGGTTTGTATTGGAAACCGGCGACCACTCAGGGGGCACTGACATCGATCGTTCTGGGTCTGGGCTGCTGGATTTTTCTCGAATATCAGGCCCCGGAAGGCTTGTGGCCACCGCAGCTGGTCGGCGTGTTAATGAGCCTGTGTGGCATGTTGCTGGGTTCTTTGCTGCCGCAATACCAGCGAAAACCTCTGGCAATATAGGAATCAGGCGGAATCACGCAGCATCAAGCCATATTCCCCGGTCTTTGCTCTGTTGCGCAGGGGTAGCTGTAAAAGCCGATAAAAAAGCTTTATAATTCAGGGTTTTACAAGATTTTTTGGATCAATAAGATGCCTATCTATGCTTACCGTTGCGAAGAATGTGGATTTGCCAAGGACGTATTGCAAAAAATGTCTGACGAGCCGCTGACTGTTTGCCTCGAATGTGGCAAACCCAGTTTTAAAAAACAGGTCACTGCGGCCGGTTTTCAGTTAAAAGGTTCAGGCTGGTATGTGACCGATTTCCGTGATGGGAAGGGCGCTGCTGCCGGTGCTGCGAATAAAGCAAATGCCGCCAGTGCGGAATCGGGTTCCGGTTCGGGTTCCGGTTCCGGTTCGGGTGCTGAGTCCGGCGCCAGCGCCGGCTCGGCTGAAGCAGCAACGTCTGCCGCGCCAGCTGCATCGTCGGCACCGGCCCCTGTGGCCAACGCCACCTCTGGTGCCGATAGCAGCGCTAACAAGGCAGCCTGATGAACGTATTGCCCCGACAACAGCGAATAGAGCATCATGCGTAAATATTTTATTACCGGCTTGCTGATTTTAGTGCCTCTGGCGATTACGCTGTGGGTATTGCATGCCATCATTAGTACAATGGATCAGTCCTTATTGTTGTTGCCTGCGCAGTGGCGCCCAGAACAACTGGTCGGCTTTCAGATTCTGGGTATAGGCACTATCCTGACCTTGTTAATTATTTTTGTGACCGGCTTGCTGGCGCAAAATTTTATCGGCAACTATGTGGTGGAAGCCTGGGAGGCTCTGCTCAAGCGCATTCCCATCGTTAACTCTATTTACTCCAGCGTCAAGCAGGTGTCAGACACCTTGTTTTCCTCGTCCGGGAATGCCTTTCGTAAAGCGGTATTAGTTGAGTATCCGCGCCAGGGTTCCTGGACCATCGCTTTTCTGACCGGTGTTCCGGGTGGCGACGTGGTGAATCATTTGAAGGGCGATTATGTCAGTATTTATGTGCCGACCACGCCCAATCCGACTTCCGGGTTTTTTCTGATGGTGCCAAGAATCGACACGATAGAGCTCGATATGAGCGTCGATGCAGCACTTAAATACATCGTGTCGATGGGGGTCGTGGCGCCAGACCAGTTGCCCGTTGAAAAAAAATAAGAGGTCTGCTTGCTTGATTGCCACGATATCAGCCAACATCAGTAGCGGTACAGGCTGCACAAATCAATTCACGAACCAATTAACGAATTAAGAATTAAGAATTAAGAATTAAGAATTAAGAATTAAGAATTAAGAATTAAGAATTAATTTAACTTCACATATTTAAATAAAGACAGGTAGGAAATTATGTCCATGCGTACCAATTATTGCGGCCTCACCAATGAGGATTTACTCGGTCAAACCGTGAGCCTGTGCGGCTGGGTACATCGTCGCCGTGACCATGGCGGTGTGATTTTTATTGACTTGCGTGACCGCGAAGGTCTGGTCCAGATCGTCTGCAATCCGGATAGCGTTGATGTCTTTAAAGCCGCGGAATCGGTGCGCAATGAATTTTGCCTGCGCGTCACCGGTGTGGTGCGTCATCGTCCGGACGGTACTGTGAATGCGAATCTGAAATCGGGCAAGATCGAAGTCGTCTGCGACAGCCTGGAAGTGCTGAATGCGTCTGTGACGCCGCCGTTCCAGTTAGATGACGACAATCTGTCTGAAACTACCCGCCTGACCCACCGCGTACTGGATTTGCGTCGTCCGCAAATGCAAAACAATCTGCGCCTGCGTTACAAAGTGACGATGGAAGTGCGCAAGTTTCTTGATGCCAATGGCTTCATCGACATCGAGACGCCGATGCTGACCAAATCGACGCCAGAAGGCGCCCGTGATTATCTGGTGCCATCGCGCGTCAATGCCGGCGAGTTTTTTGCCCTGCCGCAATCGCCGCAGTTGTTCAAGCAATTGCTGATGGTCGCCAACTTTGATCGCTACTACCAGATCGTTAAGTGTTTCCGCGATGAAGATTTACGTGCTGACCGTCAGCCTGAATTTACCCAGATCGATTGCGAAACATCGTTCATGTCTGAGCAGGAAATCCGCGACATGTTTGAGAACATGATCCGTCTGGTGTTCAAAAACACTCTGGACATCGATTTGCCGAATCCTTTCCCAGTCATGGACTATGCGGAAGCGATGGGCTTGTACGGTTCCGATAAGCCGGATATGCGCGTCAAGCTGCAATTTACCGATCTGACGCAGGTCATGAAAGACGTCGACTTCAAAGTCTTCTCCGGTGCTGCCAACATGGTCAATGGCCGCGTGGTCGGTATGCGCGTACCGGGTGGCTCGAACATGCCACGTTCCGAGATCGACGCTTACACCCAGTTTGTTGCCATTTACGGCGCCAAGGGTCTGGCTTACATCAAAGTCAATGAGAAGGCACTCGGCCGCGACGGTTTGCAGTCACCTATCGTTAAAAATCTGCACGATGCCGCGCTGACGCAGATTTTAGAACTGACCGGTGCTCAGGACGGCGATCTGATTTTCTTCGGTGCGGATAAGGCGAAAATCGTCAACGACGCCATCGGCGCCTTGCGCGTCAAGGTCGGTCATAGCGAGTTCGGCAAAAAGAACGGCCTGTTCGACGATGTCTGGAAGCCATTGTGGGTAATCGATTTCCCTATGTTTGAATACGATGAAGCGAATGACCGCTGGTCTGCCACGCATCATCCTTTCACTGCGCCAAAAGACGGTCATGAAGACCTGATGGAGAGCGATCCGGGTAATTGCATTTCCAAAGCTTATGACATGGTCTTGAACGGCTGGGAACTGGGCGGCGGTTCGGTTCGTATCCATCGTGCCGAGGTTCAGAGCAAGGTGTTCCGCGCACTGAAGATCGACGAAGCCGAAGCGCAATTGAAATTTGGTTTCTTGTTAGATGCGCTGCAATACGGTGCGCCACCGCATGGTGGTCTGGCTTTTGGTCTGGATCGTATTGTGACGATGATGACGGGTGCAGAGTCAATCCGTGACGTGATCGCTTTCCCGAAAACCCAGCGTGCGCAATGTCTGTTGACACAGGCACCGTCTGCGGTAGATGAAAAGCAATTGAAAGAATTGCATATCCGTCTGCGCGCTACCGAAGCAAAAGTCGTTTAATTGTACAGATGGGGATTGCCCATCTGTAGCTACTAATTGACTTAAACAAACTCCTTCAACGCAACTTAATCTGGTGTTTAGCCACGCGTAAGTTGCGTTGATTCGTTTTTGGCGCTGAATATTTGTTGTTTTGTATCATCTGCACTTGACGCTCGAACGCACATCGTGCGTTGGAATAACTTTGGGATTATTTGCAATAATACGAAGTTCGTTTGTTACTGTATTATTTATTGACCTCTGTCACTCCTTGCAAAGGTGGAAAGCTGGAAATGTGTTCAATATGACGTCTTATAAAATTCCCGAATCGGTGCTGGTGGTGATTTACTCAGCCAATCTTGATGTCTTGTTGATCGAGCGTGCCGATAAGCCTGGTTTTTGGCAGTCTGTTACCGGCTCCAAGGATATGCTTGATGAGCCCTGGGCGCTGACTGCGCAGCGCGAGGTGCAGGAAGAAACCGGTATCGACACATCGCAATTTGATTTGCGCGACTGGCAGTTATCTAATGTTTACGAGATTTATCCGGTCTGGCGCCACCGCTATGCGCCCGGAGTGACACAAAACACCGAGCATGTGTTCGGCCTGTGCGTGCCGCGAAATGTCGTGGTGACACTCGCGCCGCGCGAGCATGTACGTTATCAATGGCTGCCGCATCGGGACGCCGCTGATCTGTGTTTCTCTGCCTCGAATGCCGAAGCCATATTGCAGTTACCCAACCTGACCTCACCGGAATACGCTAATGAAACTACGCATCGCTACCTATAATATTCACAAAGGGGTCAGCGCATTTGGGCGTAAGGCACGCATTCACGGCATTAAAGCAGCGATCGATTTGCTCGATGTTGATCTGGTTTTTTTACAGGAAGTCCAGGGTCAGCACGATTTTCACGCGGAAAATCATACCCTGTGGCCTGAGGTCGGGCAGCATGAATTTCTGGCTGGCGTGTCCCATCAAGCTTCCTATGGGAAAAATGCGGTCTACGCCCATGGTCATCACGGGAATGCCTTACTGAGTCGCTATCCGATAGTCTCGTCAAAAAATCAAGATGTTTCAGATCATGCCTATGAACAGCGCGGTATTTTACATACCGTGGTTGAATTTAAGTGCGCTGAAATACATTGTTTTGTGATTCATTTAGGGTTGTTTGCCGGTGGCCGGCGACGCCAGGTGCAGGCGTTGATTAGTGAAATTCAAAACAATTTACCGGCCAATGCGCCGCTGTTGATTGCCGGTGATTTTAACGACTGGAGTAAAGGTCTGAGCCAGACCTTGTATCAAAAATTAGGCGTGACCGAGGCGTTTGACGCCGATCCGAAACTTGGTGCGTCGATCCTGACCTTGCGCGGCATGCGCGCCCTGTTTCGCCAGCCGGGTACTACGCATGCCCGGACGTTTCCTGCCGGTTTACCCTGGCTGTGTCTGGATCGCGTGTATTTACGTGGCTTTAAGGTTGAACATGCCGAGGTATTAAAAGGGGCGCCCTGGACTACCTTGTCCGATCATGTCCCTATCGTTGTGACATTAAAATTCTTACCCGTGATTGCATAAACGCATGCGTAAGCTCAATTTCATCGCGGGTAACGAGGTTGGCTTGTTGTATTGCGGCGAAGAGTTTTTTTCGGCATTACTAAATGAAATCGCCAGTGCCAGTACAGAAATTTATCTGGAGACATATATTTTTGGCAACGATAGCACCTCGGCTAAGGTACAAGCCGCGCTGATCGCGGCGGTGGCACGCGGGGTGCAGGTAAGGGTGATCGTTGACTGGATTGGTTGCGGTGGCAAACGTTCAGAGTCACTGGTGCGCGAACTGAGCGCAGCTGGCGTGGCGTGTCGCGTATTTAATCCGTGGTTCAAGCGGGGTCTGGCGCGTACGCACCGGAAAATTTGCGTGTTTGATCGCGTCACTGCCCTGGTCGGCGGCCTGAATATTCTTGATGACCTGGTTGCCGATGACGGTAGCGGACGCGTGCTGGACTTTCCGCGTTGGGATTTTGCGGTGCAAGTGCGCGGTGAACTGTTGACTCCGATTCAACTGGAAGTGGAAGCGCAATGGCTGAGAACTGGCAAGCTAGACATTAAGTCACGTTTGCAACTGATGCAGCATTTACGGATGGATTTGGCAGTACGATCGCATGAGGCAGTGCAGGCGGCATTTGTGGTGCGTGATAACTTGCGCAACCGTAGCACGATACAACGCGCATATTTGCAGGCCCTGGGTATGGCAAGAAAGCGTGCAATTCTGGCAAATCCGTATTTTGCGCCGGGCAGGAGATTTCGCAGAGCCCTGATTTCAGCCGCAAGTCGCGGGGTCGATGTAACTTTGCTGATCGGTGTGGGTGAATTTCGCCTGCAAGATGCCGTGGCCCATTCTTTTTACCCCAAACTTTTACAGCATGGCGTCAAAATCGTCGAATACAGAAAAACCCAGCTGCATGGAAAAGTAGCCGTGGTGGATCATGACTGGGCCACGGTAGGATCGAGTAATTTTGATGGACTGAGTTTGTTTGTCAATCAGGAGGCCAATATCGTTGTTCGTGATCAAGCTTTTGCCAGTGAACTGATCACCCATCTGGAGCAAGGTATCGCCGACGGCACCCCGGTCAATGCCGCGGATTATGCCAATTACGCCTGGTACCGGCGCGCCTGGTATGGCACCGCTTACCTGCTGTATCGCGGTTTAATGCGGATCGTTACCCTGGGCAGTTATACCTGAGGGTCGGGAAAAATGCCGGCAAAACGCGTGGGGAAAGCCAGTCAACATCAGCATCAATTTGGGTGAATTGAGCGCATTTTCCTGAAGTATTCCCGGCTGGCGGCAAACCGCGGACTGTTCACGATGCACTGGTATTTGTCGCTCGGGTAAAATACATGGAATAAAATAGTATGATCGTTTTCTAATAAATTTTGCAGGCGGAATAGGTCGCAATGAGTGACAACGTAAGAATCGATAAGTGGCTGTGGGCAGCGCGCTTTTTCAAGACCAGAAGCCTGGCCAGCCAGGCGCTGGAGCTGGGGCGCGTGTTGCAAAACGAGTTGCGGGTGAAACCGTCGCATATGGTGAAACTGGGCGACTTGATTGAAGTGCATCAGGCCGAACAGGTGTGGAAAGTAGAAGTATTGCGTTTGCTCGAAGTCCGCGGTTCCGCCAGCGTGGCCCAGAGCATGTATCAGGAAACGCTCAGCAGCGCAGAACAGCGTGCCGTGGTCGCCGAGAATAAAAAATTGTACCGGGAGCCCGGTGCGGTAATGGCGCGGCGCCCGACCAAGCGCGAACGCCGGCAACTCGATTTCACCAGAAGCTGACAGTAGTCACAGGCCGCTGTGAAGTGCAGGGGAGCAATCGTAAGTAGATACTCTCCTCTAAAGGCGCTTTCCGGTTTGACTTTTAGGGCTACGTGATTAATAGTACGAGCGTTCGATTAATTCGCGTATTTATAATAAATATTGCAATAAATGTCACAATGCTGTTGCAAGCGACAGATGCATAAATGAATCACTTGAATAGATATAGTCGGATATGAACATAACCTCAAAATTCATGCGCAAAGGCGAATTAACCCGCGCAGCCATTCTCGATGTGGCATTGGATGCAGCGAGTCGCGACGGGATCGAAGGCCTGACGATCGGCTTGCTTGCCGATAAGATGAATATGAGCAAGTCTGGTGTGTTCGCACACTTTGGTTCGCGTGAAGATTTACAGATTGAAGTGTTGAAGTTGTACCATCATCATTTCGAACAGGAAGTGTTTTACCCCAGCATGAAAGAAGAACGCGGTCTGCCGCGTTTACAGTCGATGTACGCATTTTGGGTGAAACGGGTCACGGTCGAAATTGCCTCGGGCTGTATTTATATTAGCGGTGCGGCCGAATATGATGATCGCCAGGGCCCTATCCGTGAAGAATTGGTGGGAATGGTGCATGCATGGCAAGGTGCTTTGCGTCGTGCCGCTACCCAGGCAATTGCCTTGGGGCATTTACGAGCCGATGTTGATCCCGAGCAGATCGTGTATGAAATGTACGGTTTGATACTCGCATTGCACCATGATGCGCGCTTTTTAAGAAAGCCCGGTAGTGTCAGCCGGGCAGAAATTGGTTTTGAGAAAATGATCGAATGTTACGCACCACCTGCTGTCAAAACCTGAAATTTTCGGGCTCTTTGCCAGTCTTGTTGTTTGTGTGTGACACCAGATCGAACATTTTGTTATTTAATAATTAAGTAGTTTTAACTTTGTCTTCAGGAGAAAATAATGGGTCAATACGTCGCTCCCTTGCGTGATATGCAGTTTGTTTTGCATGAGCTGTTAGCCGTAGAAGGCGAACTAAAACATTTGCCAAAATACGAAGAAATTGATGCCGATATCATCAATCAAGTGTTAGAGGAAGGTGGTAAATTCACCTCAGAAGTCTTGTTTCCGCTGAACCATTCTGGCGACCGCGAAGGCTGTCATCACGATAAAGTCACAAAAGAAGTGACGACACCAAAAGGCTTTAAAGAAGCTTACAAGCAATATGTTGCTGCGGGCTGGCCGGCATTGTCTTGTGACCCGGAATTCGGCGGTCAGGGCTTGCCACTGGTGCTGAATAACTCGTTCTACGAGATGATGAACTCCGCCAATCAGGCATGGACTATGTATCCGGGCTTGTCGCACGGTGCTTACGAATGTATTCACGAGCACGGCACTCAAGAACAAAAAGACCTGTACCTGACGAAGTTGATCAGTGGCGAATGGACTGGCACGATGTGCCTGACTGAACCGCATTGCGGTACCGACCTGGGTATGTTGCGCTCGAAAGCAGAGCCGCAGGCTGATGGTTCTTACCTGATCAGCGGCGCGAAGATTTTCATCTCGGCCGGTGAGCACGATATGGCCGACAATATCGTCCATCTGGTGCTGGCACGTTTGCCAGGTGCGCCAGAAGGCTCTAAAGGTATCTCGCTGTTCGTAGTACCTAAATTTTTGCCGCAAGCTGACGGCACTCTGGGCGCACGCAATCCGATTTTTTGCGGTGCGATCGAAGAAAAAATGGGTATCCACGGCAATTCCACTTGCCAGATGAATCTCGATGGTGCACAAGGCTGGTTGATCGGCGGCCCGCACAAAGGTTTGAATGCGATGTTCGTGTTCATGAACGCGGCACGTCTGGGTGTTGGGATGCAAGGCCTGGGCTTGACTGAAGTTGCTTACCAAAATGCTCTGGTTTACGCCAAAGACCGGATTCAAATGCGTAGCTTGTCTGGTGTGAAAGCGCCGGAAAAAGCAGCTGACCCTATCATCGTTCATGCTGACGTACGCCGTATGCTGTTCACCGCCAAGGCTTATGCCGAAGGCGCGCGCGCATTCTGTTCATATGTTGCCTTGCAACTGGACAAAGAACTCAATCACCCTGACGAAGCCGTACGTAAAGAGTGTGCTGATGAAGTCGCCTTGCTGACACCGATCATCAAAGCCTTTATCACTGACAACGCCTGGACTGCGACTTCCGAATGTATGCAAGTCTACGGCGGCCATGGTTTTATCGCTGAATGGGGCATGGAGCAATATGTCCGCGATGCGCGTATCAACATGATTTACGAAGGTACCAACACGATTCAGTCTTTAGATTTGCTGGGTCGTAAGGTTTTGGGCGATAACGGCGCTAAATTGCGTAAGTTCGGCGCTAAAGTACAAGCCTTTGTTGAAGCCAATGGCAGCAACGAAGCCTTGTCAGAGTTCATCACACCTTTGGCTGAGCTGGGCGACAAAGTCACCAAGCTGACAATGGAAATCGGCATGAAAGCCTTCCAGAATCCGGATGAAGTCGGTGCTGCTGCCGTCCCTTATCTGCGCGTGGTCGGCCATCTGGTGTATAGCTATTTCTTCGCTCAAATGGCAAAAATCGCTCTGGAGAAAAAAGACTCCGGCGACGCTTTCTATACTGCCAAATTAGCCACGACCCGTTTCTACTTCGCACGTTTATATCCTGAAACAGCGATGCTGATCCGCCAGGCTCGTTCCGGTTCAGCCAACTTGCTTTCTTTAGACGCAGACTTGTTCTAATCAAGCACTGACACCGGAGCCATAGTGCTTCCGGTGTCAGTTTCCCAGACCTACCTGAGGTTAAAAATGACCAATTTCATCGTTAAAAAAGTCGCCGTTCTCGGCGCCGGCGTGATGGGTGCGCAGATCGCTGCCCACTGCATCAATGCTAAAGTACCTGTTGTGCTGTTTGATCTGCCAGCAAAAGAAGGCCCTAAGAACGGTATCGTTTTGCGTGCGATCGAAAATCTGAAGAAGCTCAGCCCTGCGCCTTTGGGCAACAAGGATGATGCTGCACTGATCGAAGTGGCTAACTACGAAGACAATCTGGATCTGCTGGCTGGTTGCGATCTGATTATCGAAGCCATTGCAGAACGTATGGACTGGAAACATGATCTGTACAAGAAAGTGGCTCCGCATATTGCCCCTAACGCGATCTTCGCTTCGAACACGTCCGGTCTGTCGATTACGGCATTGTCTGAAGGTTTTGATGCTGAATTGAAAGCGCGTTATTGCGGCGTGCATTTCTTCAACCCGCCACGTTACATGCACTTGGTTGAGTTGATCCCTACCGTTGCTACCCGTCCTGAAATCATCGATCAGCTCGAAGGTTTCTTGACCACCACTCTGGGCAAGGGTGTAGTACGCGCTAAAGATACCCCTAACTTCATCGCTAACCGTGTCGGCGTGTTCGGCATGTTGGCAACCATCTATCAAGCACAGCAGTTTGGTCTGTCGGTGGATGTCGTCGATGATCTGACCGGTAAAAAGCTGGGTCGCGCTTCGTCTGGTACTTTCCGTACTGCCGACGTGGTTGGTTTGGACACCATGGGTCATGTTATCAAGACCATGCAAGACAACCTGAAAGATGATCCTTTCTTTGCCGTCTACCAGACCCCAGAAGTACTGGCCAAATTGGTCGCTGCTGGTGCCCTGGGGCAAAAAGCCGGTGCCGGTTTTTACAAAAAAGTCGGCAAAGAGATTCAGCGTCTGGATTTTGCCACGGCACAATATGTGACTGGCGGCGCTAAAGCGGACGACGTTGTGGCGCGTATGCTGAAAGAAAAAGATCCGGTCAAGAAGATGAAGACCTTGCGCGAATCGAGCAATGTACAGGCGCAGTTCCTGTGGGCGATTTTCCGTGATGCCTTCCATTACATCGCCGTGCATAGCGCCAGCATTGCTGACAATGCGCGCGACATCGACTTCGCCATGCGTTGGGGTTTCGGCTGGAATGTCGGTCCGTTCGAGACATGGCAAGCAGCTGGCTGGCAAGAAGTTGCCGGTTGGGTCAAAGACGATATCGATGCCGGCAAAGCCCTGTGCAATGCACCGTTGCCAGCCTGGGTGTTTGATGGCCGTACTGGTGTCCACACACCGGAAGGTTCCTGGTCTGCTGCCAGCAACACTTATGTGCCACGTTCCACTCTGGCCGTGTACGACCGCCAGGCTTTCCGCGCTACCGTATTCGGTACTGGCGTAGCAAGCGGTGCGACTGCCGGCACGACTTTCTTCGAAGATGAATCGGTACGTATCTGGCACGATGGTACTGCTGAAACACCTGATGACGTCCTGATCTTGTCGTTGAAAACCAAGATGCACGTGATTGGTCCTGGCGTGATTGATGGCATGGAAAAAGCCGTTGCCGAAGCCGAGAAAAATTTCAAAGGCCTGGTGATCTGGAGTGCTGATGCAGCCGAAGGCGGTGCTTTCTCTGCCGGTGCTGATTTGCAAGCGATGCTGCCTTTGTTTATGTCCGGCGGCGTGAAAGCCATCGAGCCAGCGATCGCCCGTTTGCAACAAGCGCATCAAGGCCTGAAATACGCCGGTGTACCAGTGGTTGCAGCCGTTGCCGGTCTGGCACTCGGTGGTGGTTGCGAACTCATGATGCATGCAGCGAAACGTGTCGCTTCCATTGAATCGTATATTGGTCTGGTGGAAGTCGGCGTCGGTTTGATCCCGGCCGGTGGTGGTTTGAAAGAGGCAGCAGTACGTGCCGCTAAAGACGCTAAAGGTACTGATCTGTTGCAGTTCCTGAAGAACTACTTCACCAATGCGGCCACTGCTGCTGTGTCTAAATCTGCTTTAGAAGCGCAGAAAATGGGTTACCTGTCGGCGGACGACGTGATCGTTTTCAATGCCTACGAGTTGTTGCATGTGGCGAAAGTGGAAGCGCGCGCCATGTTCGATGCCGGTTATCGTGCCCCGATGAAGTCACCGGTACCAGTGGCAGGTCGCTACGGTATGGCGACTATCACGGCACAGTTAGTCAATATGCGTGACGGTGGATTCATTTCTGCGCATGACTACAAACTGGGCGCAATGATTGCCGAAATCGTTTCCGGTGGAGAAATCGAAAACGGCGCTATCGTCAATGAACAATGGTTGCTGGATCTGGAGCGCAAGGCGTTTATGGAATTGTTGAATCATCCAAAAACGCAAGAGCGCATCATGGGCATGATGCAAACCGGCAAGCCAGTCCGTAACTAATCGGAGTAGATAACATGACTAAACAATTACAAGACGCCTACATCGTCGCCGCAACCCGTAGCCCGATCGGCAAATCCGGTCGCGGTATGTTCAAAAATACACGCCCAGATGATTTGCTGGTGCGCGTATTGCAAAACGCTCTGGCGCAAGTGCCTAACCTCGATCCTAAACTGATCGAAGACGCAATTGTCGGTTGTTCCTTCCCGGAAGCCGAGCAAGGTAGCAATCTGGCCCGTATGGCCGTGTTGCTGGCCGGTTTGCCACAAACTGTCGGCGGTATCACCGTTAACCGTTTCTGCGCTTCCGGTATCAGCGCGGTCGCCATGGCGGCGGATCGTATTCGGGTCGGCCAGGCGGACGTGATGATTGCGGCCGGTGCTGAATCCATGTCCATGGTACCGATGATGGGTCATCATCCTTCCGTGAATATGGGCGTCTTCAAAGATGAAAACATCGGCATGGCCTATGGTATGGGTCTGACTGCCGAGAAAGTTGCGCAGCAATGGAAAATTTCGCGTGAAGCGCAAGATGCTTTTGCTCTGCAATCGCATCAACGTGCGATCGCCGCGCAAAACGCCGGTTATTTTGATGCTGAAACTACCTCGATTGAAATCATCGAACGCGTTGCTAATCTGGCCACTGGCCAGATCGAACTGAAAAAACGCACTGTCAGCCGCGATGAAGGTGCGCGTCCGGAAACTTCGCTCGAAGGTCTGGCGAAACTGCGTCCGGTGTTTGCTGCCAAAGGTAGCGTTACTGCCGGTAACAGCTCGCAAACTTCCGATGGCGCCGGTGCTTTGATTTTGGTCAGCGATAAAATTCTGAAGCTGTTCAACCTGACACCGCTGGCACGTTTCGCCTCGTTTGCGGTACGCGGTGTACCACCGGAAATCATGGGTATCGGCCCTAAAGAAGCGATCCCTGCGGCGTGCCGTGCGGCTGGTATCACACAAGATCAGATCGACTGGTTTGAACTGAACGAAGCGTTTGCCGCGCAATCTCTGGCGGTGGTACAAGACCTCGGTCTCGACCCGGCCAAGGTCAACCC
>JBBQNW010000052.1:0-14322 GCA_038330335.1 Burkholderiales bacterium | reverse complement strand
TAAAGATTTAATTCGGATCGACGTTGTCCTGGTTCCTTTGGTTCCTTTGGTTCCTTTGGTTCCTTTGCTGCCAGATGACACAAGTTAGGTGCCACGCCCAGCTGTTGCCGGACCGCTTGCAACATGGCCTGGGAAGCCAGCGGGGCTGGCGTCGATGGAAGCGGGAGTATGAAGTAAAGACATGGTAATTTCCTTTGAAAAGTGGATCTCATGGCGACAGAGAGAACTTTAGCTACTTTCATTGAATAAGATAATTTGGTAAATTTGGAAACCACGATTCCAAAAATTGAGAAATGACTGATCGCCTCGACGCTATGCGTATCTTTGTTGCCGTGGTCGACGCGGGCAGCTTTTCTGGCGCGGCACGCCAACTGGCCATGCCGCTGGCCATGCCGCTGGCCAGCCAATCTCAGCCGCAAAGTGGCTGAACTGGAAGCCCATTTGACGACCCGCCTGTTATTGCGCTCGAGCCGGCGCCTGGACCTGACGGAGGCGGGGCAAAGCTATCTGTTAGCGTGCCGGCGCATCTTAATTGAGGTGGAGCAAGCCGAACGGGCCGCGACCGGCGAATACCTCCGCCCCAAGGGTGATCTGGTGGTCACGGCGCCGCTGGTATTTGGCCGCCTGCACGTCTTGCCGGTGATTACAGAGTTTTTAAAGTGGTATCCGGACGTCGATATCCGCCTGATCCTGAGCGACCGCAAGATGCATTTTTTAGAAGATCATGTGGATGTGGCAGTGCGCATCGGCGCTTTGCCCGATAGCAATTTAATTGCCTTGCGTATCGCCGAAATCCGCCCTGTGGTTTGCGCCAGCCCGGAGTATCTGGCAAGAACTGGCTGCCCCGCAACGCCTGAGCAGTTAGCTGAGCAGTTAGCTGAGCAGTTAGCCGCGCATGACTGCATCCATTTTGAGATGCTGGCCTCGGCTGCGCAATGGCCTTTTCGCCAGGGCAAGAGTGACATCAGCGTGCCGTTTCACGCCAGACTCATCGTCAAACCAGCAGAGGCGGCGATTGATGCCGCCAAAGCCGGAGTGGGGATTACCCGCGTCCTGTCTTACCAAATCGCCGCCGCCCAACAAGCCGGTGAGTTAGTCACAGTGTTAAGCGCTTTTGAGCCTGACCCGTGGCCGGTGAGTCTGGTGCATGCAGGACAGGGAATATTGCCGCTCAAGCTAGGCGCGTTTCTCGATGTTGCGACGCCAGCGTTACGCGCCCGCCTCGGCGAGCGTGATCAGAGTAGTGAATTGACGCGACAGGATTGCAGCAACCTAAATGCACCTGAGCGCAGCTGAGCAAACCTAGGCAAGCACAGGAAAACGCAATAAAAAGCAACTACCAAGACCCGGCTGCGAGCTTACCGTTAGTTCGCCACCCAACACCGAAGTGGCCAGGTTGCGGGTAATGGATAGACCCAGGCCGGAGCGGCCATGACCTAATCTGGTGGTGAAAAACGGATCAAAAATACGCGCCAGCATGCTCTCGTCCATGCCGATACCATTGTCGGTAAAACGTAACTCTACCGATTCCCCGGCGACCACTGCGGCGATCTGTATGCGGCCACCGGGGCGACCGGCAAAGGCGTGGATCAGGGCGTTTTCGATCAGGCTGAGCACAATCTGCACCAGGGGTTCCGGGTAACTGTCGCAGACAATTTCCGGGGGGATAGCGCTGTCAATATGCCAGCGTGGATCAGAAAATTTCTGACATTCCAGTTCGAGCGTATGCGCAATCAGGTTCGCCAGATTAAATACGCTTTTATGTTCGACGGCAGGATCAACCGCGACCTGCTTAAAGCTCGACACCAGTTGCGCGGCACGTTCGCATGCACGCGTCACAATATCTGCCAGTCCGGCAACATCGAGCAGATAGTTATCCAGTTGCGAACGCCGCATGCTGCCGGCGGCGATCGAGTTGCGCATTTCCACAGAGCGCTCGCTTAAGGTGGATGCAGCCATGAGGGCATTGCCGATCGGGGTATTTAACTCATGCGCCATACCGACCACCAGCGCACCCAGCGCCACTTGCTTCTCGGCCTGAACCAAGTCACTTTGCGCCTTGTGCAAGGCTTGTTCGGCCTCTTTATAGGCCGTTCTGTCTTCCACCAGCCAGATCGTCCCCTCACTGGCTTGCTCCGGATTCACCGGATAGGCGATCAACTTGACCCAGATCTGTTTTTCCCCATTGCCGTGTTGCACATACAACTCGGCCTGCAACGGCTGCCCACCCGCAATCAGCGGGAAAGCCACCACACCGAAGGCTTCATATTCTTCCTCGGAGCGATAGAAAATCGAGACCGGCAGGCCGACCGCAATCTGTTCCGGGTAGCCGAACATGTCACCAAGACAGGGGTTGTATTTGATGATTTTTCTATCGCGGGTGAACAGAATCCCGACCGAGGCATTGTTCATCAATGCCTGAAGGTCGCGCATCGAGGCGGCCAGTTGTTCACGGGTGCGCCGCACCTCGTCGGTATCGACCACGATCCAGATGGTACCCTGGCCGATATCATCGGGATTGAGCGCCTTGCCGTACAAATGACACCAAAAAAGACTGCCGTCACGCCGCCGGCATTGAAATTTGGCATCGAAAGACTGACCGTTACGCAGCAAACGGTCTGCCGCCAGCTTCAGCGCGCGATAATTCTCCTGGGAAGAAAGAAGGCTGCTGCTGGCCTGGCCAAGCAGTTGTTCCGGGGTATACCCGAAAATCTCGGCACAACGGCTATTGCAGCGCTGCACCTGATGGTCGCGTGCATACATCAGCCCGACGGCGGCGCTGTCGAACACCGCTTCGAGCTCGAACAGGGTCTGGCGTTTGGCGGCCTGGGCGGCTTTGCGCGCGCTGATATTTTTGAATATCCAGATCACGTCTTCGCCCGCCGCCGCCGTACCGGCGACCTGACTGCCGGTGGCGTGCACCCAGATTAATTGCCCGTTGCGATGCGGTATCTGGATCTCCATGCTAAACGACTTGCCGGCAGCGAAATCGGGATACACCCGCCGCCCAAGCTCAGAAAAATGCTCCTCGCTGCGAAAAAAAAGACGCGTCGAACGCCCTAATAAGTCATCCACCTGATAGCCGAACATGCTCGCCAGCTGCGCATTGCAGCGCGCAATCGTGCGCTGATGCGAATGCAGGATGCCGACCGCGGCGCTATTAAAAATGGTTTTTTGCTCTTCCAGCGTGCGTTGTAATTTTTCTTCATGCAAATGCTCGTTGGTGACATCTTCCAGAAACCATAAGGTGCCGTCCTGGGTACTTTCCGGGTTCACGGCTCTGGCCGAAAAACGCGCCCAGAACACGCTGCCATCTTGCCGGCTGGCCTGAATATCAGCGCGAAAGGCCTTGCCGGCGGCCAATGCGGGGCCGGCGATACGCCCGATTTGCGCATGGCTCGCAGGAACGGAGAAAAACAAAAGACTCGCAGGCTGGCCTATCAGTTGAGGCACCTGATAGCCCATCATCTCGGCAAAACTGGGATTCGCCTGAAGCATGATGCCGTTGTGCGTGAACAAAATACCGACCGGGGCGCTGTCCATGATGGCATCAAACTTCAGCAATGATCGCGCCGAACAGGCGCTGGCAGTGGCGCTGTCAGCACGACTGCCAGTATCAAGCCCGGGCTGATTTTTCTTTTTATCTGATGGCATAATGAAACCTGATTAAGCAACATGGAGCATGACTGCTGATCACCACTGTAAGCCTCAGCGCCCGGCTAACTGGTATGCCTGTGCGATATCGGCCGCGCATTGCCAGCATCGCAGAATTGCCGGCATCACAGAATTGCCGGCATGTCAGCAAACCCATCACTCTCCGTCAGCGCATGAATTTATATCTGGCAACGTATTAGTTATACTACAAACCATAAAAATTGGTACAAGGCAATGCGATATTGCCCGCTATTTGTTGCTATTGAACAAAAGCAACTGGAAACCGGTGTTTTATCAATCAAAAATTCCCGCGACAATCTGCTCCAAAACAGCTAGCGCCGGCATCAGGGATGCGCTGAGGTCAGAGCTCCTGCGTACTTAACGTGTTAAAAAACATCGTTTATTACCAGCAACTTATCAGTCCGGGCAAGAACTGTCTCATTTGAGTTTATCCTCTAAATATTTATTGAATCATAGCAATAGTCTATTGTTACCATACCGCTGGTTAGTCGTTTTCAGACTGACCTGCCATGTTAAGACGCAACCCTGTGAGTGATGAGCCCGGTATTAGCCCGCTTTGCTAACCGGCACGAGCCATGTTCACATCGGAGACTGTTTGCATCCGATGTACTCACATTTCGGGCCGCGCCTTATCGAGTCGTGTAGTCGTGTAGTCGCCGCATTTTGCCGCTTTATTTAATCGCCTTACTCATTCGCAAACCAGGGAAAAACTCATGCAAGCTCGTCATTCAATTATTGGCTTAGTCGCCGCTTCCTTATTCACTGGTGCCTGCCAGATGGCATCGGCCGCAGAGAACAGCGAAATCGCCGTTCCAATAGGGGTATGGGGTCTGGATTCGGCAATTTTGCCTTTATCAGGCGTGTATGGCCAGATTGTGGCGCCGAGCTACCGGGCCAGCAGTGCCAAGGACGCCAATGGCAACGATGTCAGCTTTAGCAAATCGATACCGGGTATTCCGGTCACGGTCAAGGGCAGCGTCAATGCACGCATCAAAGTCGATGCCATCGTACCGAAACTCGTCTATGTCAGCGAAGACCCTATTTTGGGCGGCCGTTACGGTGCGTATGTTGCCGTGCCGCTGATGGACAAGAGCCGGGATATCACCGTCAATGTCACCACGCCGCTGCCGGCAGCACTGCAACAAAAAATTGGCACCGCAGCGTCACAAGCAGCCAGTGGTAATAAACGCGGCCTGGGCGATGTCGAAGTGGCCACTTTTATCGGCTGGAAATTTGACAGTCTGTCATTGGTTGCAGCACTCAATGTCGATTTGCCGACCGGCTCATTCGATAAAAACAGCCAGGTCAACTTGGGTCTGAACTCGTATTCTTTCCGCCCGCTGGTCTCTGCTGCCTGGTCGACAGAATCAGGTTTTGATGTGGCAGCCGCCATGAGCTACAACGTCAGCACCGCCAACCGCGATACCGACTATAAATCCGGCCAGTACTTCCACATGGAATATGTCGCGACCTACCAGTTTACGAATAATTTCAAAGCCGGCCTGCAAGGCTATCTGGTGCATCAGACTACCGATGACAAAGATCCTAAGGGCAGCAGTGCATTGCCTTTAATTAACGGCAACCGCGCCCGCATCAGATCGCTCGGCCCGGTCATGAGTTACCAGACTGACGATTTAAAAACCCAGGTCGAACTCAAATATTTAAGAGAAATGTCGGCACGCGCCCGTCCTGAAGGTGATCTGGCTTTGATTACCGTCAGTCGTTTATTTTAATCCGGCACAACTTGCATCTGGAAGATGCGCTATTGATATTAACAGCGCATCGGCAAAGGAGACATATGAAAAAAATAATAACTAGCACGAGACGTTACAGCGCTGCGGCCTGCATCGGTTTGGCCATGCTGTGCACCGGAGCCTCATCCGCTTTTGCACGCGAGGTGAGTGGCGTGACGATGGATGAAAGCATACAAGTGGATGGGCAAACCTTAGTGCTCAACGGCGCCGGCGTGTCCTCGGTGAATCGCAACAAGGTTTTCGTTCTCGGGTATTACCTGCCGAAACTGAAAACCACTCAGGAGGAGCTGCTGGCCTCAAGCGGGCCGGTGCGGGTAAAACTGGTCATGGTGAAAGCGGTGGAAAGTGAACTGATGAGCCGGCGCTTTTTGGCCGATATCCGTACCAGCACGACCAAAGAAGAACGGATACAACTAGTGGCGCAACTAATGGCGCTGGGTGAAGGTTTTGCCGCCCTCGGCGACTGGCGTGTCGGCGATGTCATGACGATAGACTGGCAAGCCGGCAAAGGAACCTGGTTTCGATCCAATAACAAACCGATCGGCGAGGTCTTTAAAAACGACCTGACGATGAAGGCGATTATGCGCATCTGGGTCGGCGACAATGCCAATGATGGCAAGCTCAAGCGACTCTTGCTGGGTGAAAAAGAATAGTGGAATGACCGACTGTCTTTAAGCCTTTAAGCCTTTACGCCTGCGCCGGCTGCCGCAAACAGCCTGTGCGTGGAGATGAGCAAAGCCGTCAATCCATGCTGAAAGTGCATGGATTGACGGCTTTTTATTTTCTGCGTACTGCGTATAACTCGCATACTCAATCGAGCGGCGCGGTACGGTAACGGTTCACTTCAGAGGCGCTGACCAGCGCCGCATGATTGCCCCAGGCATTGCGAATATACGATAGCAGCAACGCCACTTCGCCATCATTTAATACCGGGCCGAAGGGCGGCATGCCGTAAGGTCTGGGGTTGCCGCTAGTCACAGGCGGAAAACCGCCGGCCAATATCATGCGTAGCGGATTGCTAACGGCCTGCATTTGTAAGCTGACATTACCAGCCAGGGCCGGATACACCGACGCCACACCGCGACCGCTGGCCCCATGACAATCAAGACAATGCGTCTTATACAAAGCTGCGCCCTGCGTCATGATGCGGGCCATCTCTGCCTTACCGGCAGGCGGCCCTTCCAATGCCTGATCCAGCAAGTCGCCAGGCGCCTTGCTCGCTTGCGGCAATGCTTGCAAATACTGTGACATGGCGGCGATATCGGTATCTGACAAATACTGCAAACTACCGGCCACCACCTCAGCCATAGGGCCGGACACTGCCGCATGGCGCGCGATGCCGGTCTTGAGCAAAGCTTGTACCTGCGCCGGTTGCCAGCGTGCCAGACTAGCCTCTTGCGCCGACTGCAAGGAAGGCGCATACCAGTTAATCAGCGCCAACTCGCCGCCGGAAAAATCCTGGCTACCGCGATTCGCACCGAGCGCGTTACGGCTGCTATGACAGGCGCTGCAATGGCCCAAACCGTTCACCAGATAGGCACCGCGATTCCAGGCCACCGATTGGCGGGTATCTTCCCGATACTCGCCAGGGCGAAAATACAGGGCGCGCCAGAATGCCAGCAAACCGCGCTGATTATATGGAAAGCGCAACGCATGCGGCTGGTTCTGGCGCTGCACTGCCGGCACGGTTTTAAAATAGGCAAACATCGCGTCGGCGTCAAGGCGCGTCACTTGTGTGTAGTTAGAATAGGGGAAAGCCGGATACAGCAAACGTCCGTCTTTCGATTTTCCG
Organism: Burkholderiales bacterium; assembly: GCA_038330335.1. Lineage (GTDB taxonomy): Bacteria > Pseudomonadota > Gammaproteobacteria > Burkholderiales > Burkholderiaceae_D > Undibacterium. The sequence goes on along the minus strand of JBBQNW010000052.1, from coordinate 7,101 downwards.
TTATGCAAAGCGCCCCAGAAATCGTCGGCAGTCCAGGCGCCGATGCCAGTCTGCTTGTCAGAGCTGATATTGGGCGTAATGAAATTACCGAATTCGGACGACATCACACGTCCACCAGCATACGCAGGTGCCCCGCGCGGCGTGTGACAACCCATGCAGTTACCGGCGCGTGCCAGATAAGCGCCGCGCGCCACCTGGGCGCTAGCGTCCGCAGCGGCTAGCTGTTTCACATCAACTGCAGCAAAACCGGCAGCTCCGGCGGGTGCGTCACCTAAAAAATACCCATAACCGGCAACGGCAGCGAGCCCACTTAACAACAGCATGATCAGTAACAGGGGGAGGTAGACCATTCGTTTCATAACATTTTTCTTTTTTTATTTTTGCTGGGCGATAAGGTAAATGAAGTCGCGCTAACGTCGCAAGGACACATTATTGCGGCACGCTACCGCAATCGAGCGGCAGTCGAAACCCGGCGACGTCCTGCGCTCTGAGCGCAACCGGATTGTCCGGCATCGCCTGCGCCGCCAGCCAGGCAGAGACCGCACCGACATCTTGCGGCGGCAATTTCAGCGCAATCTGGCGCATGCAATCTGGCCCTTGTGCATGCCGGTTAGCGGTTTGCCAGGCGCCTAATTGCGCCACGATATAGTCACGCGGCAGCCCCAGTAAACCCGGAATAAACGGTGCCACGCCGGTCATTTTTTCACCATGGCAGGCAACGCAGGCAGGCAATTTAGTCAGTTGATCGCCCTGCTGCACCAGTACACGACCGCGCTCCAGCATGGCGGCAGAAGCTTCGCTAGCTTGCGGCGCGGCGTAAGGTGGGTGTTGTTCAGAAAAATAATGCGCAATTTCTGCCAGATACGCATCCGACATGTGCGCCACCATGTAATTCATGAGTGGATACGTACGTTTGCCATCACGGAAATTTTTCAGCTGATTGAATAAATACCCTTCCGGTTTTCCGGCAATACGCGGGTAGTAACCGTCGCTGGTGGCACGGCCATCTTTGCCATGACAGGACGTGCAGGCTTTCAAACGCTGCGCCAGTGTATCCGGGACGGTCGGTTCAGATTGTGCCGTTGCCAGTACCGGAAACAATAAGCAGGCACAAGCTAACAATTTGCACAGCGGTGAAATGAGCGGAGAGATGAGCGACGAAACGAGCGGAGAAACGAGCTTCGATACGGCCAGGGGAAATGCGAAAAAATTCATCGTGGGTGGGCGCGTTCATCATGCAAAGAATCAAAGCATAACAGGCAATTGACAAATCCACCTCAGGCCACAAGGTTTCCAGCGCCTGCGGCACTTTCTGCACGCTCAGAAAGTGCCGCACAAGGCATTGAATCCACAGCTAACGCTAGACTGCCAGCAACTTGCGGTTGGCAGCACCAGGCAAGGTTTTCAGCGTCTTACCGGCCACCATGCTGTAGGTTTTTGATTTCACCGTACTTACATAACGCCACTCTGCCCTGGCTTCGGTCGGCGTTGCGGTAACGATCATGAAGCCGCGATTTTTTGTCTCGGCATACACCAGAGGTCCGATAATTTGCTCCAATCCGGCAGCCAGTTTCAGCGGGTCTTCGTTGGCGAAAATCTCTTCAAATCCCGGTGAAGTGACGGAAGTGACACCAAACTCAACCCCGACCGCATTCCCATTCATGTCGGCCAGATCGCTGGCCCATGAATTATGGGTGTCACCCGCTAAGGTAATGAGGTTTTTATCTAATGCCCTAGCAGTCCCCAGCACAGTTTCACGCGCCGCCGCATAACCATCCCAGGCATCGAGGTTATACGGAATCGCCGGTTGCGCCAGGATCGCTTTTTCGGTCACTGTCAGGCTGGCAGGTGCACTCTGCGCTTTCCCGAGCAAGGCCGTGTAATCACCAAAACTGATGCTTTGCAATACCAGAGGCGCCGGTATATTCATGCGCGCCATCAATACCTGTTGCCCCAGAATTTGCCATGTCGCGGAGGATTTCCCCATTTGCGATTGCAGCCAGGATGTTTGCTCAGCGCCCATTAACTGACGCGCAGGATTGGCCATATCGCTGGCAAATTTAGCCGCATCGAAAGTACCGCCGGCGCCGACGTAACTGGTATACGAGAGTTGCTTGTCGCGTCCGATCAGACGGGTGTCGAGCATGTGCAAAGACACCAGATTGGCGAAATCAAAAGAACGATAGATACGGTCGGTCTTCGTCGCGTCCGGTAAGCGTACCGGCATCCACTCATGATAGGCTTGCAGAGCAGCGGCACGGCGGGCGCTGAAAGGGCCTTCGGTGGCAGGATCGTGATTCTCGGCGCCACCAATCCAGGTGTCGTTGGCAAATTCATGGTCATCCCAAACGGCGATCAAGGGCAACTTGGCATGAAAGGCTTGCAGGTCGGCATCGGTGCGGTATTGGGCGTAACGGCTGCGATAATCGGTCAGGGTAATGATCTCGTTTTTCGGATCAACCTGGCGATTGAGTGTGGCGGCATCTTTCGACGCATAACCGTCACGCGGATATTCATAGATGTAGTCACCCAGATGAATGGCGGCATCCAGATCGGTTAATTTGGCGGCTTCGGCATACACATTAAAATACCCGGCTGGATAGTTTGAGCAGGTAAATACCGCCAGCTTCACCTGATCAATCTTGCCGACCGGCAGAGTCTTGGTATTTCCCGTCACCGACACCGTACGGTCATAACCGAAGCGGTAGAAATACCGGGTATTGGCAGTTAATCCGCTAACATCAACCTTGACAGTAAAGTCGCGTGCCGCATTGGTGGCAACGCTGCCACTCTTGACGATGCTGGCAAACTGCGCGTCGGTTGCGACTTCCCACAGTACCGAGATATCGGCAGCATCAGTCGAGGACGAGGGTGTCGCCCGGGTCCAGAGGATGACGCGGTCGCTTAAAGGATCGCCACTGGCAACCCCATGTAAAAAACTAACGGAGACCGGCATCAGGCTGTTACCACCGCAAGCACTGAGGGCGAGAGAGCCGCTGACGGCAACAGTAGTAAAAGTGAAGTCGCGAATGAATTGGCGACGGGAAGGTTTCAGGTTCATCTGGCTTATCCTAGGGTGGCTAAGCGGAAGATGATAAAAGAGCTATATGACTTAAGCGTGACGCGCAGAAAATTTAGTAGGCATCCTCATATTTTTTCAGGTATGTGCCGGGCCAGAACGGAAGTCCCTCAAAAAAACCGCCTTCATGCATCTGAACATGACGCGCTGAGCTGACTGCATGCAGAAAAACGAGACTCAGCCCGCGCCGGTTAGACGTTGGCTCTGACGACAAATTCAATGCCGACTTCGCGCCAGGATTCGATTTCTTTTTGCAACCAGAACGCCACCGTCGGATGCAGGTTGACCCAGTCCTGACGGATTTCCAGTTCAATTTTATTCTTCATCTTCAGGCTGAAATCGGCGTACTCAAGTTCCACCCGGGAGTGCATCAGCGTGACCGACAAGCGCAGCGCTAATACCGCTTTGGCAAAATCGAGATCGGCAAAACCATCGCTGATTTTTCTCAGGTTCCCTTTCTGGCTCAGGATCAGCTTGCTCATCAGGCGTTGTTCACGCGTGGTAAAGCCTGCCATATCGGCATTTTCTATCATGTAAGCTCCGTGCTTGTGATAGCTGGTATGCGAAACCACCATGCCAATTTCATGCATCATCGCACTCCAGTGCAGATGCCGCACATAGGTGTCGGCGCCAGGTTTTAGCTGCGCATACAGCGAGCGCACCATGTCAGCAACCCGGTTAGCGCGCGACACATCGGCATGAAACATCGCCACCGCCTGATGCACCGCCTGATCACGCCGGTCGCGCTTGGTGGAACGCAAATACATATCCCACAACACCCCCATGCGTAAACCCGCCTCGATAGGATGCAATATCTGAACATTAAATTCTTGCAACAAGCCGATCAGAATTGCCAGACCACCGACCACCATGGCAACCCGTTCCGGTTTGATGCCATTGAGCTCAAGTGCGCTGACCTGCCCGGTTTGTACACAATACTGTTTTAACGCATTTAAATTTTCCAGCGTGATACTGCCATCGCCCAGGCCATTTTTATGAATCGCATCAGAGATAGCGCGCATGGTGCCCGATGAGCCATAGGCCGTGCGCCAGTGTTGCGGCTGATACGGTGGCGCGGCGTCTTCGAACAAGGAGCGTGCCGACAAAATAGCGGCATCAAAGCGCTCTTCGGTAATGACGCCGTCAGGAAAAAAACTGGCGCTATGCTTGACCGTACCGATACCAAACGATTCCACCTTGACGATTTCATGGCCACGCCCAAGAATCACTTCGGTAGAACCGCCACCGATATCGAGCACCAGGCGGCGTTCGCCGGGAATCGCGACAGAATTCGAGACGCCCATGTAAATCAGCCGGCCTTCTTCCTGCCCGGAAATTACCTCGATCGGGTAGCCGATAGCGGCCTCGGCAGCGGGTAATAAATCAGCGGCGTTTTTAGCGATGCGAATGGTGTTGGTCGCCACGACCCGGACCGCCTCAATCGGGTAGGCGCTCAGGATGTCGCGAAACCGTGCCAGGCAATTGACCGCACTCTGGATGGCGGCAGGCGTCAGGTAACCTTGCGCATCAAGCCCGGCCGCTAAACGTATCGGGTCACGGGCGCTTTTCACGACCCGGATCACATCGCCTTCATGCCGGCCGATATGCATACGAAAACTATTGGAACCAAGATCTACGGCAGCGAACATAGCGCGACTTCCTCTTTGCAGGCAAATGATTGATCGTATTGTATTGCTGGCTGGCAGTACATCCGCAGAATGCACGCCGGGCGGTTCAAGCAAAAAAATACAGTAATTACAACAAATAAAATTAAAAATTATCGCATCCGGCTGCCCCGGCAGCGCAGCGGTTTACATCAATCAAAAATAAGATAAACAATATTAATCATTATTTGTGACCGCAGAGTGACCGTTCAATGAGCGGGCGGCCGGCAATTGCCGCCGTCAGCGTGTTTTCGATGTCACTGTATGTTTCACTCAGGCACAAAAAACCGGTGACGCAGACTTTCCAGACCCGTCGTTTTCAAGACTTCTTCCAGGCGCTCGGCCGGCCGCCGGGCGGGCTGGCCTTTGAACTCAGCGATGATTAATTCATTTTTCATCGAATGCTCCCAACCGACCAGTTCCGTGACGCGGACCTGATAACCGTGCGCCTCTAATTGCAGGCAGCGCAGCACATTGGTGATCTGACTACCAAATTCACGGGTATGGATAGGATGTCGCCACATTTCAGATAAAGGGTTGTTCTTGACGGCATCGCCCCTACTCTTGCGCAGTTCAGCGGCAACTTCGGCCTGGCAGCACGGCACCAGCACCATAAATTTCGCCTGCTTTTTCAAGGCAAACTGGATCGCATCATCGGTGGCGGTATTGCAGGCATGCAGTGCGGTGACGATGTCGATCTGCGCCGGCAATTCACGGGACGAAGTCGATTCCAGCACCGATAAATTCAAAAAAGACATCCCGGGAAAAGCCAGCTGCCGCGCCAGTTCACGTGACTTTTGTACCAGCTCGTCGCGCGTTTCTATGCCGTAGATATGCGACGCACCACCATCATTAAGCGCCTTAAAAAACAAATCGTACAAGATAAAACCCAGATACGATTTGCCGGCACCGTGATCAACCAGGCTGACATGCCCGCGCTCTTTTTGCACCTGTTGCAGCAAGGGCTCAATGAACTGGTATAAATGGTAGACCTGCTTAAGCTTACGGCGGCTATCCTGGTTCATTTTGCCGTCGCGGGTCAGGATGTGCAATTCTTTCAGCAACTCTAACGACTGCCCGGGCCGGATTTCGTGTTTTTCTTCGACCTGCTTTGCGTCAGCACGCGGCGCTTTTGAAGGCGGCACTTTCAGCTGCTTTGCCTTGTTATCCGGTTTCGCTTTCATCGGGCATCCTTGCTTGAATCAAAATGGGGGGCGCTTGTTCGCCATGTCATGAGTGTAGTTGACATTGAAGACAATCGCCGAAAAAACAAAAAAGGACTCAGGTTTTCACCTGAGTCCTTCGTATTTGGTAGGCCGTGCGGGATTCGAACCTGCGACCAACGGATTAAAAGTCCGCTGCTCTACCAGCTGAGCTAACGACCCAAAGACTATTTGCATTTATACATAATACTTATACATAAAACACCACAAGCACTTATGTATAAATGGAAAGGACTTAGATTTACACCTAAGTCCTTAAAATTTCGTGGTAGGCCGTGCGGGATTCGAACCTGCGACCAACGGATTAAAAGTCCGCTGCTCTACCAGCTGAGCTAACGACCCGAAAGAACGAAATTATAGGGTGTTTCTCTCACCCTGTCAATGCGCAGGCCGGATTATTTTGCCGACGTCAGGCGACTCTTAGCCGCTTGCGCCGCCTCGGTCTCAGGATATTGCACGATCACGGCCTCGAGTGTTTTCCTGCTAGCTGCCTTGTCTTTTAACTCAAGGTGGCAAGCGGCGATATTGAGCATGGCATCGGGCGTCTTCGGATGTTCCGGATGCATTTTCACCAATACCTGCAGAGCCGAAATCGTATTTTTGCAATCGCGCTGTGCATAATAAGAATTACCCAGCCAGTATTGCGCCGCGCCGGCATACGCCGATTGCGGATAATTCACCGCAAAGCTGGAAAAAGCCGCACTGGCACTTTTGTACTCGGCCGCCTTAAACAAGGCCATCGCGGCGTCATAGGCGCGCTGCTCGGTCACTTCCACGGTGGATTCTTTGCCGTCCACCGTCATCCGTTTTGGCTCCATCTTGCGTAAGCGGTTATCCAGATCGACATAAAAATCCTGCTGGCGGCGCTGAGTATTGCTCAGGTCATTTGCCAGCACTTCTATCTGCCCGCGTAGCTTGGCGATTTCTGTACGCAACAACTCATTCTGGTTGGCCAGATCCAGCGCGCTGCTTTTATCGGCTTTGGTGTCGAGCTTGGCATCAAGTTTATTGCTGACAGCGTCGACCTTGCTGCGCATATCAAGTATCGCCTTACGCGCCTCGTCATCGTCAAACAAACCTGCACTGGCAAGTGAGGGTGCCAGCGACAAAGCACACACCGCGGCAAGGGACAACC
>JBBQNW010000051.1:0-14356 GCA_038330335.1 Burkholderiales bacterium | reverse complement strand
CTGAACGACTGGCATAAGACCGGCTATGGCGGGCCCTGCCCGCCGATCGGTTGTCACCGCTATTTTCATCACCTGTACGCGCTTGATGTTGTTTTGCCTGATCTGAAAACGCCGGACAAACAGCAATTCATGGCGGCCATGCAAGGGCATGTGCTCGCTAAAGCCGAGCTGATAGGTTTGTACCGGCACTAGCTTCATGCACGGATCTGAGAGCGTTTCGTTTGGGTGCTATGCCAAATACAGATTTTGAAAAGAATAATTAAAAAAATAATTAAAAGAACAATTAAATAATAATTAAGTGGATAACGATGAAATATCCAGGTCTTCTCAGGTCGGCAGAAAAATGTTCCGGCATGATATTGGTCGCTGCCATGGCAAGCTCTGTCCCCGCCAAAAATAGTGGCGATTTACCGGCCTATCATGTCGATTTAAGCCAGACTTCGGTTTCTGGCTTATCCTCGGGTGGCTTTATGGCGACGCAGTTTCATGTGGCGTTTTCCAGTACGCTGGTCGGGGTTGGGGTGATCGCCGCAGGTCCCTACTATTGCGCAGGTTCAGCGCCGGCGACACCGTTTCTGGAAAACGCCATGACGCTATGCATGAACCCTGTCGCAGGAGCCGGGCCGGATGCTGCTACTTTGCTGCAGAAGGCGAAAGTTTTCGCAACATTGGGTGACATTGACAGTCTTGATCATCTCAAGAAAGCGAAGGTGTATCTGTTCAGCGGTAAGGCAGACACGACCGTCAGCACCAAAGTGGTGAATCAGACCGCCGCCTTTTATCAACTGGCGGGAGTTGCTGCGGGCAATATCAAATATATCAATACGCTTAACGCCGGCCATTCGATCATTACCAATAATGCAAAGGACGGAGCTTGCCTAATTACTGCCGCACCTTATATCAATGACTGTCATTTTATGCAGTCTCAGGATATTTTGCATCATATCTACGGTGATCTGCAGCCGCCATCGACTCAGCTTAGCGGGACGATGCTGACCTTTCGCCAACGTCAATTTATGCCTACTTTTATTCAGGCTTATTTTTCCAGTATGAGTGATGAAGGGCATGCGTATGTGCCCAAAAGCTGTGAAACCGAGACCTGTAAGGTGCATATTGCTTTTCACGGGTGCGAGCAGGGCGAAAAGAAAATTGGTAATCTGTTTTACACCACTACCGGCTATAACGAACTGGCTGATAGTAACCATATCATCGTGCTTTACCCGCAGGTTGACAGCCGCGCAGGATTTTTCCCGCCGTATAACCCAAAAGGTTGCTGGGATTTTTGGGGCTATTCTAGTTTGAATATGTTTGCGCCAAACTTTTATACCAGGCAAGCAACCCAAATGGCGACCGTGAAGGCGATGCTGGATCAGTTAGCCAAGCCACGTCATTGAGTACTTTGAATACATGGAGTATTTGTGGCAGAGTGGTAAGCATTGTTGCGCGAGTTCAAACAATAAGCCGCAAATAGGCGGCTTATTGTTCAATGATGGGTCGATTTTCCATCCCTGTTTCGTGGGGCTTGCAGAGGGAATAGACGTGTTCCACTCTACACAGGCATCGGCTTGTTGGCATTGAGATCGACAAAACCTTTGATGAGCCGGTAGGCTTTCCATATCCAGGCGCCGCACCAGACCAGCCATGCCAGTGGAATGCCGATAATAGTGAAAAATAACACGATACCGACGACGACCCAAAACAGGTACCAAAAAAAAGAACGGATTTGCCAGGTGTGGTGGCTGTAGACAAAAGTGCCGGCAGCGTCATCACGTTTTACGTAGCTGATAATCAGCGGTATCCATGAAAAGGCACCAAAAGAAAATAACAGGCTGGCGGCGTGAAACAGATACAAAAACCAGGCAAGATTTTTCAGCTTAGTGAGTTTGTCATCGAGGATTAATTCTTGATTCATGATTTCTCTGGCCTTGAATGAATGTTCTGGTTGATGGCGTCTTTCGCACACTCTGCCACTTTGATGCTAATGGCAGCCTCAGTGATAGAGGAAAACTTGTGCCTAGTATAAGGACTTTTTGTCTTCGTTTATGTACGTTACCGGCTTGTTTTTATCCATTAAATAATGGTTAAGTACGCGTGGCGTGTTAATTGCGTCAAAATAAATTAAGTACACCATCAAGCCCGACAAAATTTAATGCGACATCGGCTTGTGCACGCACTACCGGTTTGGCGCGAAATGCGACCGAGAGCCCGGCAATGCCCATCATTTTCAGATCATTAGCACCATCGCCCATGACAATGGCTTGCCGGGGTGAAATACCCATTTCTGCACACACGCGTTCTACTGTGCGCTGTTTTTCTGTGGCATCGACAATGCCATCAACAACTTTGCCGGTGAGTTTGCCGTTGGCGATTTCTAATACATTGGCGTGGCTGTAATCAAGATCCAGACGGGTCTTCATGCGGTCGGTGAAAAAAGTAAAACCGCCGGAAACCAGTAAAGTTTTCATTCCCGCTTGCTGGATGGCGGTGAGCATCTGTTCGGCGCCCGGCGACAATTGCAGACGCTCGTCGTACACTTTTTGCAGCGCCGATGCATCCAGACCTTTTAGCAAGGCGACGCGACGCGTCAGGCTTTCTGCAAATTCCAGTTCACCACGCATGGCCGCTTCGGTAATTTCTGATACCTGTGGCTTCAAGCCTTGCATGTCGGCGATTTCATCAATGCATTCGATGGTGATTAAGGTGGAATCCATGTCCATCGCCACGAGTTTAAATTCGCTGAGTTTTCTGTTTGCCGGCGTGATGGTGATGTCGAGTTGGGCGGCATAGCATTCTGCCTCGATTTGTTGCTGGAGTGCCTTATCACAGCTAACGCGTTCCAGTCGCATCGCTTGTGAGCCGACAGGGATCATGTTTTCTGCCCTTGTCAGGCTCGCGATGCGCTGCACAAGCGCCATCTCATTACTGATGGGGTGGAGTCCTTGCAGGGTAATATTTATGGTCGTCATGGCGTTAGTTCGTTAATTTGTTAGCTTGCTTCGTTGTTTTATTCTGTCGCTAATGCGTCGCGTCCACTTATTGCAGTGCTCTCAGGGTCACTTTGATTTGCGCTACACGAGCGGCCAGGTCCGGCATGTTGGCGGTGATGCGTAATTTATCTTGTCCATTGAGCTTGATATGCTTGTTCTTTTGCACCAGTTCTATGATGCGCATGGCGTCAATCGGCGGTTGCGGTTCAAATTGTAAAGTTGCCGCTTCGCTATGCGCATCGATCTTGATAATGCCCAAAGGCTTGGCTGCCACGCGCAAACGGTGCGTTTCCAATAGCGATTTGACCGGTTCCGGCAATTTGCCAAAGCGGTCTATCATTTCTTCTTGTAAATCATCAATCGCCTCGGCTTTGCAGCAATTGGCCAGGCGCTTGTAGATAGACAGACGTTCATGCACATCGCCACAGAAGTCACTAGGGAGCAGGGCGGGAATGTGCAAATTGATTTCCGTCATAGTCGAGAGCGGTGCGGCGAGGTCGGGTTCTTTACCGTTTTTGAGTGAACGTACGGCTTCACTGAGCATATCGGAATACATCTGGAAACCAATTTCGTGCATTTCGCCCGACTGGTTGTCGCCCAGGACTTCGCCGGCACCGCGGATTTCCAGATCGTGCATCGCCAGGTAAAAGCCGCTACCGAGTTCTTCCATCTGCTGAATCGCATCGAGCCTGCGGTTGGCTTGCTTGGTCAGACCTTGTACATCATGTACCAGCAAATAGGCATATGCCTGATGATGCGAACGGCCGACCCGTCCACGCAGCTGATGCAGTTGCGCCAGACCAAATTTATCGGCTCTGTGCATGATGATGGTGTTGGCGGTTGGGACGTCAATGCCGGTTTCGATAATGGTGGTGCACAACAAAATATTGTAGCGCTGGGCCACAAAATCGCGCATGACTTTTTCCAGGTCACGCTCATGCATCTGGCCATGGCCGACCGCAATACGCGCTTCGGGTATCAGCGCTTCCAGCATGGCTTTGCGGTTTTCGATGGTCTCGACTTCATTATGTAAAAAGTAGACCTGACCACCGCGTTTCAGTTCGCGCAGACAGGCTTCGCGGATGACAGAATTATCTTCGCTACGGACAAAGGTTTTAATCGCCAGACGTTTTTGCGGCGCAGTAGCGATAATCGAAAAATCTCGCAGACCTTCCAGCGCCATCCCCAGTGTGCGCGGGATCGGGGTGGCGGTCAGGGTTAATACATCGACCTCGGCACGTAGCGACTTCAGCACTTCTTTCTGGCGCACACCAAACCGGTGTTCTTCATCAATAATGACCAGACCCAGGCGCGAAAATTTAATATCTGCCGACAACAGTTTATGGGTGCCGATCACGATATCGAGCGTGCCGTCGCCCATGCCTTTTAAGGCCAGGCTAATCTCTTTCCCGGTACGGAAACGGGATAGTTCGCCGATACGCACCGGCCAGTTGGCAAAGCGGTCGGCAAAGGTTTGTGCATGCTGTTCGGCCAAGAGTGTGGTCGGTGCCAGAATCGCCACCTGCTTGCCGCCCATGACGGCGACGAAAGCGGCGCGCAAGGCCACTTCGGTTTTGCCAAAGCCGACATCGCCGCAGATTAAGCGGTCCATCGGTTTGCCCGAGGTCATGTCTTCAATCACGGCGGTAATGGCGGCGGCCTGATCCGGTGTTTCTTCAAAACCGAAGCTGTCGGCAAAGGCTTCATAGTCTTTTGCCGAAAATTCAAAGGCATGGCCCTGGCGCAGGGCGCGGCGCGCGTACAGATTGAGTAATTCTGCGGCCGTATCGCGGATCTGCTGTGCGGCTTTACGCTTGGCTTTTTCCCAATTGCCGGAACCCAGTGCATGCAAAGGCGCATCATCGGGCGAGGCGCCAGAGTAGCGTGAGATCACGTGCAGTTGCGATACCGGCACGTAAAGTTTGGTTTCTTTGGCGTATTCCAGATGCAAAAATTCAGTCTCGCCTTCGCCCAGATCCATGCTGACCAGACCCATGTAACGTCCGATACCATGATTGCTGTGCACCACCGGGTCGCCGATTTTTAGTTCGGATAAATCGCGCACCATGTGCTCGACCTGGGTGACCGCTTCTTGTTTTTTACGACCGATGCGTTTGCCCGAACCGGCGTACAGTTCGGTCTCGGTGATAAAGGCCATCTCATCGAGCGCGAAACCGGTATGCAAAGGCGCCACGCCCAGCATCAGTTTGGCATCCGAGCTGGCGAAATCGGTATAGCCTTCGCACAGGCTGAGACGAATATCGTGATCGTTGAAATACTGTTGCAGGGTTTCGCGCCGGCCTAAAGATTCGGCACAAATCATGACGCGTTGCTTGGTCTGCAGCAAATACGCACGCAAATTGCTCAGTGGGTCATCCGCGCGGCGGTTAACCGCCAGATCTGGTAAGAAGCCCGATATTTCTGAGGCCGGGCCGCCATTATTTAATACCCAGCGCGCTTGCGATTTGAGTTCGGTAAAAAAGTCTTCGTCGCGTAAAAACAAGGCTTCTGGCGTTAGCACCGGACGTTGCCGGTCGGATTTTAAAAACTGGTAGCGCGAGCGGGTATCGACCCAGAAACGTTGTATCGCCTCATCAATATCGCCGATTAAAACAAAATGTGTTTGTTCCGGCAGGTAATCAAACAGCGTCGCAGTCTCGTCAAAAAACAGCGGCAGATAATATTCTATGCCGGCCGAGGGAATGCCATTGCTGATGTCTTTATAAATGGTAGAGCGAGAAGGGTCACCTTCAAACTGTTCGCGCCAGCGGCTGCGGAAGGCGGTACGGGCCGCTTCATCCATAGGAAATTCGCGTCCCGGCAGCAGACGTACTTCGCGTACCGGATACAGTGAACGCTGGGTGTCGGCATCAAAGGTGCGGATGGTTTCTATACTGTCGCCAAACAAGTCGAGACGGTAAGGCAGCACCGACCCCATTGGAAAGATATCGATCAGACCGCCGCGCACCGAGTATTCGCCGGGCGACATTACCTGTGACACATGGGCATAACCGGCCAGGGTTAACTGGGTTTTTAAACGCGCTTCGTTTAAGACTTCGCCTTGTTTAAAGAAGAAGGTATAGGCTGCCAAAAATGATGGTGGTGCCATGCGCACCAAGGCGGTCGTGGCCGGTACCAGCAAGACATCGCAATTGCCGCTGCTGATTTCATGCAGGGTTGCCAGACGTTCCGACACCAGATCCTGATGCGGCGAAAACGCATCGTAGGGCAGGGTTTCCCAATCTGGTAGCAGATGACAGCGCAAACCTTCGGCAAACCAGGGAATTTCATCCAATAGACGCTGGGCGTCGCCGGGGTTAGCCACAAACACCGTCAGCAGGCGTTGTTGCGCCTTTAAGGCAAGGGCGGTGTGCGCCAGCACATAGGCATCGGCAGAGCCGTGCACATTAGGGAGAGCAAAACGATTGCCGGGCTTGGGAAGAGCTTTGACTAGATCAAATGACATTGGCTGCAAAACATGGTTGAACTGCGAAAGCAGGATGTGGCTGATGCGAGGAGTGCGCACGCAGCGACGATTTGGCTTTAAAATGAGGCTCAATTATAAACGAAGCTGATGGCGCAGTTTTTTCAGCTTCAGGCTTATTTTCGTGACATCGTCAGCGATTTTTATGGCTTTTCATTTGTCCCATTTAGAGAAAATTTATTTAGCGTGATTCCGACTGAAATTCAGACAACAGCGGTTGAGCGGGAGACTGAGCATGAGTCCCCCACGGCACCGCAGTACGTCGCCTTAATCCCGGCCGCAGGGGTCGGTGCCAGAATGGGCGGCACGACACCAAAACAATATCTGCTGATTGCGCAGCAGCCCATTTTGCGCCATACCGTCAGGGCATTTTTGGCATCGCCTCAGATCGCGCATACGTATGTCGTGGTCAGTGCTGATGATGGCTATGCCGATGCTGCTTTGGCAGGGTTGGCGGGGGTCACTGTCTTGCGCTGTGGCGGTGCTACGCGTAGCGATACCGTCAGCAACGGCTTGGCAGCTTTGGCAGCGCTCTTGGCTCCGCAAGACTGGGTGCTGGTGCATGATGCGGCACGCCCGGGCCTGACGCCAGCGCTGTTGGGTAAGCTGATACAGCAAGTGGGCCAGCATGCGGTAGGCGGCTTGCTGGCGCTGCCTGTGGTTGATACCGTCAAGCGTGTAGTGGATGGGCGAGTGGAAACCATTTCACGCGAGGGTGTCTGGTTGGCGCAAACCCCGCAAATGTTTCGTTATGGCTTATTGTCTGCTGCGCTTACTGCTGCGCTTACTGCTTCGCTTACTGCTTCGCTTACTGCTTCGCTTAATTGCGCCAGTCAGGTGACCGATGAATCAAGCGCGGTTGAGGCTGCTGGCATGGTGCCGCTCCTGGTTGAGGGACATGCCTGTAATTTAAAGGTGACTCTGCCTGCCGACTTGGCGCTGGCGCAGCGTTATCTGACCGGCCAGATGGAGTGATGGCAGAGCAAGATACTCCCACCATGTATCGGGTATGAGATTGATATCGCGCAGGTAATGATTGCGTGATGGATGCACTGTTTCATATACTCCCTCCATCTGAATAACTGAATAACTGAAACACCTCACCTGGCTTTGATTACAATGAATCCTGCTGCGCCTGTTGCCCCAAATTTTTCCACCATTCCGCCTTTTCGTATTGGACAAGGTTACGACTGCCATGCCCTGGTTCCCGGGCGCCAACTCATTATTGGCGGGGTGACTATCCCGCACAGCACGGGCTTGTTAGGGCACTCAGATGCTGATGTCTTGCTGCATGCGATTACCGACGCCTTATTCGGTGCGGCGGGTCTGGGCGATATTGGCCGTCATTTCCCTGACACCGACCAGCAGTTTGCCGGCGCTGATTCGCGCGTATTGCTGCGTGAAGCGGTCGCGCGCTTGCACCGTGCTGGCTTTTTTCTTGGCAATCTGGACGCCACTATCATCGCCCAGCAACCCAAGATGGCGCCGCATATTCCCCGGATGGTGGCCAATCTTGCTGCCGATCTTCAGGTGGATATCAGCCGGATCAATATCAAGGCCAAAACCAATGAACGTCTGGGTTATCTGGGGCGCGAAGAGGGTATCGCCGCCGAAGCCGTCGCACTGGTGTTTTGCGCTTAAGCGGACTACACTAAATTCTACAAACGTATGGGTTTTTGCTGGTGTAGCAGTTAAATGACATCAGCTAACGCAGGTTAACAAAAATATTGTTAAAAATTAGTCATCAAAGGAGAGTTGTAATGCAAAAAGAACATCTGAAAAGTCTGCTTAAACAATTGCATGAGGGATTGTTGAATACCGAACATGTAGACGACGAGGTCAAGTCGCTGTTGCAAGGCTTAAATGAGGATATTGAGCAGGTATTAGATAAAGACGACACGCCGGATGACCCTATCTATTCAGCGCTCAGCGAACGTTCACAGGCGTTATCGGCACGCTTCGCCGCGCAGCATCCGAAACTGGAGCCGGTGTTGCGTGAGTTGGGCGGCATGCTGGAAAAAATGGGCGTTTAAGTTGTTTGTGTAGATTTGATCAATGTTATTGAACCGTTGACCCGGCAGATGCCGGGGAAGCGGTGTTTACAAGGCCCGCGCCATGCGGGCTTTATTTTTGATCACGATGCGGCAGCCTCGCCAGGCCACAAATTCCCTCGAATCAGGACAGCACTGATGACTGCTGTCGGTATCTGTGTTGTCGACAAGAAAAATTCACTCAGCGCCCGGCCCGTTGCGCTTTCAAGACGTTCATCTTTTAGAAAAATTGCAGCACGTTAAACGCGAGCGCATTCTTGAGCGTGTCGTGCATGCCAAAGGCGAGAGTGCTTTTGGCCACTTTAGGGTAACGCATGACATCACCATGACTGCTGAGGTAAAAGGCAGTCATTTTCAAACGACTGCTTTTTTTGCCCAGGATGCGGGCATTTTTGCTTAGCCCGAAACCACAGTGCGCCTGTAAATACGCTTGTTTTGGCGTGAGATTAATTAAATGTCATGTTGCAAAATTCTTACACCCGTAGCATTAGAAACTTGGCGATCCGGTTCAATATGGCTCGATATGTAAGTATTGACGAACTCCTGGTCGGCGACGGCATGCCTATGCGTTAAAATTAACTATATGCAAGTAGTTACTTTAAAAATTCAAAGGAAATGTGCGTGGGAAATTTTTCAATTAAGTCGCGATTAAGCTTTGCAATCGGGTTTTTGGCATTACTTTTAGTAGTGATCGGCAGTGCCGGCTTATACGGCCTGAGCAATACCAATGATGCCCTCAAGACTGTCTATGAAGATCGGCTGGTGTCTATGGGACAATTGGATAGGATCATCAGAATCGTCTTGCGGAATCAAGTAGAAGTTGCTGCCGCAGCTATTGGTGACCCCGCGCAAATCCCCGTTCTTGTTAAACAAATAGCAAAAAATAAACAGATCATAGACAGAGAGTGGGTCGCCTATATGGCAACCTATCTGACGCCAGATGAAAAAATACTGGCCGATAGTTTCGCTAAAAATCACCAGATATTTCTTGATCAAGGGTTGAATCTGGCGCTCGTTGCCTTAAATGCACAAGATCAAAAAGCTGCTGCAGATATCTATAACGGCCCGCTGCAAGCGCTCTTTATCCCGCTCAGAAATGACATGAATGCCCTGATCCAGTTGCAACTTGAGGTTGGCAAGGTTGAATATGAGCATTCACAATCGCAAAATAAACTCTTTCATCGGCTGGCAATTTCCGCGATTATCCTGGGCTTGCTGGTTGCTGCTGGAATGCGTGTCTGGCTGGTGCGTTCGATTTCTGCACCTTTGGAAGCGGCGGTTCGGATTGCCGATACAATTGCCTCTGGCGACCTCACGCAGCGCATCACCGTTCATTCGAATGACGAAACAGGCAAATTGTTGCAAGCCCTGAAAGGCATGAATGGCAGCTTGCAAAACATCGTCAGACAGGTGCGCAGCGGGACCGACACCATTGCGACGGCCTCTAGCGAGATTGCTTCTGGTAATCTGGATTTGTCTTCCCGTACAGAGCAACAAGCCAGCTCATTAGAAGAAACCTCTTCTTCTATGGAGGAACTCACGTCAAGCACTAGACAAAATGGTGACAATGCACGCCAGGCGAATCAATTGGCGCTATCGGCGTCAGATGTGGCGCTTAAGGGTGGGGCAGTGGTGGCCCGGGTGGTCGAGACCATGGGCTCAATAAATCATTCTTCTAAAAAAATTGTCGATATTATCGGCGTGATTGACGGCATTGCTTTTCAGACCAATATCCTGGCATTAAATGCCGCGGTAGAGGCCGCCAGAGCCGGTGAACAGGGTCGTGGTTTTGCGGTGGTCGCCTCCGAAGTGCGTAATCTGGCGCAACGTTCGGCCGCTGCCGCCAAAGAGATCAAGTCGCTGATTGACGATTCAGTTGAAAATGTGGAGATCGGTAATCAACTGGTGATTCAGGCCGGCAGCACCATGGAAGAAGTGGTCGCCAGCGTTAAACGGGTGAACGATATTATGGGCGAAATCACGTCTGCCAGTCGGGAGCAAGAAGCGGGTATCGAACAAATCAATCAAGCCATCAGCGAGATGGATACCGTCACCCAGCAAAATGCCGCCTTGGTGGAACAGGCAGCCGCAGCGGCTGAAGCTATGCAGGATCAGGCGGCCAATCTGGCTCAGGTCGTCAGTGTGTTTAAGCTCGAAGGCATGCCGGCCAGCGCAGCACGGCAATAATAAATTCAACAATCTCAGCAAATTTCAGTGGCCAGGGCGAGTGATGACATCGCATTCCCGGCCAGTATGTTCCTGTGTTCCTGAGTCTGCGTTAGGTAGATGTCAGGAGAGCTAAGGAGACTTCAGCGCTGGATGATTTATTTTTTGTCGGGACCTGCCGTCATTGCTGACGAATTAATTTAATACTGGTGCCGGCAGGCTCTTTCTTGACACTGGCACTACCTTTTTGCACCAATTGCTCAAGCGTTACGTCATCGAGTACGCTTAAATAAGCTTTGGTGGCATCAGAAAAAACCCGTTTTAAGACGCAGCCAGGGTTCAGGCTGCAGGTGTTATTGTCTTTGTCAAAACACTCTGCCATGTGGAAGTCGGTCTCACTCAGACGTACCACCGCACCAATATTAATTTCGGCCGGCTCTTTGTTTAAGCGCAGCCCGCCATTGCGTCCGCGCACCGTCTCGATCAAGCCCGATAAGCCTAGTTGATGAACAACTTTAGTCAGATGGTTTTTCGAAATCTGATGCAGTTCGACGATCTCTTGTACGGTTGCCAGCCGGTCTCTGTGTACGGCCAGATACATCAGGGTGCGTAGGGTGTAATCGGTAAAGGCGGTCAGTCTCATAATGCTTTCAGTTAAAATTAAAGATGCATATTAAATGTTGATTTAATCAAGCTCTTAATGTAGCATTTATTATATATCTTATTGAGGTTGAAAATTGATGAAACAAGCCAGCCTGCATCAAATTGAAGAGCCCGTTACTGAGCTGGCACCTCCTTGGTCCTTAGGCGGTATCGCGGTGCTGGGTCTGGGGTTTCGTCCTTTTTATTTACTCGCCGCGGTCTTTGCCGCGATCAGTATCCCGTTATGGCTGGCGCGCTATACCGGTTCTGGCTGGCTGCAAGCATTGCCGCAGCTGGGGTTAGATTGGCATATGCATGAGATGTTGTACGGTTTCGCGCTGGCTGTGATCGTCGGATTTCTATTTACCGCAGCACGCAACTGGACCGGCTTATGGACGCCGCGTCGATGGACACTGGCCATTATCGCCTCTGTATGGCTGGCCGGTCGCATGGCGATGTTGCTGGGCTCAGCATCGCTGGCGGCCGCCATTGATTTATTGTTTATCCCCTGCGCCGCGTTGCCGCTGTATCTAGTAATGCAGAAATCAGGCAAGACGCGCAATCTGCCTTTACTGGCGATCTTGGGCTTGTTATTTATTGTTAATGGCATTTTTCACGCTACCCGAATCGGCTGGCTTGATCTGCCTTTGGTCTCCCTGATGTCAAGCATGCATGCCGCCATTTTACTGATTGTGATTCTTGAGGTGGTGATGGCGGGGCGGGTTATACCCGGTTTTACGGCAAACCTTATTGTGGGTTGTAAGCCGGTGGTCAACGCCCGCCTGGATAAATCCAGTCTAATGTTAAGCATTGCTACCAGTCTGGCGTGGCTTGGCAAGGTGCCAACCTGGTTGCTTGCCTTGCTGGCATTTGCCTGTGCCGGCGTGCATGTCTGGCGCCTTGCCGGTTGGCAGCCCTGGAAGACGCTGCGCCAACCACTGCTCTGGGTATTGCATCTGGCGTACGCATGGATCGCCGCAGGGTTTTTCTTATTGGGTCTGGCCGCCCTTGAGATGACGTCTGCCAGCACGGCTATGCACGCACTGGCCATTGCTTCCATGTCCAGCTTGATCATGGGCATGATGACCCGTACTACATTGGGGCATACCGGGCGTCTGCTTAAAGCCGGCAATAAAGAAGTGGCGATGTTCTTGTTGCTGCAAGCGGGTGGCTTAGCGCGGCTGGCGGCGAACCTGACTATTGCCGATATCCGCTCAGGGGCATTGTTGCTGGCATCAGTATGCTGGTCGGCAGCTTTCTTGTTGTTCGTTCTGGTGTACGGTCCTTACTTAATGACGGCACGACTTGATGGTAAGGAAGGGTAGTCGGCGTAAAAATGACCGGATGTTAATTCCAGTCATTTTGTGTTGCTTTTAGTGTTGCTATTGGTGTTGCTATTGGTGTTGCTGTAAGTGTTGTTTTTGCTTTGTTCGACTGCTGCCGCAGATATCGCCGCAGCAAATTTCGCTCCGGACTGCGCACTAACCTCCGCAACTGCCGCAGCAAGAGCCATTCTGCCCGTGCCCGCTTGCTTTCTTTTTATTCGCGTAACCGGCATCGGTCAGCGCTGCTTGCAGCGTCTGGCTGGACAACAGCTTGTCGTCAAACAAGACACTGCATTCATTTTTGGCTTCGATGACCAGTACGTCTTGTACACCGTCTAATTTTTGTAAGACTGCCTGCACTAATCCGGCAAGTCCCGGCACGGTCTTTCCAGTAAGTACGAGTGTTTCGGTTTTCATGATTGATTTCCTTTTCAGTTTTAAAAAAATGCAATGTCAGCTTGTTTGATGCTATTCATCGTTGGCTTGCTGTCGCGATGATAGAAATGACGTTAAAAAACCTGTTGAACGGGGTAGCAAACTCAAGGTGTTGAATACAAGAGAATTAAGGTAGTCGTCAGCATTAATTTAAATGAATTTAAAGTTCATTTAAAATGCATCTTTATATTAAGTATGGCATTATATGCATATGATATGCAACTTAAATGTTACTCAGGTCTGTCTTACATCAAGCATTCACTCACGTATCTATGTGCGTATTGAGGCGCGTATTGAGGCACATATTGAGGCACGCGTCCGATTCGATACCGGCTCAGTGCAAGGCGAATGCCGCTTTTTTCATCAATTTAATTTGTCTTTTTATTAGGAAAGAACATCATGAAAACACTGGCAGATGGCGTAGTTCAGTATAGAAGCTCGCCGGAATTTACCGAACATACCGTCCCCGCAGCCCTACTACGCAGGCATACTACGGCGGCGGGTGTCTGGGGTCGTATCCGCATTATCGAAGGCAGCTTGCGCTATAAAATTTTAGCGCCTTCGTTAGAAGTACATACCTTGACACCGACGCTGAGCGGTATTGTGGAGCCGCAAGTGCCGCATGAAGTGGAGTGCATCGGTCCTGTGCGGTTTTGCGTCGAGTTTCATCGTTAGTCTGTGGTAAATGCCGGGCGATGGCTGAATAACTTTGCAGCAAATCTGCCGCAAACCTGTACTGACACCGTACAAGCAGATCTCGATGACCTTGGTTTTGTAGCGTCTACACTAACCTCGGATTGTCTCTGCGTTTCCCTAGCCGACATCTCGATATATTGTCGCAAGACGCATGGCCTGCGTCTTTTTTTACGCTGTAAAAAATTTCATCAGCCAAAAATTCAAACTAAAAAAATATAACGCTCTGGCTTCATGTTGTCTCTGACGGATTCTATTTCTAACAGTATTTCAATTTGGTAAGATAAATACATACATTTTGTTTGCATCTTTTAAAAGATGGATTTAAAATACATCTAATTGCTGGCGTTAAACCTTTATGAGGCATCGGTGCTGGTAAAAAAACCCAGCAAGACCGAGATAAAAACTGATGTCAGCTATTTCCGTCATTCATAATTTTTACAATAAGAGGAGTATCACTGCCATGCACGCTACGCGCAAACTCTGGACCTGGCTTGGAATTATCTGCCTGCTGTCCTTCGCCGTTCTCGGATGGGTCGGAAAGGAAATTTATCTCTCTGCGCCGCCGATTCC
>JBBQNW010000050.1:0-14703 GCA_038330335.1 Burkholderiales bacterium | reverse complement strand
CCGTGCCGCATGCCCGATGACGTCTTCGCGCAAATAGCCGAATTGTTTGACCCAACTGTCATTGACTTCAGCAAATTTGTAGTTTTTCATGTTGATCAGCCCGAGCGGGATGGGTGACAACTGAAACAAGGTCGAGTATTTCTGTTCATTCTCGCGCAACAGATTTTCTGTCTGCAGGCGGTGACGTTCGGTGGCCAGTTCCTGATCGATATTTTGCGCTGACAGCAGCAAATATTGTCCTTCAGTAGTCTCAAATTTCGACCCGGAAACGCGACACTGAAACACATGGCCATCCTTGTGCCGGAAAGCGACGGGCATGCTGTGTACCTGACCATGCTGACTAATTTTCGCGACCATTTCAGCACGTTGCTCCGGGTGGACCCAAACATTGAGTTCGGTGGAACTATGCCCCAAGGCCTCTTCGCGTGAAAAACCGGATAAGGGCTCCCAGTTGCAATTGACGTCGACGTAATGCCCGTCCGACATTCTGGTAATCGTCAATGTATCAGGGACTAATTGAAACACCGTCGCCAGGACCGATTCGCGCTCGCGCAAATTCGCTTCTGCCAGTTTAAGCTGGCTGATGTCAACCATGGTAATGACGACCTGTTCAACTTGCGCAGAATCTTGAATAGAAAAAATCGCTGCGGTACTGAGGTAAATCCATCTCAATTGAGTATCTTTTGAGCGTATCCCGGTCACCACATTTTTTTGCGGCACACCCGAGTGCAGGGTTTTCCAGACCGGCATTTCGTCCTCTTGAAAGAGCGTGCCGTCTTCCTTAAAAAATTGAAATTTATCGTGGTCGTGTATGGTATGCATTTGATCATGCGGCAAGCCAAACATGCGCATTGCGGCGCTGTTGGCGAGCACAACATCACCTTGCTTGCCCCATACCAGGACGCCTTCCACCATGGCATTTAAGACCGAGCGCAGATGGCTTTCACTCGCAGATAAGGCAGTTTCGGCGCGGTGTCTGGCAGCTTCATTTTCCCGCTCGGCGGTAATGTCACGGACCGCAGCTAATAAAAATTGCTGATGATCAGACTCAAAATAGGTGGCAAAAATCTCCACCAGAATCATCGTGCCATCTTGTTTTTTAAACTTAGCTTCGAACCCGCGCACAAAAGCTTCGTGTTCAAGACGCTCCGTCAGTTGCTGTCGCAAAGTCGCGTCAGCCCAAATCCCGAGGTCATCATTGGCATGTTTTCCCAGCGACTCGCTTCTGTTAAACCCAAGCAACTGCTCCCAGTTCGTGTTGACGTCAAGCAAAACACCGCTTGGCACCATCACGATGCTGATCGCTTCAGGTACCAGATCAAAAATTTTCACGAACCGGCTCTCGCGCTCTCTTAACTGCAACTCGATGCTCTGGCGCAAACGCTCAGCCTCGTAAATAACGCTGACATCCTGCACAACATTGACCACAAATGATTCACCGCCAGCCTCAAAACAGAAACCGGAAATATGCACAGAATAATGCTTGCCATTTTTATGACGAAAGCTGGCGGCCAGGTTACGCACTTCGCCGTCAGCTTGCATGGCATCGAAAAAAGCATCTCTTTGCAAAGGGTCGACCCATAACCCCAGCTCCAGAGAATGTCTGCCAATGGACTCGCTGCGCGTGTATCCGGTCATGGCTTCCCAATGCCGATTGGTTTCGATATAGCGGCCGTCTTTTTGCCGGCAGATTACCAACACGTCGGGCACCAGTTGAAACACTTTTTCAAACAGAGCTTCGCGCTCTTTAAATACATCTGCCGCCTGCAGGCCGATATCGGCCTGCCTGATCAGGTCCGCATCCAGTTGGAATGCGCGCTGCTGCTGTTCCATTAATGCCACCAGCAGCAGCAGCACGCCCAGTGACATATCAAGCAGCACGCTGACCATAAACCCCAGAGGCGCAAGATTTGGCATGTCTCTTAAAAAAGGAAAGTCAATCAAATGCAATCCCTTGAGCGCAATGACGGCGGCAACCACAGCATCAGCGGCGTTGCCACTACAACGATAAGCACGCCAGAAGCTTCCGGCCGTGACGATCAGAAAGGCACCGACTGCAATATGCACTGGCAACACGCGCCAGAAAAATTCAACTTGCGTTACATGTCCGGCCAATATCCACAACGACAAACTGGAAAACCACAACATCATCTGCGGAGTGTTAACTGGCTCTTGATGAAACAAGCGCGTTCCGGACCAAAGAAAGCTGGCAAATCCGAGCAGAAAAAAATCGGCGCCCATAGAAAAATCAGGATAGCCGGAGGCCATCATCAAACTACAAAAATGGCGAGCGCCTATGCAGGCAAACGCGCCGGCCCAAGCACCTGTGACACTAGCATTGACATTGAGATGCTGTAGATAGAACAAAATCAGCATCATCACAACAGAGACCCCGACCGACATGATCACGGCGGTGGGTAATGAAAAAAATAGCATGAACGCCCCAGATTGAAACTTATTGCATCGCTATAGGGTCAAACCAAGGCATCGTTTGACATCGACCGGCTATGTATCAAAACCAGTTTAATCCTGGTGGCCGAAAATTGCATCCATACAATATAAAAACACCTGTATTTGTTTCTAAAATTTAACAATATTCCACAGATGGCGCTTGATTATCCAGCGCTGCTCGCATAAGATAAAGATACAAATTATCATGATTTTAACAAACAGGGAGAGCACTGATGAAGCAGCAAGACAACAGTAATATGCCCGGTTTAGTTACTCATTCAAGCCATATGCCACTTACTACATATCATTCGCCCGCTGTTTATCGTCCGGACCGGTTTCACGCAAACACCTATCGCCGCTTGCAACAAGAAATCCAAAACGTCTTATATAGCTGCTCGGCCAATCTCGACGAAGATGATGTCATCGATTTTCTAGATGAAATAGAGCCGCAAAGTCATGCAAAGATGCGCGCGCCCTGGAAGGTTCTGATCACTGATGATGACAGCAGCGTTCACGACACGACCCTGCTGGCCTTATTGGGCGTACAAATTCATGGCCGCCCGCTGGAGTTTCTGCATGCATATTCAGCCAAAGAGGCGCATCAGGTACTGCTGGAGAATCCAGACACCGCCTTGATTTTGCTTGATGTGGTCATGGAGACCATAGACGCAGGTTTAAAACTGGTAGGCATCATCCGAAATGAGCTGGGTAGAAGTGATCTGCGTATCATCTTACGCACCGGGCAACCCGGTTATGCGCCTGAGCAAAGAGTCAGCAATGAATTCGCGATCGACGGCTACACCACCAAAGCGCAATTAACGCGCTCTATATTAATTTCAGTGTTGAACGACACGCTGAAGAATGCGCCGCCAGCCGGGCTGACAAACTAAGTACAAACTAAGTACAAGCTTAGGCTTTAGGCAAAACCGCCCCGGCGTCGTTATTACCCTTTGGCAGCAGCCATTTGCCTCAGCCCTAACGGCCAAAAACGAAAAAAAGGAGACTCAGTTTTAGTCTCCTTTTTTTACGTCTTTTGCATTCCTGCCCGACTCACTCTAGCTCAGTTTTATACTCATTCAGCGTCGGGCTGATTCTCAGGCATGGCGCGCCGGAACGGTTCCAGTGTCAGACAACGTTGATGAATCCCCATCAGGGTTGGCATTGCCGACAGATCACAATGAAAACGCTGGGCATTCGCGATTTGCGGTATCAGACAACAATCGGCCAGCGTCGGCGCATCACCGAAGCAGAACTCGCCGCTAGATTGGTCGTTTGCCAGTTTCTGCTCCAAAACTTCCAAGCCAGACATACACCAGTGTTGATACCAGGTGTTTTTTTGCTCTTCACTGACACCCAGAGTCTTGGTCAAATACCTCAAGACACGCAAATTATTTAATGGGTGAATTTCGCAAGCGATCGATAAGGCAATCGCGCGTACGTAGGCGCGATCAGTCAAATTGACGGGCAACAATGCCGGTGTCGGATATTTTTCTTCCAGAAATTCCATGATCGCCAAAGACTGGCTCATGCTAATCTCTTGATCGCGGTCGACAACCCCATCCTGATCATGCTGAGCACGCTGATGACAGACCAAGGCCGGCACCAGGGCATCAGGATTAAGTGCGCGAAAACTTTCTGAAAACTGTTCGCCGCCATTTTTTACCAGATGTACCGACACATTTTCATAAGCCAGACCTTTCAGATTCAAGGCAATACGAACCCGGTACGATGTCGAACTGCGAAAATAGCCGTACAGCGTCAGATCTGATTGCGCATTCAGCTTTGCAGCCGGCCCGGTGTTTTGTTCCATGTCTGTTCCTTTCACGCCAAAGACACTCATGGCATCGATGACATCAATTGCACTAATGACATCAATTACACTAAAGTGATTTTTAACTCGCCAAGGCCGGCAATACGTCCTTCCAGTAAATCACCTCTTTGCACCGCCCCGACACCCTCCGGGGTACCGGTAAAGATCAGGTCGCCGGGCTGCAAGGTATATAAAGTCGAGAGCGAGGCGATGATTTCTGCCACGTTCCAGATCAGCTTACCGACGTCGCTATCTTGTCGCTGCACGCCGTTCACGTCCAGATGAATATTACCTTCTGCAATCCAACCGGTCTGGCGGACAGGGTAAATTTCCGAAATAGGGGCTGAATAATCAAACCCTTTCGCAGTGCACCACGGCCGACCTTGCTGCTTAGACTCTAGTTGCAAATCACGGCGCGTCATATCCAGGCCAACCGCGTAACCCCAGACGTGCTGAGCGGCATCGGCGACCGCAATATTTGAGCCGCCCTTGCCTATCGCTACCACTAATTCAATTTCATGATGCAAGTTAGCCGTCATTCCAGGATAGGGCATGGTACCAGTCTGGCCTTGGGCAACCGGCAAGATGGCATCGGCCGGTTTCATGAAAAAGAACGGCGCTTCGCGCCCGGTCCAGCCCATTTCCTTAGCGTGTTCCACGTAATTACGTCCGACACAGTAGATACGGTGCACCGGAAAAAGTTGGCTTGATTGCGCCACGGCGACCGCTGGCGTTACCGGAGGAAATACATAGCTCATTGATCGTCCTTCTTTGTCTTGGTTTATCGTGTTGATACTCACCCAGTCAGAGCGCTATCAAGCCACCACCCGGCGACAATCAAAGTGCCGCGCTTACCAGCAATACTTTTTCCAGTCGCAGCAAACGCCCGCCATCCAGTAAGACCGGCAGTGCCAGCAAACGTTTCAGCAACTCATGGGCTGCATCTTCTGTTGCGCCGCGCTTTAATGAATTTTGCAAGACTTCAACCTGCATTTGCAAACGCTCGCGCGCTAGCTCTGCCGGACTATCGATTGCAGACAAAATTTCCAGATGTAGCAAAGCCGCATCAAAATCGGTAAGATTATTTTGTAAGAGTACACGATAAGCCTGGTCGTTATTGCCCAACGCAGCAATCGCAGCCTGAAAGCGCATTTGCAGCGTCGCATTCAAGCTAGCTGGCAAGGTATCGATCTGTTTCCATTCGCTGCTGAGACGCGCGATCTGTGCGGCTGAATCGTTCGCAGTGGTTTCATCAGCGAGCATTTTTTCCAGCGACTGGCAGACAGATAATTTTTTAAGGCAGCGTAATTTCGTCACTTGTTGCTGTTCGTCCAGTAGCGTTTGCCCCTGTTTTTTTAATACCGAAATAGCGGCTTCATATCTTTGCTCAATAGCAAGGTCTTCGGCACGTGGCACCGCGCCTATCTTCTTCCAGGTGCTGGCGGTTTGCAGTAATAATTGCTGGACATTGATTTCTGATGCGCTAGCGGCTTGCTCCAATACGGCACAAAGATCAAGCTTGATGGCCAGATTTTCTTTACGCTGGCTGTCGGCTTCACCTGAGGCCAGTTTGCGTTGCGCGAATAAGCTATCGCAGGCAGCGCGGTATTTCTCCCATAACGCCTGCTCGTCCTTGCGGCGCAAAGGAACGGCCGTCGCATGTGCTTGCCAGCGCTCCTGCAAGACGCGCAATTGATCCGTGACGTGACGTTGTAATGGATCTAAGCCGGCCACTTCAGCGATCAGGGCCTCACGTGCGAGGATGTCGTCTTGCCGGCGTTGTTGCAGGGGTTGCAGCAATAACTGTAAAGTCATCTCAAACTCGGCATCCAGACGGGTCTTGTACTTACGATCCACATGCCCAAGTTTTTTCCAGTTTTGTTTTGCTTGCATACAAAACTGGGCGATGGCCTTCCAATCTGGCTGCCCTTGCAGCAACTCTGCAACACGCTCACGCAGGGCCGCAACGACAGCCTCGGCGGCGGCCAGGTTCAGCTTGCGCTGTTCTGCCTGTTCCTGAAAATACAGTGCGGCCGGGGCGTAGGCGGTATTGCAAGCGGCATCAAAGCGGCTCCACAGTTCTTTGCTAGCCGCACCACTGGTGGCTTCCATCTCTTTCCAGCGTTCGCGCAATGCGGCTATTTTCTTGGCCAGTTCATTCGGTGCCAGGGACAATGCCGGCAATTCATCCACAGCCTTGATCAACTCGTCTCTGGAGACGTCGCCACCCCATTTTGCCCATCCCTGCAAATAACCTAATTCGCTACGCGCCTGAAACAGGCGTTCTTTCTGTTGTGTAGTCAAACCCGCTGTTTTGACATCGACACCAC
Organism: Burkholderiales bacterium; assembly: GCA_038330335.1. GTDB lineage: Bacteria > Pseudomonadota > Gammaproteobacteria > Burkholderiales > Burkholderiaceae_D > Undibacterium. The sequence goes on along the minus strand of JBBQNW010000050.1, from coordinate 8,112 downwards.
GCAATTGGCGCTCGTATTTTCTGGCGCTCTGAACACTTCCTTGCTCCAGCGCCTCTTCCATAGACTGGATAGCGGCGATAATTTGCCCTGCAGTCAGGGTAGAAGTATTTTTTTCTGTGCGCACAAGCTCCACCGGCGTCACCAAAGGCTCGCTCACCACTGCCTGTGCATTTTCCAGAACCACATCGTCAGCACCATCGGCACCATCGGCACTATCCACCCCATCAGCGCCATCAGCCAGATCATCAAGCGCGGCCATGTCTGATGTGACTGACTCAGACAGCTCCGCCGGCTCCACTGGCTTCATGCGTTGCTGAAGCTTTTGTTGCTGTTGCAGTTCTATCTGAGACAGTTCCCAGCGCTGTCGTTGCTGCTGGATTTTTTTGCTACATTCAGCCAGCACATTTTTCGGCAAAGAAGCCGCTTCCGGCTGTGCCATGCAAGCATCTAACTCTTGCTGCCAGGAAGACAGGCGCTCCGGAAAGGCCGTCTCTTCGGCAGTATCTGCCACGGCTTCTCCGGCTGGTTCCTGGCTACATTGGTTCAGCTGTCGAAGCAGATCAAGCACCCGCCGCTGCAAGCCTGTTTGCGCCTGCAATTTGGTCTCTATTGCTTGCCTTAGCTCAGCAAACTGCACTCTCAGCGCATCCGGAATGGATGACAATCCAGCGTACTGGGTATCGAGATCGCCGACCTGATTCGATAGCAGATGTGCCTGCCCTAGCAGCGCACCAGCTTGCCCTATACATTGCTGTGCCAGTTGTTCTTGCTGGCCCGCCTTTGCAATCAGATCAAGACGGCTTTGCATCAGCTTGGCGACACGTTTATCGTTATTGCGCATGGCCGCTCTGACTTGCTCCAGCCCGGCCTTGCTATGCACCGATTGTGCCGCCTTAAAACGGCCATCAGCAAAATCGCAGGCCATTAGCAAGGCGATGAGCGCGGGTTCATCGTGCACTAACTGTTCAATCTGCGCCAGAGTCGATGCTCTGGCCTGCTCGACTTGACGTTTTTTATCTTCGGCTAGTTGCAAAGTAACAATGTCGCTAGCGGCAACAACGGCAGCTTTGCCAACGGGTTTTCCAGCTTTAGGACGGCGGAACAGTAACTTTGATAAAAAATCGAACATAGCGAATGGGGAAGTGGAAAAAGAGAAAGCAAGCATCATAGCAAGACTTGAGCAATGCCAGCATGAAAAATCTGCCCATGCGCTTTGAGACTAGGGGCCGGATCATGGGGTTCGGCCATAACAAGACGAAAGCAAGGGTAATTCACAGATTAAAAATCAAGGACTGCCAGAGCCGTAGATTGTTAACATTATTCGTATTTTCCTGCAGCCAGACAATAAACTTAGTAAACTCTGCGGCAATCCTCAATCCACTCCCCTCACATCAAACAACAGCACATCATGAAAACAATCACTTGCCTGCACCCGCAATGGCTGATCCCGGTGGAACCGCACGCGACCGTGCTGACGCAGCATGCTCTGGTCATCACAGACGACCGCATTACGGCCCTCATGCCCAGTGCACAGGCCTATCAACAATACCCGGGGGCCGTACATCAGGTGCTGGCCAGCCATGCACTGTTGCCAGGCTTTATCAACTTGCACGCCCACTCAGCCATGTGTTTATTGCGCGGACTGGCAGATGATTTGTCGCTGATGGACTGGCTCAATCACCATATCTGGCCAGCCGAAAAGCAGCATGTGTCGGATGACTTTGTGTTTGATGGCAGCGTGCAGGCGATGGCTGAGATGATCCGTGGCGGCACCACCACCGTCAACGATATGTACTTTCATCATCAGGCGGTGGCGCGCGCCGGCGTGCATTCCGGCATGCGCACGGTGGTCGGTTGCAGCATTTTAGAATTTCCGACCGGCTACGCCAGCAATGCCGATGAATATCTGCGCAAAGCGCTGGAAGCACAGCAGGCCTTTGCCGGCCAGAACGGGGTTAATTTTAAGCTGGCACCGCATGCGCCTTACACCGTGGCCGACGCGACATTTACAAAAATTATTGCGCTCGCTGATAAGCTCGATATCGGCATTCATTGCCATATCCATGAAACCCTAAATGAGGTGGAAGAAAGTCTGCAGCAACATGGTATGCGACCACTGGAGCGTCTGCATAAGCTAGGTCTGCTCTCGCCCAAATTGATTGCCGCCCATGTGGTGCATGCCAGCGACGAAGACCTCGCTCTGCTGGCAAACAGCGGCACCCATGTAGCGCATAACCCGGCCAGCAATTTAAAACTCGCCTCCGGCTTTGCCCGCATCCATGCCATGCAAAGCGCGGGGATCAACGTCGGCCTAGGCACCGACGGCAGCGCTAGCAATAACAAACTCGACCTGTTGGGTGATCTGCGCATGGCCGCATTACTGGCCAAGGCAGAATCAAAAAACCCTAGCGCCTTAAATGCCGCAGCAGCCTTGGAAATGGCAACCTTGTCCGGCGCCCGTGCACTCGGCATGGCAGAACGTATCGGCAGTCTGGTACCGGGAAAACAGGCCGACGTGATTGCGATTGATCTATCTGCGCTGGAGACCCAACCGATCTATGATCCCATTTCACAGATAGTCTATGCCGCCGGGCGCGAACAAGTGAGCCACGTCTGGGTAGATGGCCGCTGCCTGATGCAAGAGCGGCAGCTGAATTTATTGGATTTGGGCGAACTGCAAGAAAAAGCAGCTTGGTGGCAACAGCGCATCAGCAGCCAAAAGTCCAACTAAGTTATTAAGCAACTAAGTTATTAAGCAACTAAGCTATTAAGCTATTAAGCTATTAAAAAAATCGCAGGCTGAAAACATACTCTCCATACGCCCGCTGTATGGCGATTGCCTGCCAGGGCGTGCCATTATTCAATCATTTGATGGCAGATTCAGGTCGGAAAGCCCAGTTGATTTCACGACCAAATCAAACACACTAATAGATCAATCAACAGTAAGACCAGATAAGGAAAAGCCACCGTCGGGCGGGCCGAATTTTTTATATATTCGACGACTAGACCGATGCTACCCGGCCGTGTTCTCAGCCACTCGGTATGTAATTGAAACGGTTGACAGACCACTTGATCTTCTGTTTGGGCGCAATGCAAGCCGGTTTCCACTTGCAAAATACGTGCGCCTAAACGTGCCTGGAAGGTCCGGAGTATGCCTTCCTGCAGCCAGAAGACCGCCACAAACAGCGCGGCCAGAATCAGATTAAGTGTCAACATTAAGCCTGCAGCAAAGACGATCACCGCGACCAGCTTAATGAGCAGACTGCTGCGCTCATGATGTTCATATTGATTTTGTAAGGCTAGCCATTCCTGGCTCAGCATTGACTTATGCTGTTCGCTCATGCGTTCTACTCCTGAGTAAAAAATCCGGTATGAGTAAGGTTAGTGATATTAATGGCATTAATGAAAAAACAAATAAGCAACAAAAATCGCCGCCACCACACCGGCGAAATCGGCCAGTAAGCCCATAGAAATCGCGTAGCGGGTTTTGCGAATACCGACCGAGCCAAAATACAGCGCCACAATATAAAATGTGGTATCGGCAGAGCCTTGAAAAATACAGGCCAGACGGCCAACAAAAGAATCGACACCATAGGTTTTCATGGCATCGACCATCATCGCTTTCGAGCCGCTACCGCTTAAAGGCTTCATCAGGGCAGTCGGTAAAGCAGGGGTGAAATCGGTGTTGATGCCGAACTGGGTAAACACCCAGTTAAATGCCGAGACAAGCAAACCCAGCACACCGGAATTTCGCATGACACCAATGGCTACCAGCATCCCCACCAGATACGGAATAATCGTCAGCGACGTCTGCATGCCGCCCTTGGCCCCTTCGATAAACGCCTCGTAGACATTGACCCGTTTGCGCATTGCGGCCAGCATAAAGACGACAATAATCGACAGTAATAAAAGATTGCTGCTGAGCTTGGAGAACACTTCAATTTCTGCCCTGCTCATGTACTGGCTGAGGTACCAGACCATACCGGCAATGAAGGCGCTGATCCCGCCCAACCAGCCCAGCACCACCCGGTTTAACAGGTTCAGCCGCTGGCGGATGGCGACGCCAATCAAACCCACCACGGTGGCGACGTAGGTGGCGATCATGCATGGAATAAAAATATCCGAGGGGTCACGCGCGCCCAATACCGCACGCTGCGCCATAATCGCCAACGGAATCAGGGTCAGGCCCGAGGTGTGCAGCACCAAAAACATGATCTGGGCGTCGCTGGCCTCCTCCTTATTAGGATTTAAACTTTGCAGGCTTTCCATGGCTTTCAGACCAAACGGCGTGGCAGCATTATCCAACCCCAGCAAATTGGCCGAAAAATTCATCACCATATGACCATTGGCCGGATGATTTTTTGGTACGCCGGGGAAAATACGCGCAAAGAACGGCGCGATGATCTTAGCGATAAAATTGATCGCCCCGGCCTTCTCACCGATATTCATGATCCCCAGCCACAGCGTCATGACGCCCGCCAGCGGCAAGGCAATCTCCATGACGCCGGTTTTGGCGGATTCAAAGGTGCCGTCGACAATACGTTTAAATATCTCGACATCGCCCAGAAACAAGCATTGTGCCAATGCCGCGACGAAGCCGATCAGAAAGAAGCTGGTCCAGATGTAATTAAGTGCCATGGTGCAAAGTTAACAGAAACCAAAAATAAGATGTAGGGTTTGTAGCATGGATTAAGTGATGGCTAAGAAGATTTTGATACATCTTGTTGCAAATTTTTTGATGATTGACATCAACGCCGTCGTCGGGATCATGCACTGAGGCGTTATTCATACCAAGCGCATCCAAGGATGCTTAGTATGAAATCATCTTCACTGATCAAAATATTACTTGCAGTTGGCCTGAGCATATCGGCTGGGGCAGGCAGCATCGCCTCGGCCCACGACTATGATAGAAACAGCCGATGGAAGCATAGCTGGCAGTCACCGCCGGTCTATCAGCGCGACGCAGTACGCCAATACAACTATATCTATTATCCTCGCCAGCAAGTCTATTTTTCACCATCGAATAACAACTGGTTCTGGGCCAGCGGTAACGGTTGGCAAGCCGGTACACGCCTGCCCGCCTACCTCACTGCCGATCTGCGCTCAGGCGGCGTACCTGTCAGTTTGCGCTCAGAACGGCCCTATGTTGAGCACGCCTATGTTGAAACCAGTTATGGAAGGCCATGGCGGGAATCGCATGCCTGGCGTGGCTGGCCTGCAGACAGGCGCGATTATCCGTCGCGCTTTGAGCGAGGCTACGAACGTAGAGACGATGATCGCTGGCGTCATCATTACCGGCACCATGCTGAGTACCAAGGTCCACGGCGAGATTAATTTCCGACCACGCTGGCGGCAATGTTGATCGAAAAACCGAGTATCGCCAGATTAAAAATAAAACTCAAAATCGATTGCCCCAGCACTGTTTTACGCATCTGGCGCGACATCACAGACACATCCGAGGTTTGCACGGCAACCGCGATCGTGAATGAGAAATACAAAAAATCCCAATAATCGGGTAGCGCCTCACCATCAGGAAAACGCAATGGTCTTTGATGTGCCGGCGCCCCATAAAATAGCAATGCATAATGAAACGTAAATACGGTAGCGAGCAAGCACCAGGAACCAGACACCGTTGCTACCGTGAGCAGATATTTCAGCAAACGAACATCGGCCGCGGCGTTCTTCATGCTAGAAAATTCAAACACTATCGCCACCAGGCTAATAGCCGCACAAAATGACATGATCACCAGCACAGCGACAGCAGTTTCATCTTCTTGCTGCGCCAGCCTGCGAACAGTGTCATGGCCAGCATGCAACATCAACCACGCCATCAGCGCCAGATAAGACCAGGCAGCAACATTCCAGCCGACCAAAGCACGCGTCATCATGCCCCACTGATCGGGCAGCATAAAAAAAACCAGTGTCCCTAGCAAAAAAGTAAGGCTTAAACGTGGCCGGCTGTGAATAATTTTTTTCAGAAAATGTATAGACACTGAGTACCCATCAAAAAATAAGCGCATCAAAATAGATGTCAGATTCATGCCATGCATGAAGCAATGCACAAATAATCTGACCGTAGTATATAGTAGACAGTGTGTCTATTAATTGCAGTTCAACCTGGATTTAGGCTAGGTAGCAATCAAGCAAAAATTTATTCCCAGGTAACCAGGATGAGATCAGCACCATGAACAAACGCCATCATTATTTGTTATTACACAAAGTTGCTGCAGGAATGGTGTTAGCTGACAATCTGCTCGACAAACTCGGGCACGTTTTACTTCCCGCCGGTATATCCCTCACCGAGACGATGCTCAAGTCGATTGCCCAGCATCAAATCACCCAATTGTCGATAGCAATCGACGATAGCATTGAAGCTGAACACGACATTGCGAATGAACGCCAATTGAAATTAGACCGTCTTGCCATCCTGTTCAGGCAAGCTCCCTATGATCGCCCCACCAGCACTTTACTCACCTATATGCAAAAATATCGCAGCGGAGAGACCGCATGACATTTTCCCCCTCTGAGCATCTCGATATGCATATCGTGCTTGATGATGTCATCAAAAAAATCCAGGATTTACCCTCGTTGCCAGAGCTTGCCAGAGACATGATGAGCAATCTTGAGAACGACGACACCAGCCTCGATGCCATCTGCGAAAAAGTTGCGCTAGACCAGTCGCTGGCGGCCAAAACCTTGAAGCTCGCCAATTCCTCTTATTACGGTAGCAACTCAAAAGTCGTGACTTTGCAACAGGCAGTCGCCATGCTTGGGGTGACAAATGTCAAAAACCTGGTCAGATTGACAGGAGTGGCCAATAGTTTTCCTGCATCGCACTGCCGTGGTTTTGATTTCAAAGCGTTCTGGCGGCACAGTGTCGCCACCGCAATCTGTGCCGAGCTGATTTCACGCACGCTGCATATGAAACACGATTTCGCCTTTACGGCTGGCTTGTTACACGACATCGGCAGGTTAGTGCTGGCGACACGCTTCCCTAAAGAGTACGCTGCCGTCATCGCCCATCAGGTGCAACAAGACTGTCACTTGTTAGACGCAGAGCAAGCCATCATGGGCATAGACCATGTCGCTGCCGGACTGATACTTGCCATCCATTGGCAATTTTCCGATGCGATTCAAGATGCGATCCGGGGCCATCATCAGCCGGATAAAAGAGCGCTCAATTCAGTGGCGGCAATTGTCCACGTCGCCAACTCGATAGTCCATGCCCTTGATCTGAGTCAAACAGACAATGAGCTGGTGCCCTTGCTGTCGCAAGCGGCCTGGGATACGCTAGCATTGACTGAAGCGGAATATCTGGCAATTTTTCGCGAGACCGAACTGCGCTTTGAAGCCATGAACCAGGTCTTGCTGTAAGCAGGCTTCGCTGAGATTGGTGAATTTACTGGATCATGTCCACGCCTATACTGTATATTTTGATCAGCAATTTCTATTCACCCGTATTTGCCTTAATATTTGCCTTTATTCATGTCTCCGGAAAAATCCAGTTTGGAACAATTGATCTACTTCAAGGATGCTAGTTACAGTATTGACAGCATCCAGTTATTCCGTGATATCTCTTCGGACGACCGCCAGCAAATTGCCCATATTATTAAGCACTGCCTGATCATCCAGGCGACACCGGGCCAGGTGGTATTGGATGCCAATAGCTCCGGAGCACGTTTGTATATCGTGCTGAAAGGCGCACTTGCCAGTACGGTCATGAATCCGGAAACGCATCACCCGGAGAATACGAAAACGCAATATCTTCCGGGGGAATGTGTCGGTGAAATCTCGGTACTCGATGAAGAAATATATTCCAGCACGATTTCTGCTTTATGTGACAGTGAGCTATTGGTCATCGAAGCGGAAACCATGTGGAAACTGATTGACGAATCGAACGGAGTGGCCAGAAACCTGTTGCAGTTGCTCTCATTTCGTATCCGTGCCGCCAATGCACAAATTCGTAACCGGCAAAAAGTAGGCGAATTTTACCGGCAGTTATCGATGGTCGATGGCCTGACAGGTTTGCACAACCGCGCCTGGCTCAACACCCAATTGCCAACCATGCTGGAAAATGCCCATGCCACCGGCAACGCGCTGAGCATTATCATG
>JBBQNW010000049.1:0-14784 GCA_038330335.1 Burkholderiales bacterium | reverse complement strand
GCTCAGGAAGTTGTATCTGGTTTCAGAAGAGGTGACCCAGCGTACGCTAGCTTAGTAACATTGACTGGTGCTGACGTGACTTTGCTGAAGTCTATTTTGGCAAATACCGGTAATGCAACGGTACAGGGCTTGGACGTGTTTGCTACATGGCGTGATACTTTCAGTTTTGGTCGTCTTGATCTTGCTATTAACGGTACTTACACCAACAAGTATGATCAGACTAGCCCAGGCGGCGATGTGTTCCACAAGGTTGGTACTTTGGTTACCGCTGACGGATCTCCTGTAATCGGTGCGCAAAATGGTGGTGTGATTTTGCGTTGGAAACATCAGTTGGCTGGTACATGGACTGCTGGTGCATGGGCAACAACCTTGGTTCAGAACTACAGAACTGGCTATGAAGTCGGTCATGACCTCAATGATGAACGAGTATTTGTCCGTTCGGAGTCGATCTACGATGCTAACGTCACTTTCAAAGGTATCAAGAACGTGACTCTGGCTCTGGGTATAAAAAATCTGATGGATAAAAAACCGGACATCGTTGGTCAGGCCGTGACTAACCAGTTCCAAGCTGGTTTTGATAGCAGCCAATTTGATCCACGCGGACGTTTTGTCTACGTGACAGCTGGTTACCGCTTCAAGTAATCATTGCATCGGGGGACGTAAATGTTCCTCGTATAATTTGATACTTGTTGTAGAAAAAGCCCGGACTTTGTTCGGGCTTTTTCATTTTTCGTGTTTGAATTTTTTAATTTAGTATTTAGAAAATTCACCCCATTTGCCGTTTATCTTCTGCGCCATACCCATTGACGACATAGCTTATATTGGCAATTTTGTAGATCAGGGAACCGAGGTGTTGATGGTTGTTGCCTGGTTTTATCAAGATAAAACGAATGTGGTGAACCGCGCCTTTTTCAGCCGAGCTAACGATGAATTTTTGCAGGCCCATGTTCAGTCGTTTTTTTGCTTGCATTACGCCCATTGTGTTGTATTTACGATGAAAAAAATTCACTCATAAGTTGACACATGTTTGTAAAAAATGATCTCATAACTTGAGCGCAAGCTGACATTACGTAGTCGCTTTAATGATGTGCCTATAAGGCAAAAAAATACTAATTTTATAAAAATCATTCTAGGGAGTTGGTTATGATGGTAGAGAAAATGTTGTCGCGGTCAGTGCGTCTGATGTTTGCCGGAAGTGTGGCGATGAGCGCGGGTTTAATGGCAATACCCGCAATGTCACAAGAAGTGCAGCGTGTGGAAGTGACAGGCTCATCCATTAAGCGTATTGCGAAAGAGGGCGCATTACCGGTGCAGACCTTGAGTCGTAAAGACATCGAACAGAGTGGCGCAAGCAATGTTGCCGATCTGGTCGCTGCGCTACCAGCTATGCAGGGTTTTATTACCGCATCAACTTCCGTCAATGGCGGCGGCGGCGGGGTGCAGACGGCGTCTGTCCACGCGATTGGTACCGCTTATACCCTGGTGTTATTGAACGGCCGCCGGATGGCGCCTTACGGCACTGGAAGCGCGGTGAATTTGGCCAGCATTCCTTTGTCTGCGGTTGAACGTGTCGAGATTTTGACGGATGGCGCCTCCACTTTGTACGGCTCGGATGCCATCGCCGGTGTGGTTAACTTTATTCTGAAGAAAAACCAAACAGATTTGATCTTAGAAGCGACCTACAATTCGCCACAAAAAACCGGTGGTAAAAGTACAAATTTTGCTATTTCTAAAGGTTTTGGTGACCTCACTGCTGATGGCTACAATGTGCAATTGGCGTATAGCCATGACGAACAAAAAGCACTCAAAGCGAATCAGCGCTCATTTTCTGATTCTGGTATTCGCAGATTTACCGGCCCGGACGGCAAGCCTTATGCGATTTATCAGACCAGTATCAATTCCATTCCAGCCAATGTGGAAGTGGTCGACGGTAAAGATCCCGACTTGAACGATAACGCCTGGTCACCTGACTACGCCAATAAAGTGAAATGTGACGGCCCCAATACCTTTGCCCGTGGTGGTTTATGCCGCTACGACTATGCTGCAACAGTCGATTTAATTCCTGAGTTGAAACGGGATAGTTTTTTTGGTTCAGCAAGTATGAAGCTGGGTAAAGAAACGACTTTGTTTGGTGAAGCGGTTTTATCGAAATTCACCAGTCGCGCCCAGTACGCTGCGCCGGCACAGCCGCTGACCGTGATCTCGACAGATCCAATCACCAATGTAAGAACAGTTAACCCCAATTATATTGGTGTCTACAATACATCGGTAGTGCCACAATATGCTGCGAATGGCGTGACGAATGGTGCTGCAGATCCAGCCCTGGTGTCGGATGCCTTTTTCTACTTCCGGGCGCGCGATGCAGGTGGCCGTGCTGATGAGTGGAAAACTGAGGCAAAGCATCTGGTTGTCGGGGTAGACAGTACACTTGCCGGTTGGGATGTCAATGCCACTTACACGCACTCAGAAAACACCCAGGAAGATAATGCCGTATCGGGTTACATGAGCTCGAATAAATTTAACGCTTTGGTGAAATCCGGTGCATATAATCCTTTCATCATCAATCCAAATGCGTCGGCCATTTTAGCCCCTGCCGTATTGAACCAGAACCTGCAAACAACCACATCTAAAATTGATGTCGTCAGCGCGCATACCTCTAAAGAGTTATTCGCGATGGCTGGCGGCGCTGCATCGTTAGGACTCGGTGCTGATTTCACAAAACAAAAATACGATGATGTGTATAGCTCTATTTCAAAAGGGCCGGGGCCACAAAACCCTGACGCAACCGCGACGGACACGATGATTGGTGGTGGCACCGGTGCACAAGATTTGAGCGCAAGCCGTCAAAGCTGGGGTACTTTCGGTGAGTTGCTGATGCCGGTGATGAAGAACATGGATGTCACAGCCGCCGTACGCTATGACAGCTACGATGCCGTAAAGAAAAACAACACGACGTATGACACCGATGGAACGGCGACGCGTCCTGGCTCGGTTGGCGATTCCGTTTCTAAGGCAACTTATAAGCTGTCTGCGCGTTATCAGCCTGTTCAGACCGTCTTACTGCGTGCATCTTACGGTACCGGCTTTAAGGCGCCGACAATGAATGATGTGGCTGATCCTGTAAAAAATAACGGATCATCGAGCTACTTTCCTTGCCCTATCACGAATCCTGCTGATTTTAGATACCCGTATTGCCGTGGCTCACAAGAATACGGTTTATTGACCAAGGGTAATCCTGCCAAAGGTGACGCCGGCTTAAAAGCGGAAGAGTCAAATCAAATCGCGATGGGCATTCGGTTTGAGCCAGTTAGCAGTCTGTCTCTGGGCGTTGATTTCTGGGATGTCAAACTGAAAAATCAGATTCAGTCTTTGTCTCAAGATCAGATTTATACAATACCGGCATTGGCTGACAAATATATTAAATTGTATTTTGATCCGATTCAGGGTTCCAAAGTCATCGTTGCGCAGTTGTCACCGGTCAATCTGGCGACATCGCATTACCAAGGTCTGGACTTAGATGCGACATTTAGAACGGCAACGCCAATCGGTAAATTGAACGCAAACTGGTCAGCGACGTATATGCTGAAAGCTGAGCAAAATGTACCGGGTGTAGGCTTAGAGCAAAGTATCGGGCGTTTTGATTCTTCCGATAACGTCGTTTTCCGCATGGTGTCCAGACTGGTATTGTCATTAACCTCGTCGCCACAATTCACGAACTCTCTGACAGTCAATTATCGTTCTGGCTACCACGATAAAGTCTTAACTGCCGACGATGCGCAGCTCAGAAGTGTTAATCCTGACGGTACACTGGGCGCTTATGCTGGCATGGTGCGTGATGTGAAAAGCTACACGACTCTGGATTATCAGTTGAAAGCAAATCTCGTGAAAAACCTGACGATTACCGGCGGTATCAAAAACCTGTTGAACCAAGACCCGCCATTGTCGATTCGCAATACCGGTGGTGGTAATCAGGTTGGTTACGATGGCCGCTACACAGACCCACTGGGCCGTACGTTCTATCTGACGGGCAACTACAAATATTAATCTGTCGCTCGCTGATGTGAATAAAAGCCTCAGGCAGTTTGAACAAAACTGAACCGGACCCTAAAAGTTGGATAACAACTTTTAGGGTTTTTTTACGGCCTTTTTTGTGGCTGGTTAGGTCGCTCGGCTTATTTTTTATCCGACCACAATACGCCGGCGCTAGACCAATCCTCTTTCTTGATATCCTGAATAAGAATCTGCACCGACTCTGGCGAACAGGCCAGGGTGGTACTGGTCACTTCGGTGACGGCTTTGACAAAGGCGCGTTTTTGTTCTGCGCTGCGACCTTCCAGCAACTGAATATTAATAATTGGCATGATGATTTATCGGTGTGATGAATGACCGCTTATTTTCTCACATGAACCGGCTGCCCTGCTGCATAGGTCGCCGCGATGGCGCGGTCGTCGCCTAGCATGGCGATGGCGAACAGTAACTCTTCCAGACTATTCGTGCAGGCGGTGCGGCGTGCTAGCAGCGGGGTGGCTTGCGGGTCGAGTACGATGAAATCGGCCTCATTACCGGGCGTAAAATTGCCAATTGTGCCTTCCAGTTGCAGGCTGCGTGCGGCGCCCAGCGTGGCCAGGTAAAACAGCCGGCCCGCAGATAAATAACTGCCTCCCATACGCGCCACTTTGTAGGCCTCGTTCATGGTTTGCAACATCGAAAATGAAGTGCCGCCGCCAACGTCGGTGGCCAGCGCAAGCAAGACTTGGGCGGCCTCGGCGCGGTCAAAGTCAAACAGGCCGCTGCCCAGAAACAGGTTGGACGTCGGGCAAAGTGCGATTGCCGACTGGCTTTCCTGCATGCGCTGGCGATCAGTCTGATCTAGCCAGATGCCATGGCCATACATGGCGCGCGGGCGCAGTAAACCATAACGGTCGTAGATGTCGAGATAGCTGCGTGCTTCGGGGAACAGCGCTCTGGCCCAGTCGCATTCCTCTTTATTTTCTGCCACATGGGTCTGGATATAGGTATCCGGATAGCGCTGCGCCAGTTCGCCTGCCAGTTGTAATTGGGCATTACTCGAAGTGGGCGCAAACCGCGGTGTGATGGCATATAACTGCCGGCCATTTTTATGCCAGCGCTGGATCAGGGTTTCGCTATCTCGCACGCCGCCCTCAGGGCTGTCTTGCAGAAATGCCGGACAGTTCCTATCCATCAACACTTTGCCGGCAATCATGCGTAGATTGCGTGCTGCGCTTTGCTCAAAAAAAGCCTCGACCGATGCCGGATGCACACTGCAATACACCATCGCGGTGGTAGTGCCGCAGCGCAGTAATTCATCGAGGAAGAAGGACGCGACTTCACTGGCATGTTGCGGATCTTGAAAGCGCCGCTCAGTCGGAAAAGTATAGGTTTCCAGCCAGGGTAACAAGCCCGGTGCCGGCGAGGCGATCATGTCCGTTTGCGGATAATGCACATGGCTGTCGATGAAGCCGGGCAGGATAATTTTGCCGGGCCAGTGTTGCACGACCAAGTCAGGTGGCAACTGCTGTTTTAGTTGTGCATAATCCCCTGCTGCCAGTACCTGGCCATCCTGCACGATGAGCAGGCCATCGTCGTGCCATTGCAGTGCGTGTTCGCGGTCGCGCGGATCATCTAAAAAATGCAGCAGACTGGCGCGGTAGGCTTGTTGTGTGGCGCTCATAAATTTTTTTGCCTGGCGAATAGGGATTGGGGAGTCTGGCGTATTGTGTACCGCGAGTAAAGCGCTAGTATTTTTTTGATGTAAATCCTTTCATTTCTAATCGGAAAAACCAGAGTGCTGGTTAAGCTCAGGTGCTCAGGCTCAGAACTGGCGCGGCAGGACGGTGTGCTGGGAGCGCAGGTGGTCGAGACTATGAGTGCGATGAATGAGTCTGCCAGGAAAATTGTCGACAGCATCCGCGTGATTGAAAGCTATACACCGGTAGTTGCCCTGGCCAGCCGCGCAGGCGCTAAAGCGCTAGCGCTGAAATCTTTACCGGCCACTAGCCTCAGCAAAGCGCGCCCGAAAAAAGCCGCAGCTGCCAGTGCCGATGAGCGGGAAGAGTTACAAGTGTACTGAGGACGCCAGCGTTTGCCCCGGTTAGTTATGAGCCAAAGTCGATTTCATCTGGAAACTGGAATAAGGACGGTCCTAACGACGTCCGCAAGACGCCGTGCCAGCATGGCAAATCGTCAGTAAAAAAGGAGCCCCCGGCTCCTTTTTTGTTTCTACCCTTAGCGGTTTCTACCCTTGGCGTTATTGCGCAGGGCTGTTCAGACCGCGGCGTAGCAACAAGGGGGCGATGTCGGGATCGCGCCCGCGAAAACTACGGAAGGTGTCCATGGCGTCGGCACTACCGCCGCGGGAAAGTAATTGCTGGCGGAACCAGTCACCGTTTTTGCGTGTCAGGCCGCCGTTTTCTTTAAACCATTCCACGGTATCGGCATCGAGCACGGCGCTCCACATATAGGCGTAGTAGCCAGCCGAATAACCGCCGGCGAAAATGTGTGAGAAATAGCTGCTACGGTAGCGCGGCGGCACTGGCGCAAAATCGACTTTGGCCTGCTTGAGCGCCAAGGCTTCAAATTCCAGCGCATCGGTCGGTACCTGAGCCGGTGTCAGTTGATGCCAGCGTTGGTCTAGCAAAGACGCCGCCAGATATTCCGTGGTGCTAAACCCCTGGTTGAATTTGGCACTGGCGTCTAGCTTGGCCACCAGTTCGGCGGGCATGGCTTCGCCGGTCTTGACGTGTTTGGCGTAGTTTTGCAGCACTTCAGGCCAGAGCGCCCACATTTCATTCACCTGGGACGGATACTCGACAAAATCGCGCGGCACGCTAGTGCCGGAAAAGCGCGGATAACGCACATTCGAGAACATGCCGTGCAAGGCGTGGCCGAATTCATGGAAAGCGGTGCGCACTTCGTCGTAAGTGAGTAAAGTCGGCTGGCCGGCGGGGGGCATTGGAATATTCAGATGATTCGCCACCACCGGACGTTGTCCGAACAGCCCTGATTGCGGCACGTAGGCGTTCATCCATGCACCGCCGCGTTTGGCGTCGCGCGCATACAGGTCCGCCAGGAACAAGGCCATTGGTTTGCCATCGGCATCAAACACTTCAAAGACTCTGACACTGGGGTGATACACCGGTAAATCCTTGCGCTCTTTAAAACTGATACCGTACAGCTTGCTGGCCGCAAAAAAGACGCCGTCGATCAATACGTGATCGAGTTCAAAGTAAGGCCGTAGCTGGGCGTCGTCAAAGTGATATCTGGCCTGGCGCACCTGTTCGCTGTAATACGCCCAATCCCATGCGGCCAGTTTGAAGCCGCCTTTTTTGGCATCGATCATTTTCTGCAATTCTACGGCTTCTCTTTTTGCATTCGCGACCGCGGCCGGTACCAGTCCGCTCAGTAATGTATTTACTGCCGTGGTGGTTTTGGCGGTTTCGTCCTCCAGATTGTAGGCGGCGTGGCTGGCATAGCCAAGCAAACGGGCGCGCTCTGCCCTTAGCTTGGCCAGGCGAATGGCGATCTCGCGGTTGTCAAATTCACCGCCATGGCTGGCGCGCTCTGACGATGCCTCGTACAGGCGCTGGCGTACGGCACGATTAGTCAGACTGGCCAGATATGGCTGACCTGTGGTGTTCATCAGCGCGATCAGGTACTGGCCATCTAAGCCGCGTGCCTTGGCGGCGTCGGCAGCGGTTTTTATTTCACTTGGCGATAAGCCCTTGAGATCGGCTTTGTTGTCGATGATGAGGGCCGAAGCATTGGTTTCTTTCAAGACGTTCTGGCTAAACCTGGTGCCGAGTGTCGCCAGTTCTGCGTTGAAAGCGCTGAGCCTGGTTTTGTCAGTGTCAGAAAGCTTGGCACCGGCTCTGACGAAGTCGGTGTAATAGCGTTCCAGCAAACGGCGCGATTCTTCATCCATAGCCAGTTGTGCACGGAATTGGTAGACCGCGCTGATGCGCTGAAACAGCTTGGCATTGAGAAAAACGCTGTCGTTATGTGCCGAGAGTTTGGGGGCCAGGTCGCGCGATAAGGCTTCCAGCGTCGGATTGGTATTGGCCACTGTCAGGCTGAAAAATACGCGTGAGACCCGCCCCAGCATCTGGCCGCTGCGTTCCATCGCCACCACGGTGTTCTCAAACGTCGGGTTGGCACGGTTGTCGGCGATGGCATTGATCTCGCCCGTATGCTGGCGCATGGCTTCGTTAAATGCCGGCGCAAAATGGGCATTACTTATTTTGTCAAAGGCGGGTAATTCGTAATCGAGTGTACTGGCCGCAAAAAAAGGATTCGGCACATAATTGCCCGCTGCTACCGCCTGGACCGGGGTACCGGGCGGATTGTCAGGGGCTGCGGCCATACTGGATTGAATTGCCAGACTGGAACACAGCAACATGAACAAGGATTTTGCCATGATTTTTCCTATGAAGTAAGGGACGGTGGCTTGATTCGCCGCCGCTAGTTGTTGCGCCATGAAAGCTGCGCCCGGGTGCATCAATTTATAGTTGAGTTAGTACAATTGATTGCTAAAAATCATAGCATCATAGCATCATTGCCCCATGAATTTCTCTGCTCTGTTCCGCTCAATGTAGCGGTTTTGAAGTATCTCAGACTGGCTAAGATAGGGCTGAGGTGGCCGGCGCGCCACAGGAGATAGCACACCTCAGCACAACACAAAGCGGTTCGCCAGATCCAGCACAAACGAGGGTTGCAGATAGGCTAAAAACACCAGTAATAATATGGCCGCCAGCAGCATTGCCAGCAGCAGGCGCCGCCGCCACGAACCTGGTGTTGTTACGCGCCGTGTCATCTTATGCCGCCGCAGTCTGGTGGCGCACGATAGGGCTTTCTTTGATCGGCAAATTAATGAAGGTGGCAAATACGCCCAATGCCAGAGTAATCATCCACACGGTATTGTAGTTGCCGCTAGTGGTGTAAATATAACCGCCCAGCCACACCCCCAGGAAGCTGCCGATCTGGTGTGAGAAAAACACAAAGCCCGATAACATCGATAAATATTTCATACCGAAAATACCGGCAATTACGCCGTTCGTCAGTGGCACAGTAGACAGCCATAGCAGACCCATCGCGGCCGAAAAAATATACACAGAATACGCTGACAGCGGCGCTAGCAAGAACAGGGCGATGACCACGGTACGGCTGAGGTAAATCGATGACAGCAAGTAGCGCTTGGGAAAAATCCCGCCAAGCTTGCCCGCATAATAAGAACCGAAGATATTAAACAGACCGATTAGCGCCAGTGCGTACACCGCCACCGTCGGGTCCATGATGCCTTTGTCTTTCAGGTAGGCCGGCATGTGTACAGCAATAAACACGACTTGAAAACCGCAGACAAAGTAACCTGCCAACAGCAGGCGGAAAGGGCCGTAGGCAAAGGCTTCGCGAATCGCTTCCATGATGCTCTGTTGCGGGCCGCTGGCATGACTGATTGCCGGTTCGCGCAGGCGCAAGGCCATCGGTATCATCACCAGTAATAGCAGTGCCGCCAGCAGGTAAAAGGCATTTTGCCAGCCACTATGGCTAATGAGCTGTTGCTCGACCGGCATCATGGCAAACTGGCCAAACGAGCTGGCCGCCGATGACATACCAAACGCCCACGACCGCTTGGCCTCCGGTGCGCTGCGGCCGATAATGCCGCTGACGGCACCAAACGCAGTACAGGCCAGCGCGGCACCGATCAGAATGCCGGAGCCGGCGATAAACAGCGTTGGCTGATCGATCAATGCCATCCATAATAAACCGGCGGCATATAAAAACGCGCCGATGATGATGACCCGCGTAGTGCCAAATTTATCCACCGCCATCCCGGCAAACGGGCCAAATACGCCCCACATCAGATTTTGTACTGCCAGCGCCAGTGAATAGGTTTCACGGGTCCAGCCATGTCCTTGCGCGATCGGTTGCATCCAAAAACCAAAGCCATGGCGCACCCCCATCGCCAGAGTCAGAATAAAGCCGCTGGCGATCAGGACGGTTGTTAAATCGGGGCGGGTAGCTGGTCGCATGAAGGCCGTAAAAAAGAGGGTGAAATCAAAAAAAATACATAATCAGCAGCAAGTTTAGCGGAAATTGCGATACACGGTGGACTGGTCAGATTCGCTGGCCACTACGTTATTGATGCCTGCCTGCCGCGGGCTGCTGCTGTCTGCGCTCTGCCGCTGAGTTTCAGTTTCCGTGTCAATTTCAGTGCCAGATTGCCCGCCACGGCTTTTCTGTCCGAAAACGGCTAGAACAAGAACCTGCATTGCCGTATAAAGTGAGCTTAGCCTGCCGATCAATATTGCCCTTAGATGCCGGGCTTTTTCGCTTTTCTACTGTTCACGATGACATCAATTGCCGACAAAAATAATCCCGGCCTCTCTAGCGAAGGCGCTGAACAAGACAGTGCTTATTATCGGGCGGTGCTGGCCAAAGACAGCCGCTTTGACGGCGTCTTTTTTACCGGCGTCAAGACCACCGGCATTTATTGCCGGCCGGTATGTAGCGCCAAGACGCCGCACGCTACTTCCTGCGTGTTTTATACCTCGGCGGCGGCCGCAGAAGCGGCCGGTTTTCGTCCCTGCCTGCGTTGCCGCCCCGAGCTGGCACCGTATGCTTTGCAACAGAATCTGGCCTACGGCATATGGCAAAAAATTGTCGCCGGCGCCTTAAACGAAGGCAGTCTGGAAGATCTGTCGTCCCAGGTCGGCCTCTCATCGAGGCAATTGCGGCGCGTATTATTCGAGCAATTTGGTGTGACCCCGGTCGAACTGGCGCAAACCCAGCGCCTGTTGTTTGCCAAAAAACTTCTGCAAGAAACCCGTTTGCCGATGGCGGAACTGGCTTACGCTGCCGGTTTTGGGAGCGTGCGACGCTTTAATTCTCTATTCGAACAACGCTATAAGATGACACCCGGATCGGTCCGGCGTAGCGCTCCCGAACCGGGCGAGGCCCTGGTCTTGCGCCTGGCGTATCGGCCACCGTATGCCTGGGATGCCTTACTGGCGTATCTGCAAGGGCGCGCCATGCTCGGGCTGGAGGCAGTTGAAGGTGATCTGGCAGAG
This sequence comes from Burkholderiales bacterium, assembly GCA_038330335.1. Taxonomy (GTDB): domain Bacteria; phylum Pseudomonadota; class Gammaproteobacteria; order Burkholderiales; family Burkholderiaceae_D; genus Undibacterium. The sequence continues at coordinate 3,700 of JBBQNW010000049.1, read as the reverse complement.
GGGGCGGATCAGGCCGCTTATGTGCGCAGTGTGCAGCTCGATGGGAAGACCGGCTGGATCCGGGTCACGCATTTGCCGCACAGCCAGCAATTGGCCTTGCAAGTGGCACCCGGTTTGTCTTCGGTGCTGATGCCCTTGCTGGCCAAAGTGCGCAGCCAGTTTGATCTGGAAGCTAATCCGGCCGTGATCCAGGCACATTTGGCCAGCGACGCTTTGCTGGCGGCACAGATCGCCCGCACGCCGGGCTTAAGGGTGCCGGGTGCGTTTGATCATTTTGAATTGGCGATTCGGGCTGTGCTGGGGCAGCAGGTCAGCGTGGCCGGCGCCACCACGGTAGCCGGGCGACTGGTGCAAAAATTTGGCGCTGCCATGAGTACGCCATTTGCCGGAGTGAGCCGGCATTTTCCGTCAGCGGCGTTGCTGGCGCAGACGCCGCTGGCAGACATCGCCCAGATCGGCCTGCCGAAAACCCGCGCCGCCACCATACAAAATCTGGCACGGTTTACCGTAGAAGGCGGTTTGCAGAGAGCGCCGGGCAGCAACCACGAACAGATGGTGGCGCAACTGAAAACCGTGGCCGGCATCGGTGAGTGGACTGCGCAATACATTGCTTTAAGGGCCTTGCGTTTCCCCGATGCCTTTCCTGCCGGCGACCTTGGTTTGCAAAAAGCGGCGGCCAGCGTGCCGCAACCACGCCTGACGGAACAGCAGCTGTTGCTGCGTGCCCAGTCCTGGTCGCCCTGGCGTGCCTATGCCGCGCTGTTGCTATGGCAATCATTATCTAACTAATAACAAATTCATTTACATCGAACATGTAATCACATCAGGAATCATCATGGTCTATACCGATTACCCTAGCCCTATGGGAAAACTGCTGCTGGCAGCCAGCGAGCGCGGTTTGGCAGGCGTGTATTTTGAGGGACATAAACACTTCAGCGGCAGTAGTGGCTGGCAGCGCGACGCCAAAAATGCTGTACTGCAACAAACGGTCCAGCAGCTTGATGCCTATTTTGCCAGACAAAGGCAACAATTTGATGTGCCGCTGGATCTCTCCGGCGGGACTGCATTTCAGCAAGAGGTCTGGCAAGCTTTGCTGGCGCTGCCCTTTGGCAGTACCGCCAGCTACGCGCGTATTGCGTGCCATATCGGCAGGCCAGCAGCAGCACGCGCAGTCGGTGCGGCCAATGGACGCAACCCGATTTCGATCATTGTCCCCTGCCACCGAGTCATTGCCAGCTGCGGCGCGCTGACCGGTTATGCCGGTGGCTTGGCGAATAAAAAGACCTTACTAGCACTGGAATCGGCAGCAATGACTTGCTTCAATCAACAGTTGGTTTGAGGTAAAAGATGTTATATAAATATTTGGTGCGGCGCACAAAAAATACTTGACTCCTTGTATTTAATGCGTAAAATAGAAACTGTTGCAGTGCAATATTCAAAGATGAGTAATCGGTCGCCACTGCCATAAATGTTAATTTTTTACTAAATTGGAGAATACTATGTACACAACCCCAGAACAATTTATCGCTGCGACTAAAGCCAGCCTGGAAGCTCAATTTGCGTCTTTGGCCGCATTGAACAAAAAAGCTTTTGAAGGTCTGGAGCAATTTGTTTCCCTGAACGTGAATGCCGCTAAAGCGTCTATCGAAGAAGGCACTGCTGCTGCGAAAGAACTGGCCAGCGTAAAAGATGCACAAGAATTTGTGACTTTGGCTTCAGCCCAAGCTAAACCAAGTGCGGAAAAAGCCCTGGCCTACGGTCGTCACCTGGCTAGCATCACGAATGCAACTCAGCAAGAATTCACTAAAGCCGTCGAAGCGCATATCGCTGAAACCAACGCTAAAGTCACTTCCCTGATTGAAGAAGTCACTAAAAATGCACCAGCCGGTTCCGAGCAAGCAGTGACAGCATTGAAATCAGTGGTTGGTAATATCAATGCAGGTTACGACCAGTTGTCCAAGACAACGAAGCAAGCGGTACAAACTTTGGAAGACAATCTGGCAAATGCCACTCAGCAATTCACACAAGCTGCTGACAAAGTCACTTCCAAGAAAAAATAAGCGAATGCGCTATTTTTTAGCTTAGCAAAAAGCTCCCGTCACAAGCGGGAGTTTTTTTTGTCCAAATTTTCTGAAAATGACAGAACCCGCGAGCGATAAGCCGTTGGCTGGTGTAATCTATAACAGAAGCAAACCTCGGCCCGTGTGCTACGGGCATTTCACTTAGGAGTATCAAATGCAAGATGTCGTCATCGTTGCTGCGGGTCGTACTGCGGTAGGCAAATTTGGTGGTTCACTGGCAAAAATTGCCGCCTCTGATCTGGGCGCGCATGTCATTAAAGCTCTGCTGGCTAAAACGGGCTTGAGCGGTGACTTGATTAATGAAGTGATACTCGGTCAGGTATTGACCGCAGGCGTAGGCCAAAATCCGGCGCGCCAGGCAGTGATCCGTGCCGGCTTGCCAAATATGGTGCCAGCTTTCACGCTCAATAAGGTCTGTGGCAGCGGCCTCAAGGCGACCCATCTGGCAGCACAGGCGATTAAAGTTGGCGATGCCGACATCATCATCGCCGGTGGTCAGGAAAACATGAGCGCTTCGCCTCATGTGTTAAATGGTTCGCGTGACGGTTTCCGCATGGGCGATGCCAAACTGGTCGACACCATGATTGTCGATGGTCTGTGGGATGTGTATAACCAATACCACATGGGCATCACTGCGGAAAACGTCGCCAAAAAATTCGGTATTACTCGTGAAGAGCAAGACATCTTCGCACTCGCTTCGCAAAACAAGGCTGAAGCAGCGCAAAAAGCCGGTAAATTCAAAGACGAAATCATCCCGGTGGATCTGGTCAGCAAAAAAGGCACAACGGTATTTGATGCCGATGAATTCATCAAGCATGGTGCCACCTTAGAATCATTGTCTAGCTTGCGTCCGGCTTTCGACAAAGCCGGTACCGTCACCGCCGGTAACGCCTCTGGCTTGAACGACGGTGCTGCTGCCGTGATTATGATGTCTGCCAGGAAAGCCGAAGAACTCGGCCTGCCGGTGTTAGCCCGTATCAAAGCTTACTCTTCGGCCGGGGTAGACCCGACGATCATGGGTATGGGCCCGGTCCCGGCGGCACAGCTCTGCCTGAAAAAAGCCGGCTGGAGCCATCAGGATCTCGATCTGATGGAAATCAACGAAGCCTTCGCTGCCCAGGCTATTGGTGTCAACCGTGAAATGGGTTGGGATACCAGCAAGATCAACGTCAATGGCGGCGCGATTGCCATCGGCCATCCTATCGGTGCCTCAGGTTGCCGTATTCTGGTCAGCCTGATCCATGAAATGATACGTCGCGATGCCAAACGTGGTCTGGCCAGTCTGTGTATCGGTGGCGGTATGGGCGTAGCGCTGGCGATCGAGCGTTAATTTCCCCTTGGTATTCGGCGGGACCAGTTGCCCAAGAAAAAACCCCGCAAATTTTGCGGGGTTTTTTTATGCCAGAAGCGAAAACACCTTCTGTCTTCATTCTTTCGTTAAGCCTTGCCGTGCATGAGTTTTTTCAACAGCGGGGTGATCAGGAGTAAGACAACACCGGCGCCGATGGAACTTCCCACCAGAAAACCATACACCGGGAAAGACGAGCCCTTCAACAATTCTTCCAGCAAGCCGGCCAGGGTATTGGCTGCGGCGTTCGCCAGATACCAGACCCCCAACA
>JBBQNW010000048.1:0-15062 GCA_038330335.1 Burkholderiales bacterium | reverse complement strand
GCTAGCGGCAGTGGCTCACGGCCTGTCCGATAATCTGATCACCCGCGCTGCCGACGTGGTTCTTAAAGAGCGTCGCCGCTTAATTTTGATGGTAAGAGAAACCCCGTTTAATCTGGCACATCTGCGCAATATGACGGCAGTGACAGAAATGGGCGGCGTTATCTTCCCCCCTCTCCCAGGCTTTTATCACAAGCCACAATCGATACAAGAAATGGTCGACCACACAGTCGGACGGGTACTCGACATGTTCGCCTTGCCGCATCAGCTAACACCTCGCTGGGCAGGCTTAAAACCAGATGGAAACTGATTCCGTTCTTGGTCATCATTGAATTATTCAACGTTCAGCGCACACAAACAGGCTAACTCCCCATAGCGAGACATCTCTATAAGTGAAAAACCTTATTGATGCAATACACTCCCACATGTGTAGATGTTATTTTTCGAAGTTACTTTTGATAAAAAAACAAAAGGGTTACAAGCCGAAGCGTGTAACCCTTTTATTTTTACTGCTTATTCTTGGTGCCGACTGCCGGAATCGAACTGGCCACCTGATGATTACAAGTCAACTGCTCTACCAAATGAGCTAAGTCGGCGATACACAATCTACTTCACTTAATCTCTCAAGTGCTCTCGAAGAACAAGATTATAGACTATTTTATTATTTTGAGTGAAGGTTTTTCAAACTTTTTTTGCGGTGCTGCAGGTGTGCCGGTTCCCGCTCCAGAATCAATATCACCTTCCTTAGGCGCATTGCTGACAACCGCCAAACCTATGCCTGGCTTGGTTGCCTCTGCGGTGACCATAGCATCCTCGTCAGGGAACGCCGTGATACCCTCATCGGCCACATCCATCTCAAATGCCATACCTTGTCCATTTTCGCTGGCGTATATTGCCTGTATGTTCTCAACAGGGATAAATAACTCCCGCGAAACACCACCAAAACGGGCATTAAAAGTGACGGCATGGTTATCCATTTTCAAGCCGCTGGTCGCGCCAAAACTGATATTCAAAACGATTTCGCCGTTACGAACAAATTCCATAGGTACTCTGACTGCACCGTATACTTTGACTGCAAGATAGGGAGTGAATCCATTATCAGTGCACCATTCGTAAATGGCGCGCATGAAATAAGGTTTTGTGGTCGTAACGGACATAAGAGAATTCAGTTTGGTAAGTAATTTTTAAAGGATAGACCTTAGCCACAAAAACAACAAGGCCGACAAGCAGAACCTGTCAGCCTTGTTGTAGTACAGATCAGGCAGCTTAACGACGCATCACTTTTTCAGAAGGCGTCAGTGCTTCAATGTACGCTGGCCGGGAAAAAATACGCTCGGCATATTTCATCAGTGGTGCGGCAGTTTTCGACAACTCGATGCCATAGTGATCCAGACGCCACAACAAAGGGGCCACCGCAACGTCGAGCATAGAGAATTCGTCACCCAGCATGTATTTGTTCTTGACGAACAAAGGTGCCAACTGGGTCAGACGATCCCGTATTTCTGCTCTGGCCTTGTCTTGCACCTTAGAGGAAGAAGAGGATTTTTCATTTTCCAATGTATGCACATGCACGAACAATTCTTTCTCAAAATTGAACAGCATTAAACGCGCACGGGCGCGCTGCAAAGGGTCTGCCGGCATCAGTTGCGGATGGGGGAAACGCTCATCAATGTATTCATTGATAATATTTGATTCATACAAAATCAATTCGCGCTCGACCAGAATAGGCACCTGACCGTAAGGATTCATGGTTGAAATATCTTCCGGCTTATTGAACAGATCAACATCGCGGATTTCAAAATCCATGCCTTTTTCGAACAAAACAAGGCGGCAGCGCTGAGAGAATGGGCAAGTAGTGCCCGAATAGAGAACCATCATTTTTATAGTTCCTTAAAAACGATTAGGGCGAGGCGCCTGTTTTGCGCGCCTCACCCTGAGATGACACATCCGCTGCAGCACTGCAGCGGACGACTTATATTACTTTACTTCTTTCCAGTAAGACGCATTCAGGCGCCATGCAAGGAAGCTCAAGAGTGCCAAAAACATCACTACCCATACACCTAAGCGTTTGCGCGTACTTTGCGCTGGCTCGCCCATCCATTGCAGATAAGCAACCAGATCAGTGATCGCACTGTCGTACTCTGCATTGCTGAGTTTACCATCAGTGACTTTTTCAAAGCCGGCAAATTTATGTACGACTTTAGTCTCGTCATGAAGATCTTTTTCTTCAACAAATTTGGCAGTACGTACACCCTGCAACTCCCACAACACATGTGGCATACCTACATTCGGAAATAACATGTTATTCCAACCTGTAGGACGGCTGTCGTCCTTGTAGTAACTGCGCAGATAAGTGTAAATCCAGTCAGCGCCAGATCCAGCGCCGGAAGCCCTGGCACGGGAAATTACCGATAGATCTGGAGGAACGGCACCAAACCATTCCTTGGCATCTTTTGCCGTCAGCGTCGCTTTCATTAAATCACCGACTTTTTCACCAGTGAACAACAAATTGCTCTTGATCTGGTCTTCAGTTAAACCAATATCTTTCAGTCTGTTATAACGCATAGCAGATGCTGAGTGGCAATTAAGACAATAATTAACGAACAGCTTTGCACCATGCTGCAATGCAGCCATATCGTTACTGCGGTCTTCCGCGCGATCCAGAGGAAATCCCCCTGTATTGGCCAAGGCAAAAGCCGGAACAAAGGCCAGTGCGGCGATCAATTTTTTTAAAAATTTCATGCTTATTATTCCTTTGGACGCTTAGTGCGCTGAAAATGTCACACGTTTTGGTACAGGCTTAAATGTACCCATCGCGCTCCACCATGGCATCAACATGAAGAAACCAAAATAGATCACGGCACACACCTGAGAAATACGCTCACCAGTAGGGGAAGGTGGCTGAACACCTAAATAACCCAAGGCAACGAAGGCAATACCAAATACGATATAGACATATTTATGCCAATCAGGGCGATAACGAATCGACTTCACCGGGGAAAGATCCAACCATGGCAAGGCACCTAAAATCATCACGGAAGAGCCAAACAGGACCACACCCCAGAATTTGGCATCAAGCGCACCGGGCATCATACCGGCCAGGCATACCAGGGCTATCGCAGCAATCGACACCTTGATTTTTGATGGCAATTTGGTGCCGACAAAAATCAAACCGACATAGGCAACAGTCCCCGCCATCACGACATACATGAACTCGGTGGTGGTAGCACGCAAGATCGAGTAGAACGGCGTGAAATACCAGGTTGGCGCAATGTGCGTCGGTGTTTGCAATGAATTTGCAGGCACAAAGTTGTTATATTCAAGGAAATAGCCACCCATTTCCGGGGCAAAGAAAACGACAGCACTGAAAATAAGCAGGAACACTGTGACACCGAAAATATCATGGAAAGTGTAATAAGGATGGGATGGAACACTATCCAGCGGATGACCGTCCGGACCCAAATTTTCTTTTACTTCGATACCATCAGGATTATTCGAACCGACTTCATGCAAAGCGATCAGATGCGCCACCACCAAGCCAAGTAAGACCAGAGGAATGGCGATGACATGGAAAGAGAAAAAGCGATTCAAGGTAGCATCAGAGACCACATAGTCACCACGAATCCAGAGTGACAGATCAGGACCGATGAAAGGAATCGCCCCGAACAGATTCACAATCACTTGCGCGCCCCAATACGACATCTGGCCCCACGGCAACAGGTAACCAAAAAACGCTTCTGCCATCAGACACAGGAAAATAGCGAAACCGAACAGCCAGATTAATTCGCGTGGTTTACGATATGAACCGTACATTAAGGCACGCGTCATGTGTAAATACACAATAATGAAAAATGCAGAGGCGCCAGTCGAATGCATGTAACGCACCAGCCAACCCCACGGCACTTCGCGCATGATGTACTCAACCGAGGCAAACGCCAGATTGGCGTCCGGTTTGTAATGCATTACCAGGAAAATGCCGGTAACAATCTGTATCACCAGCACCAACATGGCGAGTGAGCCAAAGATATACCAAAAATTAAAATTCTTTGGCGCGTAGTATTGACCCCACTGATCGTTCCACAGCTTCGTCAGCGGGAAACGGGAGTCGACCCAGTTCAGTGCCTTATCGATGACAGGAGCGTCAGCTGGGAGTTTTTTCTCAACAAATGCCATGATTAAGCCTCGCCTTTCTCATCTTTACCGATGAGGATTTTAGTGTCCGACAAGTACATATGACGGGGAATATCCAAATTTTGTGGCGCTGGCTTATTTTTGTAAACACGGCCGGCCAAATCAAAAGTAGAACCATGACAAGGGCATAAGAAGCCGCCAGTCCAATCATCAGGCAGTGATGGCTGCGCACCCGCTGTAAATTTTGAGCTTGGCGAACATCCGAGATGGGAGCAAATACCGACGGTCACCAGCAAATCGCTATGCTCTGCACGCGAACGGCTCTGGTTCTTGCAATATTCCGGCATTTCTAAAGTGTAAGGTTTTTCTGATTTAGGATCAGCGACCTTATCTTCAGTCTTGGCCAGACTCGCCATCATTTCAGGCGTGCGCTTTAAAACCCACACCGGCTTTCCGCGCCATTCAAACACTTTCATTTCACCCGGCTTTAAGTCCGAGATATCCGCTTCCACCGGCGCACCCGCTGCTTTTGCACGCTCAGATGGCTGGAAAGTGCTGACCAACGCACCAGCCGTTGCCAAACCAGCCACACCACCCACCGCGCACGTTGCGACGAGCAAGCCGCGACGGCCGGAATCGACCTGCTTTTCGATACCCATACCAACCCCAATCTATCAAAAATCAAAACTTGATGAAGCAAAACCCACTTCTAACAACCCTAAATTATAAAGGAGGCAGGTATACTTTTAAAAGAGAAAGATGCTCCGGAAGACAAACAAAGACGTATTTATTGAGAATATCGAGAATTATTTCGTTTTTAAGTCCTTGTCGCTTCAAGATAACGACACCCGCATAGGTCGCACTTCACACAATTTGACAAAAAAATTACACTTATAAACAAGATTTCCGCATATTATTTTGTTGTTGTGACACTTTTGATCCATATATCAATTTAAGGAGCTTGTATGAGCATGATAGGCGAATTTAAAGAGTTTGCCGCTAAAGGTAATGTGCTTGATTTGGCAGTTGGCGTTATCATCGGCGCGGCTTTCGGCAAAATTGTCGATTCACTGGTGGCCGATATCGTCATGCCGGTGGTTGGGAAAATTTTTGGCGGACTGGATTTTGCCAATTACTACCTGCCATTAAATAGCCAGGCCAGCAATCTGACTCTGGTCGAAGCAAAAAAAGCCGGTGCGGTACTCGCCTACGGGAATTTTCTAACCATTTCACTGAATTTTTTGATTTTGGCTTTCATCATTTTCCAGATGGTACGTCTGGTCAATAAAATGAAGAAGCAAGAAGTTGCTGCACCTGCAGTTGTACCAGCCGCAACGGAAGATGTTCTCTTATTACGTGAAATTCGTGATGCTCTGAAAAAATAATATTGCAAAAAAATAACACTCCGCAGCGTCTAAAACCTGCCGGAGTGTTTTAGCATCAGACCGGATTATCAATATCAACAAAATGATGTTCAATACCAAATTGTTGCGCAATTTTTTTACCAAGTGCCTGCACACCGTAACGCTCGGTCGCATGATGGCCGCAAGACAAATAGGCAACCCCCGACTCTCTGGCCAAATGCACGGTAGGCTCAGAGATTTCACCACTCAAATAAACGCTCGCCCCTGCCGAGATCGCCTGATCAAACATATTTTGTGCAGCCCCTGTGCACCATGCGACCTGAGCGAGCGCTAGCTCCGGATTGCCGATCAATAATGGCTTACGTCCCAGTTTGTGCTCGATATGCAATGCCAGCGCCCCTATCGTCTGAATCTCGGGGTCGCCTGCAGTCCCTAGCCAGCCCAACTCATCGTCACCGAATCTGGCGGCAGGCACCAAACCGAGTTGCATGGCAAGCTGAGCATTATTGCCCAGTTCAACATGCATATCCAATGGTAAGTGATAGGCAAACAAGGACAAATCATGCGCCAGTAATAATTTAAGTCGCTGGTGTTTTTGTCCGATGACGCGCATATCTTCACCACGCCAGAAATAGCCGTGATGCACCAGAACAGCGTCTGCGCCGAGATAAATCGCCTGTTCTAATAAGGCAATATTGGCGGTAACACCGCTGACGATGCGTTTAATCTCGGTACGCCCTTCCACCTGCACGCCATTTGGGCAATAATCACGGTAACGTGCTGTTTGCAATTCTGTTGCCAGATATTGTGCCAATACATCCCGATTGACAGATTTTTCTTTCATACTCGAATTCCTATGCGTCGCTTATGGTTATTGTTTGCCCAAACCGCCACAGTCGGTTTGGCACTGTGGTTTATTGTAACGACCTTGAAGCCAGATTGGGCGAATCAGGTACTGGGATCGCCCCGGGGCTTGAGGTCAGGCTCGCCCATGGCGATCCAGCAGGCGCCGGCTAATGCGGTTGCGGCACAATCGTCTTACCGGTTTGCAGCAAAACGCGCGATGCCTTCTGTCGTTAATATTAATACCGCCAAAGAATCGCGCCAGTCCGCGAATCCTTTGCTCAATGATCCGTTTTTCAAACGGTTTTTTGGCGAACAAGCCGGACCACAAAACGAACGCCAAGCCAGCCTGGGATCCGGTGTGATTGTCAGTTCGCAAGGATATATCCTGACGAACAACCATGTCATTGAAGAAGCTGACGAAATTTCAGTGTCCTTATCAGACGGTCGCAAAGCGATTGCCAGAGTGGTTGGCGCCGATCCGGAAACCGATTTAGCGGTCATCAAAATTGATTTACCTAACTTACCGGCCATCACACTGGGTCATTCTGAACTGACCGCAGTCGGCGATGTGGTGCTGGCAATTGGAAATCCGTTTGGGGTCGGCCAGACCGTGACGATGGGCATTGTTTCGGCATTGGGTCGCAATGATATCGGTATCAACACCTACGAAAATTTTATACAAACCGATGCCGCAGTCAATCCCGGCAATTCTGGCGGCGCGCTGGTGGACGTCAATGGTGATCTTCTGGGCATCAATTCGGCGATTTACTCCCGAAGCGGCGGCTCAATGGGAATCGGCTTCGCCATTCCGGTCAGCACCATCAAGATGGTGATGGAGTCAATTATTGCCGACGGTCAGGTAGTGCGCGGCTGGATAGGCGTAGAACCGCAAGACATTACCGCTGAGATGGCGGACAGTTTCAATCTCAAACACGCTTCCGGTGCCATCGTGGCCGGAGTGATCCGTGGCGGGCCAGCAGACAAAGCCGGAGTCAAGCCAGGCGACATTTTGATTGCGATCGATGGAAAGCCGGTCGCCAACAAGACCGAAATACTCAATTTGATCGCGCAATTAAAACCTGACAATACCGCGAAACTGACTGTATTGCGTAAGGCATCCGAAGCAACGCTGGAAATAGTCATCGGGAAACGCCCGCCTATCAAGCGCGAAGAATAAAATTACTATCGGAATAATATTATGCACATTCGTGATTTACGTCGTTTTTTACTCGAGCTATCAGAGAGCAACAACCGCGCCTGGTTTGTCATGAACAAGCCGCGCTACGATATTCTGCGGGCCGAATTTTTACAATTTGTCACCCAGTTAATTGACAACATCAGTCAATTTGATCCTGCGATCAAAGGCTGCGAACCCAAAAAAGCCTTGTTCAGGATTAACCGGGATGTCCGCTTTGGAAAAGATAAAGCACCGTACAAGACCAATTTTTCCGCTTCCATTTTGCCTAATGGCCGGAAAAAACCCAGCGAAGGCGGAGGCCCGGCATATTATTTTCAGATGGATGGCCACGGCCGACTTTTTTTTGCGGTAGGTGAATACATGCCGCCATCCGACAGACTGCGTAGCATTCGCCAGCATATTGTGAATGATAGTGAAGGGTTCTCGCATCTGCTCAAGAACAAAGCACTGAAACAGACCTACGGTCAACTGCAGCAAGAGGCCAAGCTTATACGCCCGCCCAAAGGCTTCGATGCTGAGCATCCACACATAGAACAATTAAAACTCAAAAATTTTATTGTGTGGTCTGAATGCCAGTTAGATGACATGGATGTTTCTCAGCTTCAAGACACCTTGACCAGGAACTTTAAAAATGCCTATCCTCTGGTAGCCTGGCTGCGCGCCGCCACTACCGTGACGGCCAATACCGAGACAGGTAAGGTTACCAAACTTACTTAATCAGCAAGTTCGTCTGGCGCCTGCGTGATTCGGCTAAAGATTGGTGCCACCAACAAACCTAATTCGTACAAAATACACATCGGCACCGCCAATGAAAACTGGCTGACGATATCTGGTGGAGTCACCACGGCAGCGATGACAAACGCACCGACAATCACATACGGGCGTATCGCCCTGAGCTTTTCTATCGGGACCAGCCCCATTCTGACTAACACCACGACCACGATCGGCACTTCAAAAGTCATGCCGAACGCCAGGCACATGGACATAATGAAATCAAGGTAGTTTTCGATGTCGGGGGCAACGGTAATCGAGGTAGGTGCAAATTCATTGATGAATTTGAAGACGCGGCCAAACACAAAAAAATAACAAAACGCCACGCCAGACAAAAACAATAAAGATGAAGAAATTACCAGTGGGGCAACCAGGCGCTTTTCATGAGTATACAAACCTGGCGCGATAAAGGCCCATGCCTGATATAGCACCCATGGCAGCGCCAGCATGAATGCGACCAGCAGCGTCACTTTCATCGGCACCAAAAATGGCGATATCACGCCGGTCGCGATCATTTTAGCTCCAGCCGGCAACGAGGCGATCATCGGTTGCGCCAGAAAATCGTAAATAGCGGAAGGACCCGGCCAGGCGAATAGCGCAGCACAAACTATGGCAATACCGATCGACGCCTTCACCAGGCGATCACGCAATTCGACCAGATGAGAAATGAAACTGTCCGCCGCACCCTGCGAATTTAAGTCAGTCATGCAAGGCCTGTAACGAAAAGGAAATAAAGATAAAAAGATGCCGCATTAGAAAAAATTAGCAGGCGCTTGAGGTTTGGCGCGATGACGTGCCATGCGTGCGGCGCCCGACATGACGCGGCCACGCTGACCGTTACGGCTCTTATACCAGGCAGGTACGGCGGAGCTACGGGACAGTTTCTTGCGACGAAAATCCTTGGCTTTGACCGACCAAGAGTCCGGCGTCGGCAAGTGCGATGAGCTGGAGTAGCTGTCGCTACCTTGCCAGGCGGACTGCAGATCGTTTTCAGTTTGTGCAATCCCCTGCCCTATCGATTGCTCAACATCCTGCACCGCATCCTGAGCATCTTTGTGCATCTTGCGCAATTCATCCAGTTCAATCTCACGACTGACTTCGGATTTTACCTCGTTAATATAACGTTGGGCGCGGCCGAACAGTGAGCCCGCCATGCGCGCCACCTTAGGTAAATCTTTAGGCCCAATCACGATCAGCGCAACGACACCGATCAGCGCCATTTTGCTGAGTCCCAAATCTATCATAATTGGTTTTCTACCAGCGGCTTAATGCCTGGCTTTTTCCTTGGCTTCGACATCGACGATGGTTTTGTCAGCAACTTGCTGGCTAGCGGTGGTAGATGCCGGCTTGTCTTCTTCGCCTTTCACACCGTCTTTAAAACCTTTAATTGCCTTGCCCAGATCACCACCGATATTGCCCAATTTTTTGGTGCCAAAAACCAGCATCACAATCACCAGCACAATTAACCAGTGCCAAATACTAAAAGAACCCATGATTTCTCCAAATTGAGAGCTTCGCTCTCCTGATAATATCTACTGCGAATCGCCATTGATCCTGCCTGCGGCTTACTTTTTAGCAAACTTATTGCCACCAATGATGTGCATATGAAGATGATACACCTCTTGCCCGCCATCCGGACCCGTATTAATCAGGGTTTTGTAACCTCCGGATAAGCTGCCGTCAGCCATTTTTTGCACGCCACAACCTTGCTGTTGCGCCAATTTTGGCGCCAATTCCAACATCTTTCCAAGCATCTCGGCATGCTCAGGTTTGGCATCGGCCAAGGTAGCCAGATGTATTTTTGGAATAATCAAAAAATGCACCGGCGCAGCAGGATGAATGTCTTTAAATGCCAGCAGATCATCATCTTCATAAATGATATCGGCAGGAATATGTTGCGCGACAATTTTACAGAAAATACAGTTTTCCACATTCACCTCAATCCTGGCTTGTTAACTATCATCACCGTTGGCAGCATCTTCAGTCTTGCCGTGCGGCTTTCTCGTCCAGACCTGACAAGCCCTCACGTCTGGCTAATTCATCGAGTACTTGTTGCGGCGTCAAATTATATTGCGCCAACATGACCAGCGAATGAAACCACAAGTCGGCGCATTCATAGAGCAACTTGGTGGCGTCACCTGACACCCGCGCATCTTTGGCTGCCATCACCGTTTCAGTCGCCTCTTCCCCGATTTTTTTTAAAATCGCATCATCGCCCTTGGAAAATAGCTTGGCCACATACGAAGTGGCGGGATCGCCGCCATTTGCCAGCTTACGGCTTTCTATGATCCCGGCCAGACGTTGCAAGGTTTGTGCTTGGCTTGTGCTCATTTATAAATACTCTCAGGATCTTGTAATACCGGGTCGACTGCCAGCCATTCCCCGCCGGTAGCCTTGCCTTCGAACTTCTGGAAGAAACAGGAATGACGCCCGGTATGACAGGCTATGCCGTCAATTTGTTCAATTTTAAGAAGAATCACGTCTTCATCGCAATCAAGACGAATTTCTAGTACTTTTTGTACGTGGCCAGACTCTTCACCTTTATGCCAGAGTTTTTTCCGCGAGCGACTCCAGTACACCGCTTCACCTGATTCCACGGTCTTGGTCAAGGCATCACGGTTCATCCAGGCGAACATCAACACGTCGTTGCTACTCGCTTCTTGGGCGATCACGGGCACTAGGCCGTACTCATCCCATCTCACTTTATTAAGCCATTTGTAACTCATGCTAGCCTCATCGCGATATCTTGTGCCGCCATAAATTGTTTCGCTTCCTGCACGGTGTGATGACCGAAATGAAAAATACTGGCAGCCAACACTGCGTCGGCGCCACCGATCTTGATACCATCAGCCAGATCCTGCAATGCGCCGACACCGCCGGAGGCGATCACCGGAATATCCACCGCGTCTGACACTGCACGCGTTAAGCCCAGATCAAATCCGGAACGTGTGCCATCTTTGTCCATGCTAGTGAGCAAGATTTCTCCGGCACCAAGACGAGCCATTTCCATTGCCCATTCCACCGCATCCAGCCCTGTCGCATTCCGGCCGCCATGAGTAAACACTTGCCACTTTCCTGGCGCCACCTGCTTGGCATCAATCGCGACTACGATACATTGGGAACCATATTTTTGCGCGGCGTCCGCCACCAGTTGCGGATTTGTTACCGCAGAGGTGTTGATACCGACTTTGTCCGCTCCGGCATTCAATAAACGCCGCACATCGGCCACGCTACGCACCCCACCGCCGACCGTCAGCGGAATAAACACTTGGGAGGCGACCGCTTCAATGATCGGTAGAATCAAGTCCCGGTCGTCTGACGATGCGGTAATATCGAGAAAGGTGATTTCGTCTGCACCCTGGGCATCGTAGCGGCGAGCGATTTCAACCGGATCGCCGGCATCGCGCAATTCCTGAAAATTGATACCCTTAACAACGCGCCCGGCGGTCACATCGAGACAAGGGATGATTCGTTTAGCCAGGGTCATGAAGGTTCTT
This sequence comes from Burkholderiales bacterium, assembly GCA_038330335.1. Taxonomy (GTDB): domain Bacteria; phylum Pseudomonadota; class Gammaproteobacteria; order Burkholderiales; family Burkholderiaceae_D; genus Undibacterium. Next base: position 3,258 of record JBBQNW010000048.1, on the reverse strand, counting down.
CTTCGCTATCAAGCAGTGCGCCGGAATCGCCGCTGAGTTGGTCGCTGAGTTGGTCGCTGAGTTGGTCGCTAAATTGATCGCTAAGTTCGTCCGCCCTGTCCTGGGCCGAGGATAAATCAAGCGTGCCTTCGTAAATCGAACGGCCACAAATGACGCCGGAGATACCTTCACCCTGCACCGCACACAATGCCTCAACATCGGCCAGAACATGGACGCCACCAGAGGCAATCACCGGAATACTGACCGCTTGCGCCAGCTTCACGGTGGCCTCGATATTCACGCCGCCCATCATGCCGTCACGGCCGATATCGGTATAAATAATCGCCTCAACGCCGTAACCTTCGAATTTCAGCGCCAGGTCTATCACGTCGTGTCCGGACAATTTGCTCCAGCCATCCGTGGCGACCTTGCCATCTTTAGCATCAATCCCGACGATGATCTGGCCAGGAAATGCCGCGCAGGCATCGGCTAAAAAGCCCGGGCTCTTGACGGCGGCAGTACCGATAATAATGTAGGACAAGCCGTCATTGAGATAGCGCTCTATGGTGTCGAGGTCACGGATCCCGCCGCCGAGCTGCACCGGAATTTCTTCGGTGCCGGTCTCTTGCGCATAGCCACGTACCGCCTGAAGTATCGCCTTAACCGCCGCTTCATTCACAGGCTTACCGGCAAACGCGCCGTTCAGATCAACCAGATGCAGGCGCCGTGCGCCCTGCTTTAGCCAATGCAACGCCATTTCGGCTGGCGCATCAGAAAAGACCGTGGCTTGATCCATGTCTCCTTGTTTCAGGCGTACGCAGTGACCGTCTTTCAGGTCGATAGCAGGAATGAGCAGCATGATGATAGTCTATGAAAAAGTATTAAATAAAAATGAGAAAGAAGAGTGCTGTAAAACCAGGCAACTAAGCAAATAAGCAACTAAGCGAATGAGCAATTTAGCGGCGCAGACAGTAAGAGTCAAAAACAAGAGTCAAAAACAAGATTCAAAAGTAAGAGTTAAGAATAAAACTCAAGGCTTCCAGTGTACAAAATTTTTGTACAACTGCAAGCCGGCAGCAGCGCTTTTTTCCGGATGAAATTGCGTCGCAAAAATATTGTCTCTGGCTACTGCGCAGGCAAATGTAGTTCCATAGTCAGTCAGACCTACGGCATGGCTTGCCTGTTCGGGCTGCGCGTAATAACTGTGCACGAAATAGAAATACGCCTCGTCGGCAATGTCTTTCCAGAGCGCATGCGGCTGCGCTTGCCGGACCCGGTTCCAGCCCATTTGCGGCACTTTAAAACGCGAACCGTCTGCCTGCAACTGACCGCGCAAATCAAAGCGTATGACTTTGCCGGGCAACAAACCCAGGCCCGGTGTATCACCTTCTGCACTGATATCAAACAGCATTTGCTCACCGACACAGACACCAAACAAGGGCTTACTGCGCGCCGCTTCTAGCAGCGCGTCCTGTACACCGGATTCGCGCAAACTGCGCATACAGTCAGGCATCGCGCCCTGCCCCGGCAAAACGATACGGTCGGCACTTTTAATATCAGCGATTTCGCCGGAAATTTTTACGTCGGCCTCAGGCGCGACGGCGCGTAATGCTTGCGCAACCGAGCGCAAGTTACCCATACCGTAATCTACAACAACAATTTTATTCATAATTAATGTCCAGCTGACACCCCGGATACTGTCCTGGTAGCGCGGTTAAAGACTGCCCTTGGTAGAAGGGATCGTACCGGCGGCGCGGGCATCGAGTTCAGACGCCATGCGCAATGCGCGGCCAAAAGCCTTGAACACGGTTTCACACTGATGATGCGCATTGTCGCCGCGCAAATTATCAATATGCAATGAAACCAGGGCGTGATTCACAAATCCCTGAAAAAACTCATGGGTCAGATCGACATCAAACGAACCGATCATTGCGCGTTTAAATGGGACGTGGAACTCCAAACCAGGACGACCAGAGAAATCGATTACCACCCTTGACAACGCTTCATCCAGCGGCACATAAGAATGCCCGTAGCGGCGTATACCTTTTTTATCGCCCATGGCGATCGCGAACGCCTGACCCAGCGTGATACCGACATCTTCGACGGTGTGATGAGCATCAATATGCAAATCACCTATCGCTTCGATTTCCAGATCAAACAAGCCGTGACGAGCGATCTGGTCTAGCATATGGTCGAGAAATGGAACGCCAGTATTGAGCTTCTGCTTTCCGGTGCCATCGAGATTAATGGCCACACGAATCTGGGTTTCGTTGGTATTGCGTGTAACTTGCGCGGTGCGTTGGGCTTGCATGATATTTGACTTTGAGAACAAGGATGCGATTATGAGGATGCCAGGGACTTCGCTAAGGCATCCAGAAAGAGGCGGTTTTCTTCCGGAGTACTGACCGTGATACGCAGACAATTCTCTAGCAGAGCATGCATTTTACCTACATTTTTCACTAAAATTTTTTGTTTGAGCAATTTGGCAAAGACTTGTTCGGCCTGAGGAACGCGAATCAGCAGGAAATTTGCCGCCGAGGGGAACACCTCGACACCAGGCAATTGCTGCAAGGATGTCGCCAGACGCTGTCTTTGCTCGCGCAATTGCGCCGCCTGGGCATCCAGCACCGCCACATGTTCGAGCATGAACCCGGCCGCGGCCTCGGTCAGTACATTGATATTGTACGGCGGACGAACTTTTTCAAATTCATCCAGCAATAGCTTATTACCAGACATATAACCAAGACGGATACCGGCCAAACCCAGTTTGGAGACGGTGCGCATGACCAGCAGATTCTCAAATTCGGCCAGTCGCGGCATAAAGCTGGCCTGGGCAAATGGCTGATACGCCTCATCCACAATCACCACACCGCTGTCACCCACCGCACGCAGAATGGCTACGATATCAGCCACTTCAAACAAGCTACCGGTGGGGTTATTCGGATAGGCCAGATAAGTGATGGCTGGCCGGTGTTCAGCAATTGCAGCCAGCATTGCCGCCAGATCCAGTGTCAAATCGGTCTGTAGGGGTACGCCGACAAACGCCATGCCGGCCAGACGCGCCGACATGGCATACATGACAAAACCAGGCACTGGCGCCAGTACCGTGGCACCAGGTTTGGCACAGGCGACCGATACCATCGCAATCAATTCATCAGAACCATTACCCAGTACCACCTCGTAGCCTGCCGGGACGCCGAACTGCTGTTTGATTGCCGTCTTTAAGGCCGTGTAGCTGGGCACCGGGTAGCGATTCAGATCCACCTGCGCCAAGCGTTG
>JBBQNW010000047.1:0-15109 GCA_038330335.1 Burkholderiales bacterium | reverse complement strand
TCTATCACTTGCAGCAACTCGGCCGGCTTGAAGCCAAACATATTGGCCAGAATCGAGCCGGGAAATTGCTCGATCGAGGTGTTGTACTGCATGACGCTATCGTTATAGGCCTGGCGTGAAAAGGCAATTTTGTTTTCGGTGCCGGTCAGCTCTTCGGTCAGCTGCATCATGTTTTGATTGGCTTTTAAATCAGGATAGGCTTCGGACAAGGCGAACATTTTCCCCAATGAGGCTGTCAGACTACCCTCTGCCGCTGACAACTGCTGCACCGCGGCGGCATCAGCCGGGTCAAGCACCGCTCTGGCGTTGGCCGTCACGGCCTGATTGCGGGCCGCAATCACAGCTTCCAGGGTATCGCGCTCGTGTTTCATGTAGCCTTTGGCGATCTCGACCAGATTCGGTATCAGGTCATAGCGGCGCTTTAACTGCACATCAATTTGCGCAAAAGAATTTTTAAAACGATTGCGCAAACTGACCAGACGGTTATAGGCCCCCACGACCCAAAACACCAGCAGCGCAACAATCACTAAAAACAGAATGAATGCAAACATGATTTTTCCTCAAAAAAAAGGACTGAAAAATTTCAGCCCTTCTGTATCACTTATTTAGTTTCCGCTTTATTCGGTGGCGCCGTCAAGTCTTTCAGCTCGGCCTCGCTGATATAGTCAAACACCTTGACCACCTTGCGTACACCATTCACTCCACGCGCCACTTCGCCGGCCAGATTGCCCTCGCGTTGCGTCACGCGTCCCATCAAGTACACCACACTGGCTTCGGTGACGACCTTGAAAGCGCTGCCATACAAATCTTTGGTGTCGACAAACGAAGCTTTCACCTTAGTCGTGATCAGGGCATCGCTGGAACGGGAAGAGTAATTCGACAATCCGGCAATCTGCAGTTCATTGGAAACGGCCTGCACGCCCTCGATCGCGCGCATCTCGCGTTCGGCGCTTTCTTTGGCCTGCTCATCGGCCACTTCGCCGGTCAGCAAAGCGCGCCGGTTAAAGCTGCTGACATTGATATGCGCGGTCTCGCCCAACGCACGCGACAGCCGGGTTTCCCCTTTGATCACGATCGATTTATCTTCGGTCTGGGCGCCAAAAGTGCGTCTGTCGGTGGCGGCAAAGGTGCCCACTACCGCGCTGCCAACCATCATTTCCACGCAACCTTGCAGGCTGATCACTGCTGCACAGCACAGGCTAATCGTTGCCAGCGGACGCGCCGCCTTTGTAAATAAACTATTGAGACTATTAATCATCTGCATCTCCTCCAAATAAAGCGGCATCGATGCCGTCACACAAACAGTGTATGGTTAATAAATGAACTTCCTGAATTCTGGCCGTTCTGTCATGCGGCACACAAATGTGTACATCAGCATCGGTCAAAATTTTCTTCAACTCGCCCCCGCCTTTACCGGTTAAAGCGACCACGCGCATATCACGGTCCAACGCCACATTGACGGCATTGACCACGCTGGCAGAATTACCAGAAGTGGACAAGGCCAGCAAAATATCGCCGGCCTGGCCAAAGGCCTGCACCTGCTTGGAAAATATCTCGTTAAAACTATAATCATTTCCCACCGCGGTCAGTATCGAGGTGTCGGTGGTGAGTGCTAGCGCCGGCAATGGTAAGCGTTCACGTTCAAAGCGCCCCACCAGTTCAGCGGCAAAATGCTGGCAATCTGCGGCCGAGCCACCATTGCCGCAAGCCAGTATTTTGTTACCATTGGACAGCGCAGCGAACATAAGTTCAATGGCTTGTTCAATCGGGCGCGCCAAGACAGAGGCAGCCTGTATCTTGAGCTCTGCACTTTCATGAAAGTGCGAAAGGATGCGTTGATTTTTCATAAGCGTCGATTATAAAGCAGGTAAGCGTCAATCCAGGTAAATGACGCCAGTCCTGCAGCGCTTATTAACCCGTCGAGCTGGTGGTAGCGAGCAAGCTAGCCCTCTCGCCCCTCAGCCAGTAATGACATTTTTCAGCCAGTGAAGATCACCGCCCTCGATCGCCACCACATCAAAGCGGCAGGCCGGTGTCGCTTTCAGGGTTTGCAGATATACCTGGGCGGCATGTACCATGCGTCTTTGTTTGGCCGGTGTGACACTGGCCAGCGCACCGCCGAACTGGGCTGAGGCACGGGCGCGCACCTCAACAAACACCAAACTGGCCTGATCCTGCATAATCAGATCGATTTCGCCGCCTTTGCACAAGAAACTGCGCTGCACCAGTTTAAGCCCGGCCTGCTGCAGATGGATTAAAGCCCGCTCTTCACCTTCATCGCCGGTGCGCTGGCGGCTGGTACGTAGGGTCGCCAAACGTTTTCCTAACCAACTTTGTTCTGCCATTATCGTACAATCCTACTTTGATCAATCGAAACGACACCCCCATGAGCCAGCCAGAATCACCGATGTTTGCCAACGCCGCCATCATGGAGGCGGTGACCAGACAAAGTTATCCTGCCGCCACATTATATGTAGTTGCCACGCCGATAGGCAATGTTTGCGATATCACTCTGCGCGCGTTGCATTTGCTGTCGCTGGCCGACGTCGTGGCCTGCGAGGACACGCGCAATACCGCCCAGTTAATGACCCGCTACGGTCTGCATAAGCCCTTGCTGGCAGCGCATCAGCATAATGAAAGAGAAGTGGCCGGCAAGATCATTGCGCGCTTACAAGCCGGCGAGCGCGTCGCACTGGTATCTGATGCCGGTACCCCCGGCGTGTCTGACCCGGGTGCCAGGATAGTCGATGCGGTCAGATTGGCGGGCTTGCCGGTGTCGCCCTTGCCTGGCGCTTCCGCCGCGATCAGTGCCCTGTCTGCCAGCGGCCTGATTCACGACCAGTTTTACTTTGTCGGTTTTTTGCCGGCCAAAGCCGGACAGAGAGAGAGTCAGCTGCAGAGCTTGCAAGGCATCGCCGCGACCATGATTTTTTATGAAGCGCCACATCGTATTGTCGCTACCACGCAAGCCATGCTGGCCGCCTTCGGGCCGGAACGGCAAATCGTCTTTGCGCGTGAACTGAGCAAACTATTCGAAGAAATCCATCGCTGCAGTCTGGGCGAGGCCACCGCCTGGCTGAGTGCCGATAGCCATAGAGAAAAAGGGGAATATGTCGTGCTGGTGCAAGCGGCACCGTTGGCGGCGGCAGAAGATCAGCTGGAAGCCAGACGCATTTTGACGATTCTACTCAATGAATGCTCGGTCAAACAGGCCGCATCGCTGGCGGCGCAGATTACCGGTCAAAAGAAAAACGCCTTGTATCAGCTGGCACTGGAACTCAAAGAAGCGTTGGAATAATCCTGCCGCCTGTGCCATCCAACCACAGCGAAGGTACTGCGAAAGTACGGAGAAAGTACGGCGAAGGTAGCGCTAACGCAGCACCACCAAGGCCTTAGCACCACCAAGGTCACTGTGTTGCGCAATCGCGCTGGTGGCTTCAGTGCGACTGGAAAATGGCCCGATGATCAGACGGTACAGCGCACCTTTCTGCACGATATCGAAATCCGGCAAGCGATGTTCCAGCTGCGTTTTCAGGCGGTTCATGGTGCTTTCAGCGTTGGCACGGATGGCATAGGCACCCAATTGGATATAAAAACCCGGAGCAGCGACCGAGGTCGCCACTGAAGTTGCCACTGACGTTGCCAGCGCGGTATTGCCAGCAGCGCGCTCAGGCTGACCTTTCTCAGCAGGCTTATTTTCCTGCATGGCAATGAGCTCATCGAGTGTGGTTTGCTCGCTATGGCGTTCCGGCACCGGCTTTGGCATATTGCCACGACGCTCAGGTAAATTTTTGGACTCATTCGCTTCACGTGCGATCACCACGGTGGCGGCCAGTGGCAATAGCTGATTTTGGCGATTTTCTGCCATCTTTGCGATGTCTTCCGGCAACAAGCGCTCAACTTCCATCTGGCCACTGCCTTTCCCCAGATAACCCAGTTTCAGAGCAGCGGTATACGACAAATCAATAATGCGGCTGGAGTGAAACGGACCGCGATCATTAATTCTGACGATAACCTGTTTACCATTATCGATATTCGTCACACGGGCATACGACGGGATCGGCAAGGTCGGATGCGCGGCCGTCATTTTGTACATATCGTAGAGTTCACCGGAAGAGGTTTTTTGTCCGTGAAATTTCTTGCCGTACCAGCTCGCCGTACCGCGTTGCTTAAGTGCCGTGGTGTTGTCCGTCAAGGGGGTATAGGTTTTGCCAAACACCGCATACGGTTTATTCCCCGAGCGTGAAAACGCTTCGACCACAGGAATAGGATCGACCGTTGACTCCAGATCCGGTGGCGGGTTTTCGCCAGGGCCGTCATCTTTATAGTAGCCGCCGCGACCCGAACTGGCCTTGGGCAACTGCGCAATGGCAGCACTAGCTGGCCGGGCGGAGGCGGAGTTAGCTGCATTGTTGCCAGTGGTTTTACTCTGTTCGGTCAGCACAGGTGCTTTGGGCGCGGTACCGCAGCCTGCCAGCACGGCAGAGGTCAGCACAGCAGCCACACCATAACAAAAGTGCAAGCGCACCGCATCTGCGCGGAAATTTCCCGTCTTTGACAGCAGTTTAATCATGTTTGCACCAGCTTTCGGTTACGTTGTACGCTCATGAGTATACCCGCTCCCATTCCCAGGGTGACTAAAGCGGTCCCGCCGTAGCTCATAAACGGCAACGGCACCCCGACCACGGGCAAAATACCGCTGACCATTCCCATGTTGACAAAGGCATACGTAAAGAAAATCATGGTGACAGAACCGGCCATCAGGCGGGCAAATAAAGTGGGGGCATTCGCCGCTATCATCAGGCCGCGCACAATCAGCAGCATGTACAAAACCACTAAAATGCTATTGCCGATGAAACCGAACTCTTCGGAAAAAACGGCAAAAATAAAGTCGGTGGTACGCTCAGGAATAAACTCCAGATGGGCCTGAGTACCATTGAGCCAGCCTTTTCCTGCGACACCACCGGAACCGACCGCGATCGTCGACTGGATAATATGAAAGCCCTTGCCCAAGGGGTCGGTGCTCGGGTCTATCATGGTTAAGACGCGGTCTCTTTGATAGCCGTGCAACAAAGGCCAGGCGATAGGAATACTCGCAGCCACCACCACGGCCAGAGAAATCAGTACGCGCCACGACAGGCCGGCCAGAAAAATCACCGCAAAACCGGCGGCCACCACCAGCAAAGCGGTACCCAGATCGGGTTGTTTGGCAATAAAAGCCACCGGCACCAGTAAAATCGCTGCGGCGATCAGGAAGTCATTCCAGCGTAACGCCCCTTCACGTTTCTGAAAATACCACGCCAGCATCAGCGGCGTTGCAATCTTCATCATCTCGGACGGCTGTATCACCACGCCGATATTGAGCCAGCGGCGCGCACCTTTTTTTACCATACCGAACATGGCCACCGCCAGCAGCAAGGCAATGCCGAAACTGTAAATAGGAATCGCAAAACGCATCAGCGTTTGCGGTGGAATATTCGCCACCACCCACATCACGACAAACGAAATCAGAATGTTGCGTAGCTGGTCTTCAACGCGTCCGGGAAAATCAATCCCGGCCGAATACAAGGTGACGATGCCGGTCGACATGATCAAAAAAATGATAATCGACAGACTCGCATCAAACACCATGATATGGGAGCGGATGGCCTGCCAGTTAATACCTTTATTACGCATGATTAATCCTTATTACCCAGAGTTTCTCCGCCGGGTTTGGGGCCACCCTCAGATTCTGCATCGGCCTTCGCTGCCGATTCGGCGCGCGTCATCAAGGCATCGCTTTTCACGGTGGGCGTCGTGTCTTTGTCTTTCGGACGTTTGCCTAACAAATAGTAATCCAGCGCTTTTCTGACGATCGGTGCCGCCGCTTCCGAACCAAAACCGCCGTTTTCGACAATAATGGCGATCGCGATACGTGGCCGGTCAGCCGGTGCGAAAGCCGTGTACAAAGAGTGATCGTGCAAATTTTTTGCCAATCTTTTGGCATCATATTTTTCGTTTTTCTTGATACTGACCACCTGCGCTGTGCCGGTTTTACCACCGGAGACATATTCTGCATTGGCAAACGCCAGTTTCGAGGTGCCTTCGCGTGTCACACCAACCATCGCCTGCTTAATAAAATCAATATTTTCCTGCTTCAGGGGAATACGATAACTCTCATTGACCACCATCATAGTTTTTTGCCGGGTCTGCGGATCTTCCGTCATTTTGACCAGATGCGGCTTCATCACGATACCGTTATTCGCCAGGGTTGCCACCGCATGCGCCAGTTGCAACGGGGTAAAGGTGTTATAACCCTGCCCGATGCCCAGCGATATGGTTTCACCGGCATACCATTTTTGCTGCGCCGCCTTGCGGTACATACTACGTTTCCAGGCGGTTGAGGGCAAGACGCCCTGCCTTTCATGCTCCAGATCGATACCGGTCTTCTGGCCAAAACCAAATGGTTTCATGAAGTCATGCATCACATCGACCCCAAGATCATTGGCCAGCATATAGTAATAGGTGTCGCAAGAATTGACGATAGAGCGGTACATATCGACCATGCCATGACCGCCTGGTTTGTCATCATTAAAGCGATGGTTACCAAACATGAAAAAACCCTGGTCAGCGATGGCCTGGGTCGTGGTGCGCTTACCCAATTCTAATGCCGCCAGTGCCATAAACGGTTTGTAAGTCGACCCCGGCGGATAGGCGCCGGTCAGCGGGCGATTCAGTAAAGGCCGGTCTTCTGAGGTATTTAAGTCGTTCCAGCTTTGCTGATCAATCCCCTCAACAAACAGGTTAGGGTCATAGGTTGGTTTCGAGACAAAGGCCAGCACGTCACCGGTGGCCGGCTCGATGGCGACCATGGCACCACGGCGGTCGCCAAAGGCTTCTTCCACCACTTTTTGTAATTCAATGTCGATCGACAAAATCAGATTTTTACCCGAGCTGGGGGCGCTACGTGACAAGGTGCGTACGGCACGGCCACCAGCGGAAACCTCAACCTCTTCAAAGCCGGTAGTGCCATGCAAAATCTTTTCGTAACTTTTCTCCAACCCTTCCTTGCCGATGTAGTCGGTACCGTTGTAGTTAGAGCCGTCTTCCATGTCATCGATCAGTTCCGCATCTTTCTGACTGATACGGCCGATATAGCCGACTACATGCGATGCCACCTCGCCCAGAGGATATTGACGAAACAACCGGGCCTGAATATCAACCCCGGGAAAACGGAAACGCTGCGCGGTAAAGCGTGCCACTTCCTCATCCGTCAGCCGGGTGCGGATAGGCAGGCTTTCAAAACTTTTGGATTCTTCGATTAATTTACGAAAGCGTTTGCGATGCTTGGGCTGGATATCGACCAGCGCCGACAATTCATCAATCACAATATCCAGATCGGCTTTAATCTTGGACGGCGTGATTTCCAGCGTGTAAGCCGAAAAATTACGCGCCAGCACCACGCCATTGCGGTCAACAATCAGGCCACGGTTAGGCACCACCGGGATAATGGAAATACGGTTTTCATCGGCCTGCAAGGCATACATATCGTGCTTGATGATCTGTAGCCAGACGAAGCGCGACAACAGCAAAGAAAAACAAATAAGAACAAACACGCCGATAAAGAACAGACGGTTGCGGAACAAATGAATTTCGCGTTCGGTATTTTTTATTTCGGTCATAGTGAGCCGCTGGTGAAGAACATGGGATCGCCCGGATTTACCTGACAACAGAGCGCTGACAAGCTGCCAGACTCAGCGCCGCGTCAGATTGGCCGGGTATCATCTTTATCCACCGCGCGGCGCTGCGGTGCCAGCAACAACCAGGTCGCGACCGGCCAGAGCGCGGTGGTGACCAGGCTACCGGAAAAATACCACCAGCCAGGAAATTGCGCATCCGGCGACACCAAAAAGCGCAACACCACTTGAAAGGTCTGCACAAACAAAAACAAAGGCAGCACATAAAATGATTGCGACAGGGGCTTAAACCATAAAACACGTCGGTGTATCATGATCGCAAAGTAACTGAGCAGGGTATATGCCAGGGCATTTTCACCCAGATAAATAGCCGAATGCACGTCCATCAGAATACCCAGCAAAAAGGCCACGCCGATACTGACCTTGCGCGGCTGATGGATGCTCCAGAACACCAGCGCCAGCGCGACAAAATCGGGGACACCGAGCCAGCCGCCCCAGGGTAGAAAATTAAGAAAAAATGCCGCTGCCAGACTGAGGGTGATGAACAGCGAACTGACCGGCAATAAGATGTAGTGAGGACTGTTCATTATGGCTTGTCCTTGACCCTGGCATTGACTGCGGGGTTGGCTGCGGGGTTGGCTGCCGGGTTGACGGTGGGATTGCTTACGGTATTTACCGGCGCCTTAGCAACTTCCGAGGTAGTCTGCTCCACCGGGGTCAGCGGTTCTTTCACCGTGTCGCGGGTCACTTTCCGATTCAGCTTTTCCTTCTTTGCCTTAATTTCTTCCGTATCCGGTCTTGCCAAATGGTCTGTCGCCACCAATAAGATCAGCAACTGACGGTGCCGGTCGATCCCGGCCACCGGCGTGCATAAGACATTTTCAAAGGTCGTCGAGGCTTTATTTTCCACCTGCACCACCTTGGCCACCGCCAGGCCGGCCGGATACACGCCGTCGATTCCCGAGGTCACCAGCATGTCGCCATTTTGCACGTCGGCATTCGTCGTCATGCGCATATCGAGAAAAGCCGACTGGCCCCGGCCGCTAACCACGCTGCGTATCCCATTGCGCGCGATCTGCACCGGAATCGCCTGATTTTTATCGGTCAGCAAGGTCACTTCTGAAGTCATGGGGAACACCCGCGTCACCTGCCCGACCACACCCAGATCGTCAATCACCGGCTGGCTTAACGCCACGCCATGCTTGATACCTTTGTCGAGAATAATTTTACGGGTAAACGGGTCGCGCGCATCATAGATGATTTCACCCAACACGGAAGACACCGCCAGCCGTGCGCGGGCATCGAGCAATTTGCGTAAATGGGCGTTTTCGGCAATCAGTTGCGTGGTCTGCTGCAACACATCGGCATTCGTGGTTTGCTGGCGCTTCAGGCTGATGTTTTCCTTTTCCAGCCCGGACGTAGAGGTAAAATAATCGGCCATACGCGCCACGGCGTCACGCGGGATGACCGCCACCATTTGTACCGGATACAAGACGGTACCCAGCACTTGCCGGGTGAACGATAAAGACTTGAAACGTGAGTCTACCACCAGCAAAAAAATCGCCAGAATAGCAAAAAATACCACTTTGGCACGGGCCGAAGCACCTTGCTTAAAAAGCGGTGGTGGGCTGTATTGCATAGTGAAGAGCCAAGATCATAGGAAATTGAACTACCCAGGCACCGGCCGCGCCCGCATCAGACAAGGCCACATCGGGACTACCCTGCCTGGGTGGCTAAAACGGCTGTTATTCGTAGGAAAAAATCGAGCCCAGTTTATCCATACGTTCTAATGCCATACCGGAGCCGCGCACCACGCAAGTGAGCGGATCTTCTGCGACCAGCACCGGCAGACCAGTTTCTTCCATCAGCAAACGGTCCAGATCACGCAACAAGGCACCGCCACCGGTCAGCATCATGCCTTTTTCGGCGATATCGGCACCGAGTTCCGGTGGAGTTTGTTCCAGCGCGTTTTTCACTGCGGAAACGATGTTATTCAAAGGGTCGGTCAGCGCTTCCAGAATCTCGTTACTCGAGATGGTGAAAGAGCGCGGGATACCTTCAGACAGATTGCGTCCCTTAACTTCCATTTCTTTCACTTCAGAGCCGGGGAAAGCCGAGCCTATGGTCTTTTTGATGTTTTCTGCGGTTTGCTCACCGATCAGCATGCCGTAATTGCGACGGATGTAATTGACGATCGCTTCGTCGAATTTATCACCGCCGACACGCACTGAACCTTTGTAGACCATGCCGCCCAGGGAAATAATCCCCACTTCGGTCGTACCGCCGCCGATATCGACCACCATGGAACCGGTCGCATCGGAAACCGGCAAACCGGCACCGATCGCGGCCGCCATCGGCTCTTCAATCAGGTACACCTGGGAAGCGCCGGCGCCTAATGCCGATTCACGAATCGCGCGGCGTTCTACCTGGGTCGAGCCGCAAGGTACACAAATAATGATGCGCGGCGAAGGCTTGAAAAATTTAGTGTCATGCACCATGCGGATGAATTGCTTGAGCATTTGCTCGGTCACGGTAAAGTCGGCAATCACACCGTCTTTCATCGGGCGGATCGCCTCGATATTGCCCGGTACTTTACCCAGCATTTGCTTAGCTTCTTTACCGACGGCCTGTATCGTTTTCTTGCCGTTAGGGCCGCCTTCCTGGCGGATCGCCACAACCGAAGGCTCGTCCAAAACGATACCCTGGCCACGCAAATAAATCAGCGTGTTAGCGGTACCCAAATCAATGGCAAGATCATTTGAAAAGTAACTGCGAAAAAAACCAAACATGTAAAATCCTGTGTATTCTGTATTATCGTCATGCGCAAACCGAAGCGCGAAAATGGGTGTTTGTGTACTGCTGATGTACTGTATTTGTACTGTATTACTAGGTGTCGCTGCCAGCTACCATGAAATAAGTTTGCAAGTGCATATCTGGAGCACGGGGGTGCGGCAAATTTCTGATCGTATCACTCTCACACTGCACTGCGGACTGTATGCATTTCACATACGCTATGGAAACAGTAGCATGTTAAGCAGAACGACCATCTACAACCCAATTTAACCCTGATCACACCCGGATCACATCCTGATATGAGCGGCACCTACTGCCTTCAAGGCACATTTACTTAAGCCTGAATATTCAAGGCATTAACCCTATATTCTACCTTATAATCTAGGGATTAATAGGCATTCCAGTATCTTTGTCAAAAACGGCGTTTATTGCCGATTTTGACCGATGTAATCCGCTTTTGGCGCATTGCCATTACTTTCGATCCACTTTTCATGCACGCGCACCACGCGTTTTTAACCATGTCACTAGATCTTTCAGATGTGAAACGTATCGCCAATCTGGCGCAACTAGAACTCTCCGAGGCACAAGCGCTCGATACTCTGACAAAACTCAACGGAATTTTTTCTCTGGTGGAGCAGCTTAAAGCCGTCGACACCACGGGAATCGCCCCTTTGAGTCATCCGATCGCGGCACTGATGCCTGAACTTTGCCTGCGCCTGCGTGAAGACCTCGTCACTGAAAGCAATCACCGCGACGAATACCTGCAAGTGGCGCCGGCGACACAGGACGGTCTGTACCTCGTGCCTCAAGTCATCGAATAAAACAGAGAGTAAAAAATATGCATAACCATACCCTAAAGCAACTCTCTGCGCTATTGCAGAGCAAGCAGGTATCTGCCACCGAGTTGGCGCAACATTATCTGGCCCGTATCGAGTCCAGTACGCTCAACGCCTTCACGCATGTTGATGCCGGCTTCACACTACAACAAGCTGCCGCGGCAGATCAGCGCCTGGCACTGGCTGATGCCAATTTACTGACCGGGATTCCGATTGCGCACAAAGATATTTTTGTCACGCGCCACCTGCGCTCGACTGCCGGCTCGCGCATGCTGGAAAACTATGTCAGCCCGTTTGACGCCACCGTGGTCGAGCACTTCGCTAACGCCGGCATGGTCACGCTGGGGAAACTCAATTGCGATGAATTCGCCATGGGCTCGAGTAATGAGAATTCGTATTTTGGCGCAGTTAAAAATCCCTGGGACTTGGGCGCCGTACCTGGCGGCTCCTCCGGCGGCTCGGCAGCGGCGATTGCGGCACGCCTGAGCCCTGCCGTCACAGGCACCGATACCGGCGGCTCTATCCGTCAACCGGCGGCTTTTTGTGGTGTCACCGGCATCAAGCCGACCTATGGCAGCGTCTCGCGTTACGGCATGATCGCGTTTGCCTCGTCACTGGATCAGGGCGGCCCGATCGCGCAGACGGCCGAAGACTGCGGTTTTCTGCTCAATGCCATGATCGCTTTTGACCCGAAAGATTCGACCAGTGTAGCGCGCGACAAAGAAGACTTTAACCGCGACCTGAATCAGGATCTGAAAGGTTTGCGCATCGGTGTGCCGCGTGAATTTTTTGGGGCTGGCTTAGCCGCCGATGTCGAACAGGCAGTACGCGCGGCCTTGGCCGAATACGAAAAGCTGGGCGCCACGCTGGTCGATATTTCTTTGCCGAAAACCGAGTTATCGATTCCTGTGTATTACGTAATCGCGCCAGCAGAGGCATCCTCGAATCTGAGTCGCTTTGACGGCGTCCGTTACGGCCACCGGGCAGCTGATTACCAAGACTTAACCGAGATGTACAAGAAAACCCGTGCCGAAGGTTTTGGCGAAGAGGTCAAACGGCGCATCCTGGTCGGCTCATACGTGCTGTCGCACGGCTATTACGACGCGTATTATCTGCAGGCGCAAAAAATTCGCCGCCTGATCGCACAAGATTTCCAGACCGCCTTCCAGCAATGCGATGTCATCATGGGGCCGGTGGCACCGACCGTGGCATGGGACTTGGGCGACAAGGCAGACGATCCTGTTGCCAATTATCTGGCCGATATTTTTACCCTATCCACCAGCCTGGCCGGTTTGCCGGGGATGTCGATTCCCTGCGGATTTGGCCAAGGTGAAAAAAATGCCAAACGCCCGGTTGGTTTGCAATTGATAGGCAATTATTTTGCCGAAGCCAAGCTGCTGAATGTGGCGCATCAATATCAGCTGGCAACTGACTGGCACCAAAAAACACCCACATGAGCATCCGCCTGCCTGTCCTGTTAATCGTGTTCTGCTGCAATCTGCTTGTGCAGGCGCAGGTGCAGGCACAGGCACCTGCGCTGCCGCAACTGGAGACTAGCTTCTCGTGCAATCTGCTGCGTCAGGAAGGTGATGAACGGCTGAACTTTGCCGATCAGGCGGTGATACACCTGGAAGGCACGCACATCAAAGAGTTTCAGTGGGAGTCTAGCCTGCACCGCCGTACCCACGGGCATGAATGCAGCATCGATAGCAGCGATCAACCGCTGGCCGAAGTGACCGCAAACGGCTGGCGCATTCTGCTCAAGGATAGTGCCGCCGCCCGTAAAACACGCGGTTACGATTTTGAGCGCGGCCTCAATTGCAGCATCCGCTTAGAACGCCATGGCGAACAATTGCAGATCAGGCCTAGCTGTCCGGCCCTATGCGGATCACGGATGAATTTTAGCGCGCTGACGGTCAATCTACGCACCGGCAGTTGCCAGTATGATGAGTAACATCAGCTGATAGCAGAGCTCAGGCACAAGGCCAGAGCCCGACCTGCTGTCACCAGACAAAACGAAAAAAGGAAACATTATGCAATGGGAAGTCGTGATCGGTTTTGAGACACATGCGCAACTCAAGACCAAGTCCAAAATATTTAGCGGCTCATCCACCCAGTTCGGTGCCGAGCCCAACACGCAAACCAGCCCGGTTGATCTGGCGCTGCCGGGCGTGCTGCCGGTAATGAACCAAGCTGCGGTCGAGAAAGCCATACAGTTTGGTCTGGCCGTCGGTGCCACCATCGCACCCGAATCGATTTTTGCGCGTAAAAATTACTTTTACCCCGATTCACCGAAAGGCTATCAGATCAGCCAATTTGAGATCCCGGTAGTGCAAGGTGGCTCGGTCACTTGCGTGGTCGAAAAAGATGGCAAATCCGAAGTCAAAGTGATAGAACTGACGCGCGCCCATCTGGAAGAAGACGCCGGTAAATCACTGCATGAAGACTATCAGGGCATGACCGGGATTGACCTCAATCGTGCTGGCACCCCGCTGCTGGAAATCGTTACAGAACCAGTCATGCGCAGCGCCGCTGAAGCCGTGGCGTATGCCAAAGCCTTGCATGCGCTGGTGGTATGGCTGGACATTTGTGACGGCAATATGCAGGAAGGTTCGTTCCGTTGCGATGCCAACGTTTCGGTGCGGCCGTTCGGACAAAAAGAGTTCGGTACCCGTTGCGAAATCAAGAACCTGAACTCTTTCCGTTTTCTGGAAGACGCCATCAATATTGAAGTGCGTCGCCAGATTGAACTGATCGAAGACGGCGGCACCGTCGTGCAGGAAACCCGCTTGTATGATCCGGATCGCAAAGAGACCCGCACCATGCGCAGCAAAGAAGATGCAATGGATTACCGCTACTTCCCCGATCCTGATTTACCGCCGTTACGCATCGGGGCCGACTGGATAGCACGCGTCAAAGCAAGCATGCCAGAACTACCGGCAGCGGCACGCGCGCGCTTCATGGCGCAATATGAAATTTCTGAATACGATGCCATGATCGTCACCCAGTCCAAAGCGATGGCCGCGTATTTTGAAGCTGCCGCCACGGCCGCCGGGAATACCGCAGCACAAGCTAAGCAAGTGGCCAACTGGCTGATGGGTGACGTGTCCTCCACGCTCAATCGTGAAGGCATCGATATCAGCGCGATTCCGGTCAGCGCAGCCCAACTGGCCTTGCTGTTACAGCGCATCGCCGACGGCACGATTTCTAATAAAATCGCCAAAGAAGTCTTCGCCGCCATGTGGCAAGCACCTTCAGCCGCTACCAATTTGGCCGATCAGGTGATTGAAGCCAAAGGTCTGAAACAAATCTCTGACGTCGGTGCGCTGGAAAAAATCATCGATGAAGTCATGGCGGCTAATCAACAGTCGGTCGACGAATACCGTGCCGGCAAAGAGAAAGCATTCAATTCGTTGGTGGGTCAGGCCATGAAGGCGACCAAGGGCAAAGGCAACCCGGCGCAGGTGAATGAATTGTTGAAGAAAAAATTAGCCGGCTAAGATCCGTAAGATGATCGCCAGGGCCAGCGCGGCCAATATGTACAACAGGCACAATATGGCCAGACAGACGCATTCATAATTGAGGTTATCTTGAAAAATTTAAGACAAGAATTTATCCAGTTTTCAGTGGAAGCAGGCGTGATCCGCTTCGGTGATTTTGTCACCAAAGCAGGACGCAACTCACCCTACTTTTTTAACGCAGGCTTGTTTAGCGACGGCGCCAACCTGGGCAAACTGGCGGATTTTTACGCCCAGACCCTGATCGATTCCGGGGTTGAATTCGATATGCTGTTTGGCCCAGCCT
>JBBQNW010000046.1:0-15289 GCA_038330335.1 Burkholderiales bacterium | reverse complement strand
CGGAACTCGTCGATGGAATTCCTAAGCTTGACCTTGGGTTGATCTGCGATTTGGCTGGCGCCGCCGGACCCACTTGATGCCTTCGAACCACACGACGCTCAGCACGCCGACAGCCCAGGGGAAGCGCAGCCAGCAACAGCGCTAACGCCAGCCCACCCACAGCGTCCAAGGTAGGGTGGGCACGATTTTTTGCCCACGCGGAAGCATGCCGTGAGGTTCGAAGTTTTCTTGCTGTGCATATGTGCATTGGGGTTTCAAGCGTAACGCGTGGGCACGATGAGGTTGTGTCCACCCTACGGATTACCCGCCACTTTGCCCCGCGCCACATGCAACTTCTTATAACTATCAACCAAACGCTGATGCCTCTCCAAGCCCTCCAGCTTCGTACTGGTAGGCGTTAAACCATAGAAGCGCACGCTGCCTTGCATAGTCCCCAGCACCGCATCCATACGCTCGTTGCCAAACATGCGGCGGAAATTGGTTTCGTAATCATCGTGATCTAGCTCGTCATCTAGCTCTACCTCTAACACCACATTCACGGCTTGATAAAACAAGCGGCGCTCTACGGTGTTGTCGTTGTATTGCAGGAAGGCGCCTACCAGTTCGTGCGCTTCTTCAAATTGCTGTAAGGCGAGATTGATCAATAGTTTTAACTCTAAAACGGTGAGCTGACCCCAGACTGTGTTTTCGTCAAATTCGATGCCAATGAGGGTGGCGATGTCGCTGTAGTCGTCTAGCTCATTGTTTTCTAAACGCTCTAGCAGTGCCTCTAATTTGGTGTCGTCTAGCTGATGCAAATTGAGGATGTCGGTGCGGAACAGCAGGGCTTTGTTGGTGTTATCCCAGACCAAATCGTCGACTGGATACACTTCCGAATAACCTGGCACCAAAATGCGGCAAGCGGTTGCGCCTAGTTGGTCGTAGACCGCCATGTAGACGTCTTTGCCCATCTCTTTGAGGATGCCGAACAGGGTGGCGGCTTCTTCAGCGTTTGAATTTTCACCATGGCCAGAAAAATCCCATTCCACAAATGCGTAATCCGATTTGGCGCTGAAAAAGCGCCACGATATGACGCCGCTGGAATCAATAAAATGTTCGACAAAATTATTCGGTTCGGTGACGGCGTTGCTGGTAAAGGTAGGCGCTGGCAAGTCGTTCAGGCCTTCAAAGCTGCGGCCTTGTAGCAGTTCGGTTAAGCTGCGTTCCAGCGCCACTTCTAAGCTTGGGTGCGCACCGAACGAGGCGAACACGCCGCCTGTGCGCGGGTTCATCAGGGTCACGCACATCACCGGATATTGCCCGCCTAGCGAGGCATCTTTGACTAGCACCGGAAAGCCTTGCTGTTCCAAGCCCTGAATGCCGGCCAGTATGCCTGGGTATTTCGCCAGCACGTCTGGCGGCACGTCTGGCAAGGCGATTTCACCTTCGATGATTTGGCGTTTGACGGCCCGCTCAAAAATTTCAGACAGACATTGCACCTGTGCTTCGACCAGCGTATTGCCGGCGCTCATACCATTGCTGGCGTAGAGGTTTTCGATCAGGTTAGAGGGGAAATACACGAGTTCGCCGTCGGATTGGCGCACATACGGCAGTGCGCAGATACCGCGCTCTGCATTGCCAGAGTTGGTGTCGATCAGATGCGAGCCGCGTAACTCTTCATCGGGGTTGTAAATTTCCAGGCAATATTCGTCCAGAATGTCTTTCGGCAGCGCGTCTTTTTTGCCTGGTTTAAACCAGCGCTCGTTAGGGTAATGCACGAAGTCTGCGTTAGCGATGTCTTCGCCCCAGAATGAGCCCGCATAAAAATGGTTACAACTGAGGCGCTCGATATATTCGCCCAAGGCCGATGCCAAGGCGCTTTCTTTAGTCGCGCCTTTGCCGTTGGTAAAACACATGGGCGAGTGGGCGTCGCGGATATGCAAGGACCACACGTTAGGAATAATATTGCGCCAGGAAGCAATCTCAATCTTGATGCCCAAGCCGGCCAACAAGCCCGACATATTGGCGATGGTTTGCTCCAGGGGCAAATCTTTACCGACGATAAAGGTGCTGACATCCGAAGCCGGATTAAGGGTCAGTAGCGCCTGTGCATCGGCATCTAAATTGGCGACTTCTTCAATAATAAATTCTGGCCCTGCTTGCACTACTTTTTTGACCGTGCAGCGCTCGATAGAACGCAAAATACCCTGGCGATCTTTATCAGAAATATCGGCTGGCAATTCAACCTGAATCTTGAAAATCTGCTGATAACGGTTTTCCGGATCAACGATATTATTTTGCGATAGGCGGATATTTTCAGTAGAAATATTGCGCGTTTCGCAATACAACTTCACGAAGTAAGCCGCACACAACGCCGATGAGGCCAAAAAGTAATCAAACGGGCCAGGTGCTGAGCCATCGCCCTTATAGCGTATGGGCTGGTCGGCGATGACCGTAAAATCATCGAACTTGGCTTCTAGCCTAAGCTTATCGAGAAAGTTGACCTTAATTTCCATGGGGAGAATTCCAAAAGTGCGTTGAAAGTGAATTAGGCACCATTATCCGTTCTTTTGGTCGTGCGGCATAGGTTGTAGACTGAGGTCAACTACGCTATGCAGAGTGCGCTGGCTTTTGTGGCCACGAGGCTTTATTGATGCGACCGAAAAAATCCCTTGTTACGCTTAAATTTTTTTCATCCATTTTCGACCAGCACTCATATTCCTACGGACGCCCCAATAAATACTGTCGTGTTGATGCCCGTCAGAAGTCCAGTCATTCTGACAATTTAAGATTGTTTTTAACATATTGAAATGCGAACGCCGCGCCGCTTTTTTGCAGCCCGGCCTTGATCGATTGCGTCGCTAAGTTTAGTCACCTCATTGCTAAATCAGCGCTAAATCAGCACCGCGGCTACCGGTCTACGCAGCGATGGCGGTAACTTCGGGCCACGGCCGAAGCGAACCAGCAAATCAGGCCGGCGCCCGCCTACCCCGAGAAAAGTGGCAAACTGCGGCCGCAATGCCGCCACTTCTACCGGCTGATTGAGCATCGCATTGCGGATGCCCAGCGCCGCCGACTGGAGCGCAAAGCGTTCGTAGCAACGTCCGACTTCTATCCATTGCGCACGGGTCTGGGCCTCGGAAACGAAAATCGCAAGCCCGGCCGAACTGCGCACATGCTTCGCGTATTTGTCGTTCTCGCTCTTTGGCGTGAAGAACAAGTTAAACAGCGGGCTGCCCAGCCACGAAGGCACAGATGGATTCCCCGACGATGCCGCGTACAGTCCGTCTGCCGTCCGGACTGCATCGTGAGCGCTGAAACGTATCCATGCTTTCAGTTCCTCGATGAAAGCGCGGTCATGCATCTGCGCCGTATTTGCCTGAAGCACATACTCCAGCACCTGTTCCATTGCCTCGCGCCCGGTCAGAAGAATGACCCGAACGCCATTGCCCTGGCCGGCACTTTCCAACATCCTAAGCTCGCTGGTGGAAATTGGCTTGCCGTCGTACTCGGCGCGCGTGCTCTGGCGTTCCGGTATCGCTTGAAACAAGCTGGTCGCGACCGCTTTGGTAGGTTCCAGTACGACCCGCAGCGTGTTACGCGCAGTATCATCAAAAACGAGATTTCCTTTCAGCCCATTGGCGAGCGCCGCTTGTACCAGGTTTTCGCTTGCACACCCGATAGAAACGAACAGGTGGTGATCATCCGGGTCCACTGCGGGGCATCTTCGCGAAAAATCGGGCGAGATCAAAATAGACCGGTCTTCCAGATGAAATTTCCAGCATTGCGTGTTATGACTGGACGGTGCCAAGGTCGCGTAGCGCACAAGTTCACGCAGCAGCAATGGCTGGTCGCCAGCGCTCACCTTAGAGTGACGCCAGGTACTGCTTACGGCATGGTCGTAGCTGCCGGTGTTGCTTTCTGATGAGCATGAAGGCAGAGTCGCTAACCCGCCCATCGTCACCGATGTGGAAACAATAAATTCTCTTCGAGTAAGCATGGCGGCCACCTCTCCGGGCATTAACGCCCAATTTATTGCAATTGATATCAAGTGCAAATTAACAAAATATACGATAAATAAAAAACATCTATTTCAATGTTTTTGCAAAGCTTTGCAAAACTTTGCATCCTTGGCAAACCTGTACCCAGCATCCTACTTTTTATTACACCGATAGCATAAGTATCATCAACAGAACCTATCATAAGGCGACCAACGCCGACGCTGTTGCGCCCAAGCTGTTGGATCAAATCATAGATCGTTTGCGTTATCAGCGCTTCTGTCTGTCTAGCGAAAAACTGTATCAATTGCATGAGCTACAGGTAATTTGGGTACGGTGTTTTATCTGTTGGCCGCAGCAAAACAAAGCTCAGTGTCAAGGTTTCCACGGTGACGCAGTTTTGCTGGCGACGACGCCTGGGTCGTCAGCCAATGCCATTCGTGTGAAACGAATTTTTATACATTGTCGATTGCCTTATTTGGGTTTCTTTCGCCATGCAACAGCAGCGCGATGGCCGTCAGCACTTGAATGCCGACGACGATCTGAAACGGTCGCAGATTGCTGCCGTCCGGTTGTACCATCACCGGGATAATCATCGACCAGGCATTGACTGCGGTGTGCAGCACCAGCACCGGTACGACGCTGCCCTGGCTGCGCTTGAACAACCATGCGAACAGCACCGAAGAAGCGATCACGCTTAGCGCGTACCAGCCAATTGGCAAATGGCTCTGCACGCTACCCGCACTGAAAACCAGCGGCAGGTGCCAGAGCGCCCACATCACACCGAGCAACACACTGGCGCTGCGCCAGCCCCAGCGCACCTGCAAGGCCGGCAGGGCGTAGCCGCGCCAGCCGAACTCTTCGCCCAGCGGGCCGCCTAGCAGGAAGATGAGCAAGAAGTTGGCAGCCGCCAGCCACGCATGGCCGGCAGCCGGTGAAGGCGGCAAGCTGCCACCAAGCGCTACGTGGGCGGCCGCGGCCAGCCCCATGAACACCACCGGAAACACAAATGCCAGCAGAACCCAGCGCCAGCCTATGCGCCAGCGCAGGCATCGGCTCAGCCAGCCGCGCAAGCCAGCGCTGCCGCGCCCATGTGCCATCACAACCACCGCTGCCAGGCTAGGTCCAAAGCCGCCGGTCAATGACAGCGCAGTGGCGGCCAGCGGGTGTTCGGCCTTTAGCATCGGTGCCAGCAACCAGCAGCTCCAGGACCAGGCGAACGCCAGCGCAAAAAACGTCAATATCGACGCTGCCGAGCCTGCCGCGTAGCGATGCCCGCCGGCACCGGTTGATAAAGGCATCTGCGGCCTCATGGCCGGGCCGGTGGCAAGAGCAGCTGACGGATCGCCGCGAGCACTTCATCGTCATGCCCGACCCAGGTGTGGCCGCCTTGGTCGAAGCCAATGAACTTCGCGCCGGCAATCTGGCCAGCCGTGTACTGCGCGCTCGCAAAGGTGCCGTAGCGGTCGTCGCGGGCGCTGATGACTAGCGTCGGCACACGGATAAGCTCTAAAGGAGATGGCGACAGGTGCTTGCCGACGGCGGTGTCGCTGCGCAAACCTTCGGCACGCAGTGACACCGGCAGAATGTTGTTGAGCATGGTGTCCACCCGCGCCCGCTCTGGCGGGCTGGCATGCGCGAGCAGCTCGGGCGGGGTCGCGAGCACCAGCTGAATGACCTGCTCGCGCGCCACATGCAGCGCCGCCCAGAACAGAAAGTCCGATGAGATCAGGGTCATCATCGTGCTCTCGACCCAGGGCGCCATGGCTGGTGCCGAATCTGATTCTGTGGCCGGCTTGTAGGTCAGCGGCACTAGCAACACCAATGCCGACACCCGATCTGGATGGCGGATGGCCATCTGCAACGCCGACGGCGCACCTGCCGAGCCGCCCACGATGGCCGCCTTGGGAATGCCCAAGGCGTCGAGCAGGCAGACGTGCGCATCGGCCTGCGCCGCCGCGGAGGCATCGGCCGGCATGGGGGTGCGCAGGTAGCCGAAGCGCGACATCGCGATGACGCGGATGCCTTGCGCGGCCAATCGCCCGGCAAAAGCCATGCCCTGATCATGCCCACCGCCACTGCCATGCACTGCAAGTAGCGGCACGCCGGTGCCAGCCTCCTGGTATTCGATAGGGCCGCAGCGTGTGGCCAGCAATACGCTGCCCTGTGCCGCGTGTGCAAATGTGCGCTGCATGTCGCGGTCGAAGCGCCACGTTACCAGCAGCGTCAGGCCCAGCAGTATGAACGCCAAAGAAGCCAATAAGATCCAAGGTGCTTTGCGTCTCATGATGCCTCGATGCGGTCGCCGCGCACTGGAAAGTGGTGGTTGAACTTGATGGCTCGTAGCTCACCAGCCAGCAGTTCGCCGGTGCTGCCTGAGTTGCCTGAGTTGCCTGAGTTGCCGACATCCTGTGCCATACACCCCAAAGCCGTACGCGCAGGCAGCCACAGCAGGCTAGCCATCAATACTAGCGGCACGGCAAACTGAACTGCGTACCGCCAAGTCATGGCGCGAACTCGTAGGTCAGCGCGGTCAGCTCACCGTCGAAATAGGGCTTACCGCCTTTTCCGACCTGGCCGCGGGTGGGTACCATCATTGCGTGGCGCAGTTGATAGTCAGAGAGGCTGCAATCCCAGGGCAGCATGACCATGTCCTTGCCCACACCGGAACCGCGCGCGTCGGCATGTACTGACGTGATCAACCCCGCCTCATCGAATCGGAACAGCAAGCTTAAGCTGATCGGGCCGTCCACCAGCGTGGCATTCGCGCAATGGTCATCGACCGCCGCCCAGCGCACCCCCTGGCTGGGTAGCAGCGCAGTCGGGTACCACACCATCTCGGCGAAGTAACGCATGAGTTCACCGCGGGCGATCTCACCGTCGCCCTGCACCCGGGCCAGCGTAAACAGACCCAGCAGCGCCGCATGCAGCCTGCCGCTGCCTGCGATGTAGCTGTCATGCACGTGTGCGGCCAGGCCGGGCAGCATCGACACCCGGCCGTTCCAAAGAAAGCCCGGGCGGTGGGTAATGGCCCACTGCCTGGATGTGAAAGGTTTCCAGTTATCAGCGGTTGCCGACATATTGATCGTGCCGGCAAGCTCGAAGGTGGCGGCGGCAATCAGGGGCTGGCCGTGTTTCAGTACTGCACGGAAGTAGCGCTGCACTGGCGCGGGCAGGCCGTCGAGTTCGCGCTCGTCATAGCGGCCATCGCGGCGCGCAGGCTCCCGGGCGGCTTCCAGCAACGCCAGTTGCGCCTGTGTGGCGCTGCGCCATTGCACACGTCCGAAAGCGCTCAGCCCATACCCGATGGCCACTATAAGTCCGGTTCCTACAGCAGTCCATCCTATCGGGTTCATGGCATTTTCCTTAGCTGAGCATCCGGACATCGCCGGCGAAATAGCTGGCGCTTTCTAGTTCCAGATGCGTATTAACGGTGTCGAACATATTGAAGGTATTGCAAATACGCCAACAGGCATTGCCGGCATTGTCCAAACAGTTTGTAAGATTCACTGGCATAGGGTGTCTTTTGGCGATACCGGTCAACGGCGCATGATGGCGGTATTTTGACTGCAATGTAGCCGCATATTGGCCACATTGTCGTTTTGAGGCGCTTGAACGTCTGTTCGGTAACACACCGCGCCCTGCCCTCCCCGTCATTTCTGGCAAATAAATATCGCGTTCTCAGTAACCGTTTCACCCAGGCAAACAGAGTCAGCCATGTGCCCGCTCCTAGAGCCCTTGGTAGATATTATAGTGGCAGTTTTTAGTCATTGAAGTCACAACTGAGCAGGGGTAGCAATCAACATGCTGCCATCTGTTGGGCAACGCACAGAGCACTCTTGCGCCTTCGATTAGGCTGGCAAAATCAGAAATGGGTACACCAGATCTGATGCTACCAACGCGCTATCGAAGGAGTATTCCATGCAGAGTTTTCCGCCCTCCGGGTTAGACAAGACGAATACCCAGGCTAAGCCCATAGTAATACGCACCGGTCAGGCGCAGCATCAACTGACACGCATAGAGTTTGGCGTGCGATTTCGCGCCAGCTTCGCCGACCCGGCGTTTGCGCCGGAACAATTATCCATTACCCGACTCGAAGAAATCGCCTGGCAAGCCTACGATGAGGGGCGTAAAGCACCGTTCACCCAGAAAGCGGGCGCTGGCTATGCCGACCCGGAGTATGAATTATCGACTGAATGGATAGCGACCAAACACCGCCTCGCCGAGGCACAAGCGCATTGGGCTGAACCGTCTACCCCGGCCAAAGCATTACTCATTTGCGGTTCTGCACGTAACGACGGCACTTGCCCGGGCGAGATGTCCAAGAGTTTCCGGCTGCTGCAAATCGCCAAACAGACACTGGAGCAAGCCGGCGTCGTGCCCGACGTACTTGACCTGAGCTTACTTACCTCAGAATACGGCCGTAATATTTACCCATGCAAAGGCTGCGTCTCTACCGCCATGCCCTTATGTCATTGGCCCTGCAGCTGTTACCCCAATCATGCATTAAATCAAACCAATGACTGGATGGCCGAAATTTACGAGCGCTGGACTGCTGCGCACGCGGTCATCATCGTCACCCCGGTGTATTGGTACCAAAGCCCCAGTCCCTTAAAGCTGATGATAGACCGTCTGGTATGCGCCGACGGCGGCAACCCTGACCCGACCTCAACCTCTGGCAAAAAAGCTGCCAAGGCAAAAGCATTGGAGATGGAAGGCTGGTCATATCCGCAGCATCTGGCGGGGCGCGCCTATGGCCTGGTCGTGCACGGTGACGTCGGCGGTGTGGATGAGGCACGGCGCGCCTTGTCTGACTGGCTAGACTGGATGGGGCTGATCGACGCCGGAACACTGGCCCGCCTCAGCCGCTATATCGGCTACTACCAACCGTATGCCAGCAGCCACCAGGCGCTGGATGAAGATAGTGCAATCCAGGAAGAAACGCGCAATGTGGCCCGTGCCGTTGCCAAGGCCATCATCGAGTTACGTGGCGGGCGCTTGCAGGCAAGCCAGGCCCATTTATCACGACCACGTCCGAAGTAAGGCGAAGCATAAGTAAGACTAATTACGCTCAACTAAGCCTAAATAAACCTAACTAAACTTAACTAAGCCTAAATAAACCTAACTAAACCTAACTAAACCTAACTAAACCTAACTAAACCTAACTAAACCTAACTAAACCTAACTAAGCACAACTAATCTCAACTACATTCGTCCTTAAACCCAAACCTTCACCGTCGTTGATGCTGGCAATTACATCAACGACGACATTAAAAAGAGAACAACATGGACATCTATCGTCATCACGTATCTGGTTTTTTTGCAAAGCGCAATGAAGCGGAAGCAACACTAGCTGCGCTCGTTGCCCGGGGGCTAACGCGCGAGCAATTACAAATATTCGACACCAGCGTAAGCGCACCGCCACCCCATGCATCGACGCCACCCCAGGCGCCCGCCGAAGCTGGCAGTGATGCTTCCTTAAAAGACATTCTGGTCGATGGCAGTATCGGCACCGCGGTTGGCACCGGCTTAGGTGCGTTGGCGCAAGTGGCTCTGGTCGCGGCCAATGTCAGTTTATTTATCGCCAGCCCTTTGATTGCACCGCTGGTCATGCTGGGCTGGGGCGCCAGTCTGGGCGGCTTGATCGGCGCAGCCGCAGGAGCAATGAAAAAAGAAAATGGCGCTACCCCGGTCATCGGAGAAAAACAAAGCTGGCTATCGACGCTGATTGGCGACGCCATCGCCAGCGGACAATTTGTGCTGGTGGCACAAACCAATACCGAACAAGAAACCGCCATCGCGCAAGAAGTCATACAAGCCTCAGTCGGTAGCTATAAAGACGACAGCATTGTCTGAACCATATTTGGACATTATTTGAACGACATTAACCCATGACACTAAGCCGTGACATTCAGCAGTGAACTCGTCCCTGCCGAAGGTCTGCCTCATCTCTACCAGCAAATTGAGCAGAGGTTCGCGACCGTTATAATTTTTTTTGGGGCATTATTCTGACAATGGACAAGGCAACTCTTCCCGCAAAGTAGCAAAACCAAGGTCAGTTGCAAAATTCCAAGATTGATTTCTGACTTTATTCACAAACCCGCACAGCGCGGTACGGTGGCGCCATCGCTATATTTTGGCCGGTGTACATTTCTGCGTATTCATTCAATGACAAGGCTAGGCGATGAGCTATCGATACTTTGCACAGATTGCCTGAGCAAATGAAGCAGATATTTTTACAATAACGTCATCTTCACGTCTTTTGGTTGTGAACGTTAAGGTTTGAGTTAAGGCGCGGAGCAAAGGGCGCGAAGTGGCATTTGGGACATCACCTCGAACGAAGATTGAGGTTCTAGCATCACGGCTTTGGCCCTCTAGGAACTGCGACTAGGACGGCCGAGTATTCCTCGCCGTTCGGCCGCTTGAGCTTTAGGTGGAGCGACTGTCCCACGGAGACCTTCATGAGCGATTCGAGCTCGCGGCCCTTAGAACCTGCAATGACGCGGCCTTCTGCCTCGGTGATCATGTCACCGGCGGCGATACTTGCGTTGGCGGCCGGCGCGCCCTTGGGCACTGAAACGATGGTCACTGACTTGAGTGTAGGATTGAGGAAGAAACCTTCGCCATCCACATTCACCGAAAAACCAAGCGAGCCACGCTCGCCATCCGCGTACGCCAAACCCGCTGCGATAACGAGACAGACTGAAGCGAGAGCTTTGGAAGTCATCTGGCGCATATCCTGGGACCTAAGTGTTTTAATTTGACAGGCGGCAACGATAACCGACAATTAAATAAAAAACAATTTGTTTTAAATCCTTTGGAAAAAGGCGGCAAAAAAAGACTGGGCTCGCATTGCAATATCAAGCACCAATCTCAGACTTTTTCACCGCCCGGCTCACCGTTGAATAATGCACGTCAAAGTGCCTCGCAATTTCTTGCAAGGTAAAATCTCCGTCAGCAAATGCGGCAACCATCGCCGGCTGCGGTGATGGATATTCTTCAGCATAATGAACCCATGCTTTTGCTATTGGACGGCGTTGCGAGCGCGGGATTTCTTATATTGGGATATGAAATACGTCAACGCAAGACCTGACTTTTTTCTTATGACCCTTTTTTTAATTACTTTTAGTCACTATTTAGTAGTTTTTTCTTTTGTGCTTCGAAATCAGCTTCGTTGATAATGCCCTTTTTCCGTAAGTCGTCTAATTTTAGTAACTCTGAATAAATATCCTTAGCCTTAACTGATTCATCTTTTATATGAATGTCTTTTTTAACTTCAATTACAGTATTAGCTGCTTGTTTTAATTTAGGACGATTTAATTCGACATCCTTTTCGTTAAGACACATAAACTGGACTTCAGCTTTTGGATAGTTCCCAAATATATAAGGTGGTTTAGCCTCTTCAGTATTGATCACCTGCAAGTTCTTGCCTAACTTTTCACAATATTGGTTTGCCTCTTGAAATGCTTCGGATTTAAGCGTCCCGGAACCAGAAAAACCTGTGGCAGCCTGGCGAGAAACCGTGAACGTATCCTGTCCAATTTTTGTCACGCCTGAATTTGACGCACAACCCGTCAAAACTAAAGTTCCAATAATAATTATTATCTTCATTGATTTTTCCTTTTAAATTATATTTTTATTGATTATTTACGGAAGATACGCCGTAATCTAACGTGTTTTAACTTGGCAAAATGCAACAATAACCGACAATTAAATAAAAAACAATTTGTTTCAAATCCCTTGAAACCCTGATAGATAAAGGGGTTATTTGCATATACAGATCATACATGCACTATAGGCAAATAGACAAAAAATCACTCCAAAAAAACCTCTGATTGCCTGGCCAAGTCAGGCAACGCCCGGACTATCAGCATTACAGTTGATCGACCGAAAAATGTACGTTTACTGGATTCGCTGGATTCGATTTTTCATTCATTGGTGCGGCTTACGTCATCCATTTGGAAATGGGCTTGCCTGAAGTGGAAGCTTTTCTAACGATGCTCACTACTGAATCACTATTAAGCGCCATGTGCCCGCAACTATCCATAAATAGGCGCGATGTGCGATTTGAAAACGGGAATCAGTTTTAACACGTCAACATTTAAAAAAACCAATGCGAGCCCAGATTCTTTTTAAGGCTAGGCGATATATCCCCAAGACTTAAATTGCGGCTGAAGCTGGGGGTCATTTTTGAATGCAGAAAAATAGATAAACTCTGGTGCGATATCCAAACCATTGGGCCAGGCGACAGTCTCTAGCTCCGGCTCAATATGCACCTGGGAAAATAAGGCCACATCCTGCAAGGATTGAAACACACCCTTGTCTAAGATAGGTCTCAGATCAACTTCGCCTTCACGACCATCATTAAATGTCACGGCTATGGTGTACTCTTTTACATAATGAGTACGAGTGATATGCAGCATAATTATTTACTCCAGCGGGGCAATAGATTTTGGCATTTGATTCTGTTCGCAGAGCATCCAATCAGCGAGCAGTTCGTCTTTATGAAGTTCATACCACTCAATAACGTGACGCAAAGCGCGTTTAGGAAACGTTCCGCTGACGACACCACTCAAAATCTCTATCGTTATTTCATAATCACCATATTTAGCGTGAAAATGCGGAGGTGCTTGGACTGCTTAAGTATAAGTGAAAAAACACCAGGAACTTGTCCTGGTGTTTTTTGCCTGGTGCGCATGGCGCAGCCTGGGTATTACATATTTCTGCGGTACTGCCCGCCGACTTCAAACAGCGCCGTGGTGATCTGCCCTAACGAGCAGACTCTTGAGGCCTCCATCAGTTTTTCGAAGACGTTTTCATCGTTGATCGCCGCTTGCTGCAGTGCTGCCAGCGCTGGTGGAGCGAGGTCGGCGTGGCGGCTGTGGAAATCGGCCAGGCGGGCTAATTGCGATTGCTTTTCTTCATCGGTAGAACGGGCCAGTTCTATCTTTTGCGGGGTGTCGCCGGCCTTCGGATTGCGGAAGGTATTGACGCCGATGATAGGCAGGGTGCCGTCGTGTTTCAGGTGTTCGTAGTGCATGGATTCTTCCTGAATCTTACCGCGCTGGTAGCCAGTTTCCATCGCACCCAGCACGCCGCCGCGTTCGGCGATGCGTTCAAACTCTTGCATCACGGCCTCTTCCAGCAAATCGGTCAGCTCTTCAATGATGAAGCTGCCCTGAATCGGGTTTTCGTTTTTGGCCAGGCCCCATTCGCGGTTGATGATGAGTTGTATCGCCAGGGCGCGGCGTACTGATTCATCAGTCGGCGTGGTGATGGCTTCATCGTAGGCGTTGGTGTGCAGGCTATTGCAGTTGTCGTAGATGGCGATCAGGGCTTGCAGCGTGGTGCGGATATCGTTGAAGTCGATCTCTTGCGCATGCAGACTGCGCCCGCTGGTCTGGATATGGTATTTGAGTTTTTGGCTGCGGTCATTGGCGCCGTATTTGTCACGCATAGCAATGGCCCAGATGCGGCGTGCGACCCGGCCCAATACGGTGTATTCGGGGTCCATGCCATTCGAAAAGAAGAACGACAGGTTGGCGGCGAAATCGTCGATGTGCATGCCGCGTGCCAGATAGGCTTCGACAAAAGTAAAACCGTTGGACAGCGTAAAGGCCAGTTGAGAAATCGGGTTGGCACCGGCTTCGGCGATGTGGTAACCGGAGATCGAGACTGAGTAAAAATTGCGCACCTGGTGATGCACAAAATACTCTTGAATATCGCCCATCACTTTGAGCGAAAACTCGGTCGAGAAGATGCAGGTGTTTTGCCCCTGGTCTTCTTTCAGGATATCGGCTTGCACTGTGCCGCGGACGTTCATTAATACCCAGGCTTTGATCTTGGCGGCTTCGTCTGCTGTCGGCGCACGCTTGTTATCGAGCTGGAATTTATCCATTTGCTGGTCGATGGCAGTGTTCATGAAGAACGCCAGTATCGTCGGTGCCGGGCCGTTAATGGTCATCGAAACCGAGGTGGTCGGGTCGCACAGATCAAAGCCGTCGTACAAGACTTTCATGTCTTCCAGGGTCGCCACTGATACCCCGGAATTGCCGACCTTGCCGTAAATATCAGGGCGGATTGCCGGGTCAGCACCGTACAGGGTAACGGAATCAAAGGCGGTCGAAAGGCGCTTGGCGTCCATGCCTTGCGACACCAGTTTAAAACGGCGGTTGGTACGGAACGGGTCGCCTTCACCGGCAAACATGCGGGTTGGGTCTTCGCCTTCGCGTTTGAAGGCAAACACGCCGGCCGTGAACGGGAAGGAGCCAGGGACGTTTTCCATCTTCAACCAGCGCAAAATTTCACCGTGATCGACAAAGCGCGGCAACGCCACCTTGCGGATTTTGGTGCCGGACAGGCTGTATTGCGTGAGCTGAGTACGGATTTCTTTGTCGCGGATTTTGACTACGTATTCGTCGCCGGCGTAGGCCGCCTGCATGTCCGGCCACATGGCGACCAGTTTTTTGGCTTCGCTATCAAGGTGGCTATCGCGCTCGGCAATCAGACTATCCACACTCTCGAAGAGGTCTGCCCCTTTATTCTCTTGATGCGCCTTGGCCAGCATGCGCCGGGTTTCTTGCAATTGCTGACGTTCACGCGCCAGGATGACTTGCTTGCCGGTGTGCTTGTGGTAATGGCGCACGGTGTCGGCAATCTCGGCCAGATAGCGGCTGCGCGCCGGCGGCACGATGACGTTTTTGCCGCTGGAAAATTTACAGGCGATGGCCGTTAATTTGCTAGGAATCACGTGCAAACCGCGTTCGGCCAGCGCCGGCAACAGCCCCTGGTACAACGCCGTCACGCCGTCGTCGTTAAAACGCGAGGCCTGGGTGCCATAGACCGGCATCTCGTCAGGCTTTTTCGACCACAGTTCGCGGTTGCGCTGATATTGCTTAGCAACATCACGCAAAGCGTCTTGCGAGCCTTTACGATCAAATTTATTGATGGCGACAAAGTCGGCAAAATCGAGCATGTCGATTTTTTCCAGTTGCGACGGCGCGCCGAATTCCGGCGTCATCACATATAAACTCAAATCTACATGCTGCACGATAGCGGCATCGCCCTGGCCTATCCCCGAGGTTTCGACGATCACCAGATCAAAGTCGGCGACCTTGCAGGCGGCAATCACATCGGGCAGCGCTTGCGAGATTTCAGAACCGGCTTCACGCGTGGCCAGCGAGCGCATGAACACATTCAGGCCGTTCTTCCACGGGTTGATGGCGTTCATGCGGATACGGTCGCCCAGCAAGGCACCGCCGGATTTACGGCGCGACGGGTCGATTGAGATCAGGGCGATATTAAGTTGATCG
>JBBQNW010000045.1:0-15543 GCA_038330335.1 Burkholderiales bacterium | reverse complement strand
ATGACAACAAGATGGCATTTTCAAAACTTGATATAGTTTGAGCCTATTTTTTTACATATTGCTCCCCATATCTGAGAGAATTCGTTTCTTTGAATTTTTCGGCGCGCAAGCGGTTGAGTTAACTTGCCCAGGCGTCTCCCGCTCCCGTGTAACAAGCTTTTTTGGAGACTTCCATGAAATTTCGCTTCCCCATCGTTATCATTGACGAAGATTTTCGTTCCGAAAACACCTCCGGCCTTGGCATCCGCGCACTTGCAGATGCCATGGAAAAAGAAGGTATGGAGGTTCTGGGCGTCACCAGTTACGGTGACTTATCCCAATTCGCACAGCAACAATCCCGTGCATCTGCCTTTATCTTGTCGATTGATGATGAAGAATTCGGTACCGGCTCTGACGAAGAGAGTGATCTGGCCTTAAAACCGCTGCGCGCATTTGTGGAAGAGATTCGCTACAAAAACGCGGACATCCCGATTTATCTGTACGGAGAAACGCGCACTTCCCGTCATATTCCTAATGATATTTTGCGCGAATTACATGGCTTCATTCACATGTTTGAAGACACGCCGGAGTTTGTCGCACGCCACATCATTCGCGAAGCGAAATCTTACTTAGACAGTTTGGCACCACCGTTTTTTCGCGCACTGGTGCACTACGCCAACGATGGATCTTACTCGTGGCACTGCCCGGGGCATTCCGGTGGCGTGGCTTTTTTAAAATCCCCTATTGGCCAAATGTTTCACCAGTTTTTTGGTGAAAACATGCTGCGCGCCGACGTTTGCAATGCAGTGGAAGAATTAGGTCAACTGCTCGACCATACCGGCCCGGTTGCTGCATCCGAGCGAAATGCCGCGCGTATTTTTAATGCTGACCATTGCTACTTCGTGACCAACGGTACCTCCACTTCCAATAAAATGGTGTGGCACTCAACCGTGGCTCCGGGCGACATCGTTGTGGTTGATCGCAATTGCCATAAGTCTATTTTGCACTCGATTATTATGTGCGGCGCAATTCCCGTTTTTCTGATGCCTACGCGCAATCATCTGGGCATTATCGGACCAATTCCGCTGGAAGAATTTTCAATGGAAAGTATCCGCAAAAAAATCGAGGCCAACCCATTCGCACGCGAAGCCAAAAACAAGAAGCCGCGTATTCTGACCATCACGCAATCAACTTATGATGGTGTACTGTACAACGTAGAAACCCTGAGAGAAATGCTGGACGGGGAAATCGACACCTTGCATTTTGACGAGGCATGGTTGCCACATGCCACTTTTCATAATTTCTACCAAGACATGCATGCGATCGGCAAGGACAGACCACGCGCCAAGAAGTCGATGATTTTTTCTACCCAGTCTACCCATAAACTGCTCGCAGGTATCTCGCAAGCTTCGCAAATCCTGGTACGTGAATCACAAACGGTGAAACTCGATAAAGACAGTTTTAACGAAGCCTACCTGATGCACACATCGACATCACCGCAATACGCCATCATTGCCTCTTGCGATGTCGCCGCAGCGATGATGGAAGCACCGGGTGGCACTGCATTGGTGGAAGAATCCATCCTGGAAGCGCTGGATTTCAGGCGCGCCATGCGCAAAGTGGATCAGGAGTGGGGCAAAGACTGGTGGTTCCAGGTATGGGGTCCGGAAACCCTGTCAGAAGATGGAATGGGCTCGCGCGAAGACTGGATCATCCATGCCGAAGATGACTGGCATGGTTTTGGTAAGCTGGCACCGAATTTCAATATGCTCGATCCCATTAAGGCAACCATTGTGACGCCAGGTTTATCGCTGCAGGGTAAATTCGGTGAGACCGGTATCCCAGCGTCCATTGTCACCAAATACCTTGCCGAACATGGCGTTATCATTGAAAAATGCGGCCTGTATTCATTTTTTATCATGTTTACGATCGGTATCACCAAAGGTCGCTGGAATACCTTATTAACTGCATTGCAACAATTTAAAGATGATTACGATAAAAACCAGCCAATGTGGCGGATTTTACCGGAATTTGCTGCGGCCAACCCGCGCTATGAAGGTGAAGGCCTGAAAGACCTTTGCCAGAAAATTCATGAAGTCTACAAATCGCATGATGTCGCACGTCTGACTACGGAAATGTATTTATCCGACATGCAACCGGCAATGAAACCCTCAGACGCTTTTTCTAAGATGGCGCATCGTGAACTGGATCGGGTATCGATTGATGATCTTGAAGGCCGCGTCACCGCTATTTTATTAACACCTTACCCACCTGGCATTCCACTTCTTATTCCCGGTGAACGGTTTAATAAAACCATTGTTGATTACCTCAAGTTTGTACGCAGCTTCAACGAGCAATTTCCTGGCTTTGAAACAGACTGCCACGGACTGGTCAAAGCAGAAGTTGACGGCAAACGCGGCTACTTCGTAGATTGCGTCCGGCTTGGCGCAGAAAATATTAAATAAACCACGATATAAAGTCTCAAATAAGAAAGCGCTTGACACTCAAATCATGGGTCAGGCGCTTTTTTCCTGTGGAATAACCAGGTATATTTTCGTTGCGGTTTTTTAGATTACAATCGCTTCTTATTTGGAAATAGTTGCAAAGGTAGAAAATGACCGAGTTAGATACATTGATACCAATTAAAAAAAGTGCGCTGAGCTTTGGGACTGCGGCGCCATGGGCTATCTATGACGCCTGGGGTAACCTTTTACTCCCCACAGGTGCCATTATTGAAAACCAGCGGCAACTTGAAGACCTCATTGAAAACGGCTATTGTTTCGATACAAGTGCACAGCCAGCGAAAGCCCCCCCTGTAGTCACAGCATCGCCCATTGCCACTGCGCCTTTACCAAGAGTCAACGCAGTGACAACTTCCCCGGCTGAAAAACCACAAGAACAACATAAAGAAACCATCATGCTGGATCTGGACAGCGTGCATTGGTATGTCGGTGAGACCTTTTATTTGCAGGTGCACGATAATGCATCCATACGCTACACGGTAAAATTGATAGGATTCGTGAAGAACAAATCGATTCTCGTAACGCCTCCCATGGTCGACGGCAAGGTCGAACTGATCAGAGATGGCCAGACATTCATCGTACGCACTTTTCCAGGTAAAAAAGCCTATGCATTTACTGCCTCCGCACTCAAGTCAGTGTTTTCACCGCATCCCTACTTACACCTGTCCTACCCAAAAATAGTGCGCTGTACGACGATACGGCAAGGCTCACGTGCCACGGTCAAAATCATTGCCTCAGTCACTATTGGCTCGCCAGAGCAAACAGCGGCGGCCACTTTAAGTGACTTGAGTATGGGTGGTGCTTCAGGGATTATTAAAAGACCCCTGGGGCAAAAAAATGATACCGGCGTCATTAAATTTAAAGTAAAAGCTGCCGGAAACGATGAATTTCTTACCTTAAACATGATCTTGCGCTCGCTTACTCCGACCGAAAATGCTGACGAATACCGTCATGGTTTTGAATTTGTCGATGTGCCGACACAGTCAAAATTGGTACTTTCGGCGTTTGTACATCAAACCCTGGTCGAGCTCGATTAGACTGCCAAAGACTGCCAAAACCAGCCACGCTTACCAAAAGTAACATTTCAGATTTAGTCAAAGTCTCTCATTTGTGTTATTTTCAAGAAATATTTTTACTCCTATTTCTACAGAGATACACTATGTTCGAGTCATCTAAACGGTTGACGACCGCTGCGAGTTTTTTATTCTTGCTCACGTCTTGCGGCGGCAGTGGATCTGGCACCGCTCCCGTAACAAGCGACCATAGCGGGACGACGATACCGAGCCCTCCTCCCAGCGCGACCCAGGCAGCACGCCTGCTGGCGCAAGCCAGTTTCGGTGCCACCGCCGGCGATATCAGCAAGCTTGTGAACAGTGGCTATAGCACATGGATAGACAATCAATTTACCCAGCCACAAAAATTACATCGCAGCTATATGGACAGCATTCTTCCCAGTCTGCCAGCGGGAGCGAGCTTAAGTCAAAACCAATTTTTTGAATCATTCTGGCAGCAAGCAACGAATGGCGACGATCAGTTACGACAGCGCGTCAGCTACGCCCTTTCGCAAATTTTTGTCGTCTCTTATCTTGACAGCAACGTCAATAATTATCCGCGCGGCGTTGCTTCGTATTACGACATGCTCGCCGCCAACGCTTTTGGAAACTACCGCAACTTGCTGGAAGCCGTTACCCTGCATCCGATGATGGGTATTTACCTGACCTCGATGCGCAATCAAAAAGAATCAGGCACCCGGGTACCTGATGAAAATTATGCGCGGGAAGTCATGCAGCTGTTTACCATAGGTCTGATTGAACTCAATCAGGACGGCAGCCCAAAGCAGGCCAATGGAAAAGCCATCGAAACCTATACCAACACCGACATTACCGGCTTAGCCAAAGTCTTTACCGGCTGGAGCTGGGCCGGCCCCGACAAGTCTGATACGCGTTTTTATGGCGGCACTCCGGATGCCAACCGGGATTGGACGCCGATGCAAAGCTATCCGAAATTTCACTCGCTTTCTGAAAAAAGCTTTCTGGGCGTGACAATTCCGGCACAAAGCAGCGCCAGCCCGGAGGCTAGCCTGAAGACCGCACTGGACCGTTTATACAATCACAGCAATGTCGGCCCCTTTATCGGTAAACAGCTTATCCAGCGCCTGGTCACAAGCAACCCTAGCCCGCAATATGTATCACGCGTAGCAGCAGCTTTTGCCAACAATGGCCAGGGTGTGCGTGGCGACATGAAGGCAGTGATTAAGGCGGTCTTATTAGATACAGAAGCACGAGCCGATGTCAACATCAGCGATGCCAATGCCGGTAAGCTGCGTGAACCGGTACTGAGGTTGGCCAACTGGATGCGTAGCTTCGGCGCAAAATCTACCTCAAGTCGCTTCCTGATGGGGAATCTGGATGATCCCTTAAACGGGTTAGGACAGACACCAATGCGTGCACCCTCGGTCTTTAATTACTACCGGCCGGGTTACCTGCCGCCCAATACCAGTCTTGCCAGCGCCAACCTGGTCGCACCTGAGTTTCAGATTACCGGCGAAACATCGATTGTCGGCTACCTCAATTTCATGCGCGACGTGATACCGAACGGCACCGGTACCGCGCGCGATGTCAAGGCCGATTACAGTAATTTGATTCCACTTGCTGACACGCCAGAGAAACTCCTGGATCAGATTAACTTGCTACTGATGGCCAACCAAATGAGCAGCGCTTTGCGCGCACAGATACTTGCCGCCAGCAACTCTGTCAGCATATCGGCCACGAATGCAGCCAGCGCGGATACCGCCAGAAAAAATCGCGTTTATTTATCGATTTTTCTGACCATGGCTTCCCCTGAATACCTTGTACAGCAATAAGCTGAAAAGACCATGACTGATAAAATGAATGCCTCACGTCGCGAATTTTTGCGCATGTCCTCCATGCTCTCAGTGGTCGGCGCCGCCGCCACACCATTCGCACTTAATCTCGCCACCATGGGCTCGGCGGCAGCACAAAATGCGCCTGGCGACTATAAAGCGCTGATCTGCCTGTTTATGTTTGGCGCCAATGACCATGCCAATACCGTATTAGCCACCGACAGCACCTCATGGACCCAATATCTGAACGTACGCACCACCAGCGAAGCGGGCTCTATCGCGCTGCCTGCGGTGGGCGCGCCGGGCGGCGTGTTGCCAATTAGCCCCCTTAGCAGCCAGACCGGACGTAGCTTTGCATTACATCCGAATCTGGCCGAATTGAAAAATTTGTTTGACAACAATCGCGCTGCCATCATTAGCAATGTGGGGCCGCTGATCATGCCGACCACCCTGACACAATACAAGGCAGCCAGTGTCCGTCTACCACCGAAATTATTTTCTCACAATGACCAGCAGTCGTTGTGGCAAGCCTATGCGCCGGAAGGCGCGGCGTACGGTTGGGGCGGCCGGATGGGGGATCTGATGGCAGCGAACAATGCCAACCCGATTTTCACCTCTATCTCGGCATCGGGCAACGCGGTTTTTCTGGCGGGAAAAACAGTGAATCAATATCAGGTCAGTGCATCCGGCGCGGTACCAGTGGGCAGCCTGTCCGGGACTTTGTTTGGGGCTCCTGCCGGAGCGAATCCACTAAAATCCATCATCACGGCTGACAATGTTAACCTGTTCCGCAAAGAGCATGCAGCAATCACCGGACGTTCGATTTCAGCCCAAAGTTTATTAAGTCCTTCGATGGCAGCGGCAGGTCCTGGCGGTGTACCGAATCCAGGCCAATATACCAACCCCAATACGGGTTTACTGGCGACCAATGCGCTCGCGGTGCAATTGCAAACCGTGGCACGGATTATTGCCGGTCGTAGTGCTCTCGGGGCGCAACGTCAGGTATTTTTTGTCAGTATGGGCGGCTTTGATACACACGATTTTCAGCGCACCACGCAAGCTGACCTGATGGCAAAATTAGCCCATGCGATTGCCTACTTCGACACCTCGATGGCGAATCTGCAGGGAACTGATGTCCGCAATCAGGTCACTTTGTTTACGGCGTCGGATTTTGGCCGTACCTTCACCAGTAACGGCGATGGTACCGATCACGGTTGGGGTTCGCATCACTTTATTGTCGGTGGCGCAGTCAAGGGCAAAAACATTTATGGCGATTTCCCTGTTACCGGTTTGAAACATAGTCAGGATGTCGGTTCAGGCAGCCTGCTGCCCCAATTTTCAGTCGATCAGTATGGCGCGACACTGGCCAATTGGTTTGGTTTGAGCCCGACCCAAATTAATGACGTTTTTCCGAACATTACTAACTTCACTATCAGAAATATCGGCTTCATGAGTTAGCCCATGTGGCGCCATGCGGAGGCCGTCAACCTACTCAGATGTTGACTTGTCGTTCTGGTTAGCGGGCATGAGATAAGAGGTACAGCCCGGTACACGTGAACATATGCACATGGGCAATACCGCTGGCACCGGCAGGATCAGAATATAGAACGTGCAGTCAAGGTGGTAAAGCGTTCTAACGCATAGGTGCCGGCCAGAGAATTTCCGGTAGCATCTAGCCCCGGCGACCAGACAACCACTGCCAATGTCCTTGGCACCAGCGCCAATATGCCGCCACCGACACCGCTTTTGGCCGGCAATCCCACTTTATAGGCAAAATCTCCGGCGGCATCATAAGTACCGCAAATTAACATCAGGGCGTTCAGGCGCTTGACTGAACTGCGGCCGAGTATCTCGACGCCGTTCCAGGGTATTGTGCCATGCTGAGCTAAAAAACTGCCGGCTTTGGCCAGTTCAGCGCAAGTCATCGTAATCGAACACTGACGACAATAACTATCGATCACGGTATCGACGGGATTATGCAGATGACCGAAATCTTTCATCAGATGAGCGATCGCATAGTTGCGGTGCGCAGTCGCGCGCGCAGTCTGGGGACGGCAAAATCGAAATCGATAGCGGTCTCACCGGCAACGCTGTGGGCAAACTGCAGAACCGCGATATCGGACTGCACAAAGCGGGTCGACAAAATATCGCTCATCACCAGGGCGTCGGCATTCATGAAGGGCTTAGGTGGGATAGCACGTTCGTACTCCAACTGCACCAGCGAATTAAACGGCTTACCCGAAGGCTCGCGCCCTACCCGACTCCAGATCCCGTCACCTTCACGCGAAAACGCCAGGGCTAAAGCAAACAGTTTAGTCACACTTTGCAGCAAAAATTTTTGCTGCGCATCACCGGTGGAAAAAGTACGCCCATCAAGACAATACACGGCCATGCCAAAATGCCGGGGCGATAGCGTCGAAAGCTGCGGGATATACGAAGCGACTTTTCCCTGAGACAACAAGGCTGCACTTCCGCTTGTATCGTCTCAAGAATGGCAGAATAGTCAGGGTTCAGCTTACATCAGGCCTTGGGCAAGGTGACTCCGCGCTGGCCCTGATACTTGCCGCCGCGGTCTTTATAAGACGTTTCGCAGATTTCATCGCTCTCAAAAAATAAGACCTGAGCACAGCCTTCACCGGCATAAATTTTAGCCGGCAATGGGGTAGTATTGGAGAATTCCAGCGTCACATAGCCTTCCCACTCAGGCTCAAACGGCGTGACATTGACGATGATGCCGCAGCGAGCGTAAGTGGATTTTCCGAGGCAAATCGTCAAGACGCTGCGTGGAATGCGGAAGTACTCAATGGTGCGCGCCAGTGCAAACGAGTTTGGCGGGATGATGCACACATCGCCTTTGAAATCGACAAAAGATTTTTCATCAAAATTTTTCGGGTCGACGATCGTGCTGTTGATATTGGTAAAAATTTTGAATTCGTCGGCGCAGCGGATATCGTAACCATAAGAAGACGTGCCGTAGCTGACAATCTTCTGACCGTTTTCTTCACGTACCTGCCCCGGAGAGAACGGTTCTATCATGGCGTGTTCTTGTGCCATACGACGGATCCATTTATCTGATTTGATACTCATGCCATTCCCCTGCCCAATTGATATTGGGTGGAATTTTACGCGAATTCAGACACGAATCGGAGCTAAATGGGCAAAATCCTAGGAAAGCCCAGGCGAAAACCGACTAAAACTCAGCTTTAGCCGGTCTCATGTTGCGTCTGGCAGAACGATGCCCAGACAAGCCAGGCTTACCGGCTGAGGCTCTTGGCATGCTGCACCTGAAGTTCGGCCGGCACGTTCACATGGTTTTTCACTGCCGTCATTTCGGCCAGAATAGAAATCGCAATTTCCGCCGGCGTTTTGCTACCGATATAGAGGCCCACCGGGCCATGCAGTTTTGCCAGTTCGGCGTCGCTCACGTCGAACTGTTTCAGACGTTCGCGGCGTTTGGCATTATTCACGCGCGAGCCGATGGCACCGACATAAAATGCCGGTGATTTCAATGCCTCCATCAGCGCCAGGTCGTCTAGTTTCGGATCATGGGTCAGCGCTAATACGGCACTGCGGCTATCTAGCTGCATGGCCAGAACCAGATCATCGGGCATCGCATGCACTAACTGCACGCCAGGCACTTGCCAGCCATCACGATACTCTTCACGCGGATCGCAGACTGTCACCTGATACTCCATCCCGAGCGCAATACTTGCCAGAAAGCGTGATAACTGACCGGCACCGATAATCAGCAAGCGCCAGCGCGGGCCGTGCACGGTGAGCAAAGCAGAATCTGACAGCGTCAAATTCATGTCCGCCGTAGCAGGCGACAGAGTCACGTTGCCGGAGCATAGATCCAGTCGCCGGAGCAGCAGTTCATGCTGACTAAGACGCTGCAGTAATTCAGCAATCCGACTTTTTTCCGACAATGGCTCCAGTGCCAGCTGTATCGTACCGCCGCACGGTAAGCCAAAGCGATGCGCTTCATCGGCACTGATGCCATAAGTCACCAATTCGGGTAACTGGCGCGTGATTCCTTCACTGCGGACGCGGGCAATCAGGTCATCTTCGATGCATCCACCAGACACTGATCCAACTACCTTTCCGTCCTCACAAATAGCCAACATGGCACCTTGCGGCCTCGGGCTGGAACCCCAGGTTTTTACAACTGTCACCAGTTCGCACTGCCGCCCTGCCTGCAGCCATAGCGCACAAGTTTTCAAGACTTCCAGATCAAGACTATCCATTAATGTTGCTTCTCAAAGGCGCAAGATAACACGCACCATCCAAATGGATTACCAGGCATGGCTGCCCTAAAAACCGCTTGGACACTGCGCTATCGTTACTGATTAGGTAGGTGTGCGCAATGCGGCAGCGGCCGTTTTAATCGCTGCACGAATCCGCGGATAAGTGCCGCAACGGCAGATATTGCCGCTCATGGCATTATCGATATCGGCGTCACTGGGGCTTGTATTGGTCGCCAGCAAAGCCGCCGCACTCATCAACTGCCCGGACTGGCAGTACCCGCACTGCGGCACATCATGGGCAATCCAGGCTTTTTGCAATACGTGAGAATTGTCGACCGAGAGCGCCTCGATGGTCACCACAGATTTGCCTGCCACAGTTGCCAGCGGGGTCTGGCAGGAGCGCACCGCGGCGCCATCCAGATGTACCGTGCAGGCGCCGCACAATGCCGCACCGCAGCCAAATTTGGTGCCGGTCAGGCCAAGCTCGTCACGGATCACCCATAGCAGCGGGGTATCTTCCGCTGAATCACAGGTCACTGTCTTGCCATTCATGTTAAAACTGGTCGTCATGTCTGCCTCTCTTTATCCTGTTAACGCTGTTTACGCTGAGCGTGGTCTGTCATATTATTTTTTGTAGGACGAGAAAAATAGTTGCTGTCCATCGACTTTAAATTCCACAATTTTTTTCTGCCCTTCGGCCGACGTCAGCCAAGCGATCAGACTGTTGGCTGCGCGAATATTAATATCCTTGTATTTGGCCGGGTTGACCGCGATGATACCGTAAGGATTGAACATCTTGGGGTCACCCTCGACCAGTACCGCCAGCCCTGTTTTGGCCCGGTAGGCGCCATAGGTGGCGCGATCGGTCAAGGTATAGGCCTGCATTTGCGCCGCCATGGTCAGCACCTCGCCCATCCCCAAGCCGGCCGAAACATAAGCGCTCCCCGCGGGCTTAACCCCCGCTTCCTTCCAATAAGCCTGCTCCATTTGATCGGTACCTGAATTGTCACCGCGGGAAATAAATTTCACTTTAGCGGCGCTGATTTTGCGCAAAGCGGCAATCACATCGTGACTGCCATTGAGGCCGGCAGGATCCTCTAGCGGGCCGACCAGGATGAAGTCGTTATACATGACATCACGCCGGTTCACGCCATGACCTTCCGCGACAAACTTATCTTCGGCCGCGCGCGCGTGCACCAGCGTGACGTCGACATCACCATTTTTTGCCAGCTCCAGTGCTTTGCCCGTGCCTACCGAAATGACATGTACTTTAATATGGGTTTTCGCTTCAAACTCAGGCAGCAACGCCTTCAACAAGCCAGAATTTTCGGTGCTGGTCGTCGTTGATAAACGCAAAATATCTTCGGCACCGGCACTTTGCTGGATGCCGGAACA
Organism: Burkholderiales bacterium; assembly: GCA_038330335.1. GTDB lineage: Bacteria > Pseudomonadota > Gammaproteobacteria > Burkholderiales > Burkholderiaceae_D > Undibacterium. The sequence goes on along the minus strand of JBBQNW010000045.1, from coordinate 4,540 downwards.
GCACCAGCCAAACGCGATAAGCAAGGCCCATTTACGCATGCTGTCTCCCTTAATGTAAGTATGTTATTTTCGCATGCTTTCAGCGCTAATGTGCGCGCCTCATTTGCCGGTAGCAACAAGGGTATGCCAAAGGAAATCAAGAACATCAGCGAAAACCATGCATTCATTCATATTTCGACAGCAAGATCCCAACAAAATTTTCAGATAGCTGCTTTACAATGCCAAAGCTGAAGCGTAAACAAAATACTCATGTGAACGACATTTCTTGGCCGCCATATTGCCGTGAGTGTGACTATATCAAGCTTTATAAGATTTGCGCTCAGTAAAGCCGTTCATAGAAAAAATCACAGATCCGGAGACACGTGTGCAAACACTCAAACAAAAAATATCCGCCATTCCCGAAGGCGCCGGTGCGCTCTTCTTTATACAAATATTTGCGACCCTGGGTTTCGCCGTCTTGTATTCCACCCTGGTGTTATACGCCACCAAACAACTCCATTTCAGTATCAGAGATGCGACCGCCATCATGGGTGTGTTTGGCGCTTTTAATTATGGTCTGCATTTATTTGGCGGGTATTTAGGCGGCCGCTTCATGAGCAACCGTAATCTGTTCGTCGGTGGCATGCTATTGCAAGTGATCGGTTGCGCCAGCATTGCCGGTGGCACGACGACGTTACTGTACTGGGGGCTGGCATTTTTCCTGACCGGCAGCGGGCTCAATGTGACGTGCCTGAATCTGATGCTCACCCAAAGATTTGCTCCTGATGACAACCGTCGTGAAAGTGCTTTCTTGTGGAACTATGCGGGAATGAACCTCGGATTTTTTATCGGTTTTAGTGTTGCGGGCTATTTCCAGTTACAAGAAGACTATCCTAGCCTGTTCATTTTTGCCACGGTGGGCAATTTTCTGGCAATCGTTCTGGCGGCAGCAAATTGGCGCGTGCTGGCAGATATCAATACGCAGTTACTCGATGTCAGCCCGACGCAATTCAGATTGCGCTTTATCGCTGGGCTGGCAGTGCTGCTTGGTCTGGTGCCGTTGGTGTATGTCATGCTACAACATGCCGAATTTAGCGGCAACCTAGTCATTTTGATCGGTGTCATGATCACGTTTATTCTGGTCTACCTGACGATCAGGCATCAAGACCCGGCCGAGCGTCGGAATATGTGGGCGTATTTGATACTCACCCTGGGCTCACTGGTGTTTTGGACGCTGTACCAGATGGCACCGATGGGGCTGCAACTGTTTGCGGTGAATAATGTAGAGCGGCACGTCTGGGGAATCGAAATCGCGCCGCAATGGATACAGAATATCAATAGCTTTGTCATCATGTTTGGCGGCCCACTGATGTCAGTGTGGTTTGACCGGCTACGCGCTAAAGGCTGGCGTATCGATATTCCACAACAATTCTCGGTGTCGCTAGTCCTGATCGGTGCGGGTTTTTTAGTTTTACCGATAGGGATCAGTGCTGTCGGCGCAAACGGCCTGGTCGCCTTCCAGTGGATCGCCATCAGTTACGTACTGCAAAGCGTTGCCGAGTTACTGATTTCGCCAATCGGATATGCCATGATAGGTAAGCTGGCACCACGCCAGTATCAGGGTGTCATGATGGGAACATGGATGCTGGTAACAGGCGTGGCATCGGTGCTGGCGAGTTATTTTTCCGGTCTGATTCCAGAAGCCACTGAAGGTCTGGCAATCTCAACCAACCCTGGCTACAGCAGCATTTTCTCTCAGCTGGGCTGGGCCAGTGTCGCGGTCGGGCTACTGATGATCACCCTGATCCCTTTGCTGCGTCAATTAATCGATAACAAGGCGCGCCTGAGGATCAATGAGCACGAGCTGGCTTCTGGTTGCGCTGATACCACCGTCGATAAGGCTACGAATACAGGAATAAATACGCCAATAAGTACGGCAATAAGTACGACAATGCATACGGCAACATAAACGCAGACGGCATTCAGACAACATTACAACGGCGTAAATCTTTGTATCGCGACCCCGTCCACCGTGATCACTTCAAAAAACACATCCTTGGGTCGGGTCCAGATACTGCCATTATGTGACCGGTAAACGATCACCGGGCTCAGATCCGACTCTTGAATGGCTTCGCAGACCAGTTCATAAATCCCGCCTTTGTAATGGCGGTAGCGCGGTAAAACGGCGGGCGCTTTACTTACGCTCGCCACTCGCTTTACCGGACTTTTGCCTACCACAGGTAGCAATTGCTTTTCCAAATAAGCCGGTACTTTAGCGGCGGCGAGTTTATTAATATCTTGTAGTAAGCGTGGTGCCACGTTGCGCATACCATAACGTTCACCCAAGTGGCTGCCTATGTGTAACAACAGTGCCGCAGCGACCTCGGCATCGGCTTCGGCTCTGTGCGCGTTTCCCTTAAAGCGTATGCCCAACGAGGATGCCAGCGGCCCCAGCGAATAGGTACTTAAGCCCGGAAACACCCGGCGCGCCAGTTTTACAGAACAGATCAGACCGTCGTGTTGAGACCACAGACCTAAGCGCTGGCTCTCAGCCTGAAGAAATTTCTCATCGAAACTGGCATTGTGTGCCGCCAGCGTGTCTGTCCCGATAAATTCCACCAAGGCCGGAATGACCTCGGTCACCGATGGCGCCCGATTGACCATGGACTGGGTAATACCGGTCAACTGAGTAATGAAAGAAGGTATGCGTATATTGCAGTTAATCAGTGAAACGAATCGGTCTACCACCTCACCGCCAACGATACGTAAAGCAGCGACCTCGGTGACACGGTCACCCTGGTCCGGGCTCATACCGGTCGTTTCAAAATCGATCATGACTATAGGTTTTTCAAACATATTTTTACCACCCGACAGGAACTAAAACTAAAATACCAACTCAATAAAAAATACAGCAATGTTGCAGCATCATTCGCTACCAAGAGAGCTGCCATTGGCGCATTGTAAACGCAGATGCATTACTTCTTGGCAGCCAGGCCCTGCAATATTTAAACGTACCCGTTTTTTGCCTGGCGTTATGATTACATCTTAGCTGTTATACCTTAGCTGTTATACCTTAGCTGCCGCACCCTAGCCTTGCTTCACCTCATACCGTTGATGTTGACACACACTGTCAATCAAGGGATTTTATTCTGTTTGCTGTTCACGAGACGGCAGACTGCCAGTATAGATTTAGCCATGTTCAAACTGCTTCGACAAAAATTCTCTTTACCGCTTTCCTGGACCCTGCCCTGGTCATTTTCATGGCGGTTTTCGCTGCCGCCGCATGATCTTTTACGTAGTCTCATCTACCGACGTTTATGGACCTCGATTCTGATAAGTTCATTCGGTGCCCAAGTGACGATGCTTGCTCTGCCGCTGACAGCGGCAGTGTTGCTGCATGCCAGCCCCACCCAGATGGGTACGCTGATATTCATGGAGACGCTGCCGTTCGTGTTGTTGTCGCTGCCTTCCGGGGTCTGGCTGGACCGGGTGCGCAAATTACCCGTCTATATCATCGGTGAAAGCCTGATCGCACTCAGTGTCGCCAGCGTGCCGTTGGCCTGGTGGATGAACTGGCTCAGCATGCCCTGGCTATATATCGTTGGTTTTATGATCGGCGCGGTCAATACCACCGCGGGTACGGCCGCGCAAATTGTCCTGACCCAGATCGTCCCCAGAGAACGACTGGTGGAGGCTTATGCTAAAAATGCCCTGGCAAGTTCAGGTTCGGAAATCGCGGGGCCGGCCGCGGCCGGTGGCCTGATTAAGTTACTCGGCGCACCGATGGCGTTGCTGGCAGACGCCATTTTGCTGCTGACATCGGCCGCCATCCTACGCGGAATCAACATTTCCGAAGTGCGCCCGGTACGCGCCGATGCCCATTTTTGGCGTGACCTGAAAGAAGGACTACTTTTTGTCGCCCGCAAACCGCTACTGATTGCCCTGGCAGTGACGGTCGGCGGATGGCAACTCTGTTTCAACGCAGCACTGGTTGTACAAATTTTATTCGCCACGCGCACCTTGGGTTTGTCTGAACAAGCGGTCGGACTGAGCTATATGGGTATGGGCTTGGGCACCATTATCGCCAGTGTGTATGGTCACCGCATCAGCCGTCATCTGGGGCCTGGCCCTTGCATGGTGGTTGGCGTCAGCATCTGCGGTTTAGGCTGGAGCATGCTTGCCTTAGCACCAGCCAATACCTGGGGCGTGCTCGCATTTGTCCTGATGCTGGCATGTTTTTCAGTCGGCGGCGTGTTCATTTTTATCAATTTTCTGGCATTACGCCAGGCCGTCACACCAGAACCTATGCTGGGTCGTATGACCAGTACCATGCGCTGGCTGATTTTACTGCCTGCCGGCCCTGGTGCGCTGATAGGCGGCTGGATGGGCGAGCATTTAGGCCTACGCTACTCACTGGGTTTTGCCGGAGGTATGGCGCTGTTGCTGGCGGTTTTAGCCTGGAGAAATCCGATTATCCGTGCCATTACAGTGTTACCCGGCTTAAGCCCTGATCTGGCAATGCAAGAACGAGAGCCAAGTGCATAGCATTTTGTATTTAGTG
>JBBQNW010000044.1:0-15574 GCA_038330335.1 Burkholderiales bacterium | reverse complement strand
GGATTGCCGGCAGCCATATCCGTAGTTTTAATTCCAGCGGCATGGTAGCCATCAAGGATAAGGAAGTAACGGCAGCGGACGTCTCGCGCGTCATCGAAACCGCTAAAGCGGTAAACATTCCGACTGATCAGCAATTACTGCATACGCTGCCGCAAGAGTTCATTGTCGATAGTCAGGATGATGTGCGTGAGCCAATAGGCATGAGCGGGATCCGGCTTGAAGTGAAGGTGCATATTGTGACCGGCGCGGTGTCCGCAGTACAAAATATTGTGAAGTGTGTGCGTCGTTGCGGTCTGGAAGTGTCTGATCTGATCTTGCAACCGATGGCATCGGCCGAAGCGGTCTTGACCAGGGATGAAAAAGAATTGGGCGTGGTCCTGATCGACATCGGCGGCGGTACGACCGACGTGGCGGTGTTTAGTGAAGGCGCGATCCGGCATACGGCCGTGATCCCGATCGCCGGCGACCAGATCACCAACGATATCGCGATGGCGTTACGCACTCCGACTTCGGAAGCCGAAGAAATTAAACTGCGCTTTGGCGTAGCCAAGCAGGTATTGGCCGATCCTTCGGACACCCTGGAAGTTCCGGGGCTGGGCGACCGGGGGCCACGGTCGTTGTCGCGCCAGGCGCTGGCCGCGGTGATTGAGCCGCGGGTTGAAGAACTCTTCGCGCTGGTCCATCAGGTTGTGCGCGAATCTGGTTACGAAGATGTGCTGTCTTCGGGTATCGTTTTAACCGGCGGTTCGTCGATTATGCCAGGGATGGTAGAGATGGCAGAAGACATCTTTTTGAAGCCGACCAGATTAGGTATGCCGGTGTATTCCGGACAGTTGGCAGACGTGGTGCGCAGCCCGCGTTACGCGACAGTTTTGGGCTTGTTGTTGGAGGCAAAAAAGCAGTATATGCGCGGACATATTGTGACGAAGCAGGAAGGTTCTGCCAAAGCAGTCTGGCAACGCATGAAAGAGTGGTTTTTAGGGAATTTTTAACTCAGTTTTGCACATAATTCGTACATAAGTTGCGCAAAAATTGTAGTAATTATTTTATAATGTTGTTATCTGCAGTTTTTAGTCGCTAGTCGTCACATAGGGTGATGATTAGCGACTGAAAACTGCCTACTTGGAGGATGCATGATGGAGTTCGATATGGTCGATAACGCTACGCAAGGCACCGTAATCAAGGTCGTAGGCGTGGGTGGTGCAGGTGGCAACGCGGTGCAGCACATGATTAACAAAGGTGTGTCCGGGGTTGAGTTCATTTGTGCCAACACAGATGCACAGGCGCTGACACAATCCAAAGCGCATAACGTGATTCAAATCGGTGAAACCGGTCTGGGTGCCGGTATGAAACCGGAAGTCGGTCGCCAACTGGCCGAAGAGTCGCGTGCCCGTATTGAGGACGCTTTACGCGGATCGCATATGGTGTTTATCGCTGCCGGTATGGGTGGCGGTACCGGTACCGGCGCCGCTCCGGTGGTGGCGCAGATTGCCAAAGAACTCGGTGCACTGACCGTTGCCGTGGTCTCCAAGCCTTTTTCCTACGAAGGTAAAAAGTGCATGGATATCGCCGATGAAGGCCTGGAAGAATTGTCCAAGCATGTCGATTCCCTGATCATCATTCTCAATGAAAAATTGGAAGAGATCTACGAAGACGACAGCATGATCGAATGGCTGCAACACGCCGACAATGTGCTCAATAACGCCGTGGCCGGTATCGCTGAAATCATCAATGTGCCAGGTCATATTAACGTCGATTTTAATGACGTCAAAACGATCATGGGCGAGCAGGGTAAGGCGATGATGGGAACCGCCACGGCCTCCGGTGTTGACCGTGCCCGCATTGCGGCCGAACAGGCAGTTGCGTCACCGCTGTTAGACGGTATCGACCTGTCTGGTGCCCGTGGTGTCTTGGTTAACGTGACCGCTAGCCGTAGTCTGAAAGGTAAAGAGATCAAAGAAGTTATGGCTGCCGTCAGAGCCTTTGCCGCTGACGACGCTTCTATCGCTCAGGGGATTGCTTACGACGACAACATGGGTGACGATATCCGCGTCACGGTGGTTGCCACGGGCCTGGGTCGCAGTAAGAAAAATATTCAGTTGGTGCAAACCCCAATGCTGCGTACCGGCACACATAATGAGCCTGTCATGATGGCTTCGGCAGGCGCGACTTCTGTCAGTATGGGGATGGGGTCTTCCACGGGTTTTGAAAGTTTAAGTAAGCCAGCAGTATGGCGCCGTGAATCTGCCTCGGATCAAGTCCGTGCCCTGGAAAAAAATGGCATGGAAACGTATGATATTCCTGCATTTTTGCGCAAGCAGGCAGACTAAAGCATAGTTGCAGAGCGCGCTGTGCGGCTGAGCTGAATTCAACCGCGGTCCCAATGAAAACGCCAGTATCTCCGGATGCTGGCGTTTTGCTTTCTGCACGAAAAACCAGACTCAGGCATACTTGCGGTCAGCCCGGATCTGGCAGCATATTGCTGCTCAGAACGGAACATTCACAATGTATTATAGGAGCCAGACATGACAATCAAGATCGCAGACAAATTACCAGAAGCCAGCCTGTCAGAGTTTATCGAAGTGGAATCGGAAGGCTGTTCTTTAGGACCGAATACTTTTAATGTGGCCGACCTGACGAAAGGTAAAACCATTGCTATTTTTGGTTTGCCAGGTGCATATACGCCTACCTGTTCTGCCAAACATGTTCCTGGCTATGTGGCGCATGCCGCCGCATTGAAAGCCAAGGGTGTAGACGAAATCTGGTGTGTTTCGGTCAATGACGCATTTGTCATGGGCGCCTGGGGCCGCGATCAAAAAGCCACCGGGGTTGTGCGCATGATGGCTGACGGCAATGCCGCATTTAGCAAAGCTATGGGATTAGATGCCGATCTTAGTAAATTTGGCATGGGTACACGTTCCCAGCGTTATTCCATGGTGGTCGTTGACGGAACGGTCACGCAGCTGAACGTTGAGCAAGGCGGTAATTTTGAAGTGTCGAATGCCGAAACCATGTTGGCGCAACTGGCATAATTTTTTACCCGAATCAATAGATCCATGCCGCGCAGGTGGGCGGCATATCTGCTTAGGGACTTCCGGCTGCCTGAGCTACATGCCCGGGGAGACGAGCGGACTGTGCGTGCATCTTGATGCGCGCATTTTTATTTTTCTCATTTTTCTTGTCCATTCTGGCTGCTGATTTACTGAGTATTCGCTGATTCGCTCAGTGAATGCCATATCTCGGCAAAAGGCAACGCGCTATAATCTTCTGATGTTAAAACAAAGAACCATCAAACAACAAGTCAAAACGGTCGGTGTCGGGGTGCATTCCGGCACTAAGGTTGACTTGATTTTACGTCCGGCACCCGTCAACGCCGGTATCGTTTTCACCCGCATCGATCTGCAGCCGCCGGTGGTGTTTCCGGCTCAGGCCCTGAATGTCGGCGATACCCGCATGGCTTCAACCCTGACCAATGGCAGTGCCAAAGTGTCAACCGTCGAGCATTTACTGTCTGCCTGTGCTGGTTTGGGAATTGATAATTTATACATTGATATCAGTGCCGAAGAAATTCCCATCATGGATGGTTCTGCCTCGTCGTTTGTCTATCTGTTGCAGCAAGCCGGCATGCAGGAGCAGAATGCGGCGAAGAAATTTATCCGGGTGTTAAAACCGGTAGAAATACGTGAAGGTTCGGGGAAGAGCGAGAAATGGGCAAAACTAGAACCTTTTGATGGTTTTAAATTACATTTTTTTATTGAATTTAATCATCCTGCGGTCGACGGCACGACCAAGACCGCGGAAGTGGATTTTTCCAAAGTGTCTTATGTGAAAGACGTGGCGCGTGCCCGGACATTTGGTTTTATGCAAGATGTCGAAATGCTGCGCGGCATAGGCTTAGCGCGCGGTGGCTCTATGGAAAATGCGATCGTCATGGATGAATTTCGCATTTTAAATGCAGATGGCTTGCGTTTTGATGATGAATTTGTGCGCCATAAGATACTCGATGCCATCGGCGATCTGTATCTGGTCGGGCACCCTTTGCTGGCCAGTTATACGGCCTACAAATCCGGTCACGGCCTGAACAATCAGCTGTTGCGGGCATTGCTGGCGCAGCCGGATGCTTATGAAATCGTGACGTTTGAGGATGCCGGTAACGCTCCGTCATCGTATGCGGAACAGCAAAGCCGGGAATGGGCGTTGTCCTGATCGTCCGGGCATTGTTCCGGGCTAATCATTCACGCGCAGGCAATACAGTGATTGTTGTTGCATGCAATGTCGTAACAGCTGGCTGTGCCACGATATTGACGGCCTGAATAATTGAGTAATTGAGCAAGCGTTTAATGGCTGAATTACGTGCCAACTATGTATTCACTGTGGATAGCTTGCGTCTTAATCGCGTGGCTGGTTATGTTGGACCAGGCGGCTTAACGCCGCTCTTAAGGCGGCATTTTGCGGTGTGTCTTCGAGTGTATTTTCTAATTCTCCAAAAGCCATCACGGCTTTATCGGAAAGCACCAGTTGCTTGATGGCAGGGGGTTTTTCTATGGTCTTGCTAACTTGTACTTTAATTCGTATTGCGTTAATCTGCCATCCCTGTTGTTGCAAATGGGATTGTAGTTTCGGCAATTGCTGTTTGAGCTTGCTGGCCAGTGCGGCGTTCGGTGCCGACAAGGTCAATTGTTCTTCCGCCAGTTGCAGTATCTGACAGCTGGTAAAAATGGCAGGCAAGGCCGTCGCGCACTCTTTTTGCAGTGATGCATTGCGCTTGATGGTCGGCAGTAGTGGCGAAATCTTGTCGTTGCTGAGTAAATAGGCAGATATGCCACTCGCTTCAGGTGATTTTCGCCCGCGCTTGAGATTCATTCTATACGGAGGTGGTGACGATGTTTGCATGGATAACACCTTACCACAACTATTTCACGACCTGTCTGAGGGGAAGCAACTAATGCAAATCATCGTTATGCATTCGCGGTTCACGCAGGCCAAATCCATTACCTTGAGCTCCCTGCACATCTTTTTCGGCCTCAGCGGTTTTTTGATATTGACGATGTGTTGCGCCGCTGTATTGGCGGCGCTGGCGCTGCATTTTGGCGCAGGCAATCTTCCTTATTTTAAGCACATCGGTGCTGGCAGCAGCGTCGCCGGGCTGAGTAATGACCCCAATTCGAAAGACCGGTACATCAAAGAAAACCTGGCAGCAATGGCAACCAGGCTAGGCGAAATGCAAGCCCAGATAATTCGTCTGGATGCCGTGGGGGAGCGGGTCCAGGGGCTGGCCGGCGTGAAACCGGAAGACTTTAATTTTAAAGAATTACCAGGACGTGGCGGACCTGAAAACACCAGCCAGACCGCGCCGAAAGAACTCACTATGGCCGAGTTTCAGGCCGCGCTTGATGCCATGTCTAAAGAAATGGAACTGCGCGCCGACTTCATGAGCGTGGTCGAAACCAGGCTGATGGGGTTTAAGTTGCAGTCCAAATTACTACCGACGATTCAGCCTGTGAACGTCAGTTATAACGCATCGGGCTTCGGCTGGCGCTCAGATCCGTTTACCGGACACAGCGCTTTTCATGAAGGCATCGATTTCTCGGCGCCCGCCGGCACCCCGATTATCGCAGCGGCCGGCGGCGTGATTGTGGCCGCAGAATTTCATCCGCAATTTGGCAATATGTTAGAGATTGATCATGGCGGCGACATCATGACGCGCTATGCCCACACTTCAAAAATTTATGTCAAGGTGGGCGATATTGTGAAGCGCGGGCAACACATTGCCGATATTGGCTCTACCGGCCGTTCTACCGGTGCGCATTTACACTTTGAAGTGCATGTCAAGGGCGTGCCACAAAATCCGCATAAGTTCCTTGATGCCGGCGCCAATCAGGCGGCGATGGCGGCCTTGAGTCAAAAATAAGCTTGATATTGTGAGTTTTACCACCAATTCGGTAGTCTGGCGTCAGAGTCGGTGCCAGCATTTACCGGTAAACCGGTTTGTCCGTGGTAAAATCGCGAGTTAGTCTATGTTGCTGTCAAGCTAAGTCTGCTGGCAGTTTTTTTTCAAGAATTCAATTACTCATTCATCGCATGTCATTCCTGACCAAGATATTCGGCAGCCGTAATCAACGGCTCTTGAAACAATACCAAAAAACGGTGCGTGAAATCAACGCACTGGAACCCACGCTGGAAGCCCTGTCGGATGAGCAATTGCAAGCCAAAACGCCAGAGTTTAAGGCGCGTATCGCTGCCGGAGAAACTCTGGACGCGATTTTGCCTGAAGCCTTTGCAGTCTGTCGCGAGGCCAGCAAGCGGGTCTTGAAGATGCGTCACTTTGATGTGCAGATGATAGGCGGCATGGTGCTGCATTTTGGCAAAATTGCCGAAATGGGCACAGGCGAAGGTAAAACCCTGATGGCGACTTTGCCCACTTACCTTAACGCCTTGTCTGGCAAAGGTGTGCACGTGGTTACCGTCAATGATTACCTGGCGCAGCGCGATGCTGAATGGATGGGAACACTGTACGGCTGGCTGGGTCTGACTACCGGCATCAACTTGTCTCAGCTAGAGCATGATGGCAAGCAGGCCGCTTATGCTGCCGATATCACTTACGGCACCAACAACGAATTCGGTTTTGATTATCTGCGCGACAACATGGTCTATGAAGCCAAAGACAGAGTGCAACGCGCCCTGAACTTTGCCGTGGTCGATGAAGTCGATTCTATCTTGATTGATGAAGCGCGTACCCCGCTGATCATTTCCGGTCAGGCAGAAAGCCACACCGAGCTGTACTACAAAATTAACGAAGTACCTAAACTGCTGACACTGCAAATCGGTGAAGAAACGCCCGACGGCAAAGGCGTGATTGAAGTCCCGGGTGATTACACCAAAGACGAAAAAGCGCATCAGGTTCTGTTGACCGAAGCCGGTCACGAAAACGCTGAGCGCGTGTTGACGCAAATGGGTTTGCTGCCGGAAGGCGCCTCTTTATACGACGCCGCTAACATCTCGCTGATTCATCATCTGTATGCCGCTTTACGTGCGCACGCGCTGTACTTTAAGGACCAGCATTATGTGGTTCTCAATGATGAAATCGTCATCGTGGATGAATTTACCGGTCGTATGATGACCGGGCGGCGCTGGTCTGACGGTTTGCATCAGGCGGTTGAAGCTAAGGAAGGCGTGCGTATCCAGAATGAAAACCAGACGCTCGCTTCCATCACTTTCCAGAACTACTTCCGTATGTATGTGCGCCTGTCGGGTATGACCGGTACGGCCGATACGGAAGCTTACGAATTCCAGGAAATTTATGGTCTGGAAACGGTAGTGATCCCGCCAAACCGCCCATCCCAGCGCAAGGATAAACAAGATCAGGTGTATAAAACCGCGCAGGAAAAATACGCGGCAATGCTGATCGACATTAAAGATTGTTACGAGCGTGGCCAGCCGGTATTGGTCGGTACCACATCGATTGAAAACTCTGAGCTTTTGTCCGACATCCTGACTAAAGCCAAGCTGCCGCACAATGTGCTCAATGCCAAACAGCATGCCCGTGAAGCGGAAATTATCGCGCAGGCAGGCCGCCCTAAAGGCATTACCATTGCCACCAATATGGCCGGTCGCGGTACTGACATCGTCTTGGGTGGTAATGTCGCCAAACAAGTACAGTTGATTGAAGCGGACGATAAATTATCCGACAGCGAAAAGCAGACCCAGTCACAAAAAATCCGCGACGAATGGCAGTCTTTGCATGAGCACGTTGTCTCTGCCGGCGGCTTGCATATCGTCGGTACAGAACGGCATGAATCGCGTCGTGTGGATAATCAGTTGCGCGGCCGCTCCAGCCGCCAGGGTGATCCGGGGTCTTCACGGTTTTATCTGTCGCTGGATGATTCTTTGCTGCGTATTTTTGCCGGTGACCGCGTGCGCGCAATTATGGATCGTCTCAAAATGCCGGAAGGCGAGCCGATTGAAGCGGGCATCGTCAGCCGCTCTATTGAATCTGCCCAACGTAAAGTTGAGGCGCGTAACTTCGATATCCGCAAGCAATTGCTGGAATATGATGATGTCGCCAATGACCAGCGCAAAGTCATTTATCAACAACGCAATGAATTGCTTGAGGCGCAGGACATGTCCGAGCTGATCAATGCATTGCGTTCCGGTATGTTCCAGGACGTGGTGCGCACCTATGTACCGGCGGAATCAGTCGAAGAACAATGGAATATCGCGGCACTGGAAACCACGCTGGCCAATGAGTGGGCGCTGGATTTGCCGCTGGCTAGCATGCTGGCCGCCGAGCCGAATCTGACTGATGAAGATATTTTAGAACGTGTACAACAGGCTGCGACTGTAGCCTATGAGGCAAAGCTGGCGATTGTCGGTAAAGACGCCTTTGCCGGATTTGAACGTAGCGTGATGTTGCAGAGCATAGACAGTCATTGGCGTGAACACCTGGCGGCACTGGATCATTTACGCCAGGGTATTCATTTACGTGGCTACGCGCAAAAAAATCCTAAGCAGGAATACAAGCGCGAGGCGTTTGAACTGTTCGGCCAGATGCTTGACCTGATTAAAAACGAGGTGGTGCGTACCGTGGTTACGGTGCATATCCAGTCACGTGAAGAGATCGAAGCCGCAGAGCAGCAGATGGCACAGTCGCCGGTAGAAAATATTCATTTTCAACATGCTGATTTTGATGCCAACGCGTCGCCCGAAGAGATGCTGGCACCGACGGCTTACCCCGAGCAGGGCACCGCAACATCTGAGGACACGGCCTGGAAAGTCGGACGGAATGATCCTTGCCCTTGCGGTAGCGGCAAAAAATTCAAGCAGTGCCATGGTAAATTGACTTGAGTTTTTTCGCTCAGGTCAGCTCGCTAGCTTGAACGGCAGCTTGAACTAATCATGCATAGCAAGGCAAGGGCATAGCTGGCGGCACATAAAAAGGACGGGTTAGCCCCGTCCTTTTTACTTATTACCGCTCAAATACTGGCATAGGTGTGCATGACCCAGCCTGCAGAAGCCTGAGTATCTGCGTAAGTTCTCTGAGGATGATTGCCTGAATACTGTTGCTTGAATACTGTTGCTTGAATACTGTTCATGACGCACTCATGCACATACAACAAGCGACTTAGTCCCGGTTGCCCCGGCGCGGTTCCCTCTTGAATATTTTCTCTGCGCAAAGCCGCAATATGTATGTTATTTTGTGCCGGTTACTTATCTTGCCACCGATCAACATAAAGTCAGTATGCCTATTCTTATCCGCCTGCTCCTGTCAGCAATGGCCGCGCTGCTATTGCCAGTTTGCTCATCTGCCACAGAGCTGCCCGACTGTTCCCGCCCGCTGACGCTGGCCTTGCATGAGCACCGGCTGTTATATTCGCAGCAGACCGGCAGCGGGATAGATAAGGATTTTTCTGACGAGTTAATCCGCCGCAGCCATTGCAAAGTCACGGTCAGCGTCTTGCCCCGTGCCAGGATATGGCAGCTGATTGAGTCGGGCGCGCTTGATTTCAGTCTGTCAGGTATACGCAATGACGAGCGGGACAAATTTGCCGGTTTCGCCTGGTATTTTTCCAATAAATATTATTTGTTAGTGCGCAGGGACGCAAAAGTGCACAATATTGTCGATTTCGCAGAAAGTTCAGGATTACAACTGGGGGTCATACGTTCGTTTCGATACAGTCATCATGGGAATCAGCTGGTTGATGAGTTGAAGGCGCAAAATCGCGTCACGTATGCTTCCGGCCTGGAGCCGCTGTATCAAATTTTGCAAGCCAACCGGATTCAGGGCATGATCATCGAGCCTTTTGATTACGCACAGGTCACACAGGTGGCACAGGTCGGGCAGGTCGCCAATGCATCCCTGCGCGACCTGACCCAGATCATCGACATTGATGATCCGGCCGTGCCGCATGGCCTGATCATGTCAAAAAAATCGATCTCATTTAAAGAGCAAGAAAAATGGCGTGCGCTGGTAGAGGAAATGCGCCAGGATGGTACGATAGAGGCGATTTTTACGCAATATTTCAAGCCTGATCTGGCTAAAACGATGGTGAATTTTTAAGGCCGCTATGCTGATCTGGTTAAGGCAACAACTGCTGGTAATGTTGGTCTTGTTTGCCTCTTTAGGCGTGACCCTGGCGCTATGGATGCACGAAAAAAACAACGCTGAACTCGATAGCCGCGCCAGGCTCGATGCCAGTGTGCGCGATGTGACCAGTCGCATCGAGCAGCGCATTGCCGCCTATGAGCAGGTATTGCGTGGCGCCCAGGGCTTACAGGCATCGACGCCAAGCTTGCTGCGCAAGGATTTTTCTACCTATATCCATAGCTTGCAGCTGGGGGCGGATTATGCCGGAATGGACGGGGTCGGCATTGCCCGTCTGCTCGCAGCCGATCAGCTGGCAAGGTATGTACAACAGGTGCAGCAGCAGGGTCTCAAGCAATTTCATGTCTGGCCAGAAGGCGCGCGCCAGTGGTATGCGCCGGTGGCTCAGCTGGAGCCTGCCATTGGCACAAATTTGCTGATGACCGGTCTGGATCTGTGGGCCGATCCTGTGTATCGTCCGGCCATGGAGCGCGCACGCGATGCCGGCATGATGGCCATCTCGGGAAAAATTAAGTTGCCGTCCGCTGACAATACAGGTATTCGCAGCGGCTTCGTGATGTTTTTGCCGATTTATACTGCTGCAGGCAAAAATATGCCGCACAACCAGTTAAAAAACGCAGCGCAAGATAGCGCCGGCACGCAACAGAATGCAGATTCGCCACTTCCTCAGGATACGCTGGCCGCACATCGTGCCGGTATTGCCGGCTGGGTCTTCGCGCCATTTAGCCTGGCCGATTTGCTGGCGGGTGTATACGGCGAGAATAATCCTGCGGCCGATGTAAAAATCTATGACGGCGTTGAGACCAGCGATGCGCATCTGATCTACGATTCTGGCCGGCAAAATGCTGGCGTCAGTGCTTCAGCGGCCTTTCCTGCGGCGATCGGGCGCTTCAAGCGACGTCTGCAGGCTACCGAGTATGTTGTCAACGGCGGCAGCAACTGGACCATCGTCATGACTGCCTTGCCGGGGTTTGAGATGAATCGGGGCAAGGATAAATCGATCATCATTCTGTTCGCCGGCATCATGCTCAGTGGGTCCTTCGCCGCTTTGACCTGGCTGCTTGTCTCCGGGCGCGAGCGGGCGCTGACGCTGGCACGTGAAATGACCCGGGAACTGCGCGCCAGTGAAGCGCGTTTTCGCTATCTGGCGCAATATGACGAGCTGTCGGGTTTGCCCAACCGCGCCATGTTCAGAGACCGCTTACAACAGGCCATCGTGCAGGCAAAACGCGATAAAACCCGGCTGGCATTGATGTATCTTGATCTGGATAAATTTAAACCCATCAATGATCAGTCCGGCCACCACGTCGGGGATTTATTATTGCGTGCGGTGGCAGAAAAAATGTTGAGCTGTGTCCGTGAAGCAGACACGGTCGCAAGAATTGGCGGCGATGAATTTATGATCTTATTGCCATTGATCGAGCAAGATCAGGATGCCTTGCTGGTCGCCGAAAAGATCCGTCATCTGTTATGCCAGCCATTTGAAGTCGCCGCGGGCCATGTCTTGCAAGTGTCTTGCAGTATCGGCATTGCCATCTATCCGGAGCATGGCGAGACCGATGCCGAACTTTGCCGGCATGCTGATAAAGCCATGTACCAGGCCAAGGATGGCGGGCGTAACCGGGCTACCTTGTTTGGCGCCGGCTAAAGCCATTTATTCTCAAAGCCAGCCGTTAAATTCTGCCAGTCATGATACGCAAACAGCTTGGTTCAGGCGGATTTAGTTTAGGCAGATTTAGTTCAGGCGGATTTAGTTCAGGTGGACTGAGTTCAGGCGGATTTACTCAGGCTGTTTTTCAGCTTCAGTAACTCTTGTTCCAGCCTTAAAAAGTCCTGTTCGTGGTAATCGGCAAAGCGCTGTTTGCCATTTTCTATCACTTGCGGAAACACTTCGGCAAAGCGCTGTTCCCCGGCCGGGGTCAGCTGAATAAACAGCTGGCGCTTATCATCGTCGCCGCGCGCCCGTTGCACCAGGCCTTTTTGCTCCAGGCGGTCAAGTACGCCGGTCAGCGTGCCTTTGGTGATCAGGGTTTTTTCGCCCAGTTGCTTACACGTCATTCCTCGGGTGTTGCCTAGCGTGGCAATGATGTCAAATTGTGATTCCGTAAAGCCATGCGCGCGCACGTTGCGGGACGAGGCTTTTTCAAACAACTGCATACATTCAGCCAGCAGGCGTATGCTGCGCAAGTATCGTTTTTCCATGCTTTTTCATCAGTATTCAAAACAGGTGGCTACCGCTGAAGGCCAGCCACCTCAGGTCAACCGCAGAAGAGAAATTAGTCTGCCTTCAATGCTTCAACCTGAATCGCCAGCTTCACGTCAGGGGCAAAACCGTAGGCGATACCATAGTTCAGGCCAAAATCTGTGCGCTTGAATTCTGCCGTCGCGTCGGCGCCGCAGACCTCACGTTTCAACATCGGATGTTGAATGCACTTAAATTTATTGATTACCAGCGTCACCGGCTTAGTGACGCCGAGCAAAGTAAGTTCGCCTTGTACCGACACTGGCTTATCACCATCAAACTTCATGGATGTGCCTTTGTAAGTGGCGCTAGGGAACTGCGCAACATTGAACATGTCTTTGCTCTTGGCGTGTTCGTTCATTTTTGCGTGGCCGAAATCTAATGAATCGGCATCAATCGTGATCTCCATGGTGCCGGTCTTGGCCGCACGGTCCAGTACTACCTTGCCGCTGGTTTTAGTGAATTTACCGCGCCATACCGAGATGCCCATGTGGTCAGCTTCAAAGCTAGGGTAGGTATGGCCAGGCTCGATATTGTAAGTTTGTGCAAACACAGGGGCTGCGCTGACAAGCAATGTGGCGGCGATTAATTGGCTTAATTTCATAGTGTAATTCCTGGTGGAGGTGAAGATAAAAACGCGCTTATTGTGCGGTGACTACGTGAAACTTAATAACAACTTCATCGGCAACCATGCCGGTGTCTTTCCATTCGCCTTCGCCGATATTGAAGGCCAGACGTTTAATCGGCAGGCTGCCATCAAAGACCTGATTGGCAGCTTCTTTTTTAACGCTTAACGGAAAGCTGGTGACGATAGTTTTACCTTTAATCGTCAGGTTACCGATTACATCAAGCTTGCCATTAGCACCAGCTTTCATGCTGGTAGAGACGAAACTGGCTTTCGGAAACTGGCCGGCATTGAACCATTCTTTTTTTAAGACTTCCTTATTGTATTCAGGGTCACCCAGATCGAAGCTGGCCACATCAATATCGACGCTCGCTTTGGACGTTTCCGGCTTGCTGCTGTTGTAATCAATGCTGGCATTAAATTTTTTAAACCTGGCATCGACCGGCACATTCATTTGTTTAAAGACGATACTGACATTGCTTTTGGCGGCATCGAGTTTGGCGACTGCCGCCAGTGCCGGCAACGCAAGCATGATACCAATCGCCGCCGTAGCGATATGTCGATGGCTTGATGAACTAAAAAAATGCTTCATGTTTTTCCCTGAGGATGGAGTGCTAATGATTGGCAAAAAAGTAAACAAATGACGCTGATAAATCAACCCCTATAAATCAAGTCGATAAATCAAGTCGATAAATCAAAGAAAAATCTATCTGCCCGGCAGCATGCGCTTAAAGATGCCGTCTTTATCGATGAAATGATGTTTCAGCGCCGCCGCAAAGTGCAAGCCCACCGTGACCAGCATGACGGTCGTCAGGGTTTCATGCAGTTCTTTTAATATTGGCTTCCATTCCGGGTTGGGGCCGATGATAGTCGGGAGTTCAAACAGACCCAGATACACCACCGGGTAACCAGCCGCTGAGGTATAAAAATAGCCGGACAAAGGCACCGCAAACATCAGCACATACAGAAACACATGGGTCAGGCTGGCAGTGGTTTTTTCCCAGTTTTTCATGCTGGACGGATACGCCGGTGCGTTGCTTAACAGCCGCGTCAGCAGGCGCAACGCCACCAGGCCAAGAATGGTGACACCCAGCCATTTATGCCATGAATAATATTGCAGCTTGGCCGGGCTGATCTTCATATCGCTCATGACGCTGCCCAAGGTAAACGCGCCAATAATCAGCAGCGCAACTAGCCAATGGAAAAAAATACTGAGTCGGGGATAGCGTTGCATAAGAGCTCCGGTGAAAAAATAATTAGTTCGAGTTAGGACTAATAATAGCAAAGAAAGTTCAACCTTGCTGAGGGCGCTGGAATCGGATTTCTTTGGACGGGCGCTTTGCTAGCGGGGAGAATAAAGTGCTTGTGTCCGGAACATATGGATGATAGAACTCTCCTATTTTCAAGTGTTTTGGAACGATTAAAATTTAATTTCTATTTTTTATTAAATTGTTAATTTATATTTTTTCACTTTAAAACAAGTTAGTCATCCACATGATTACACCTGCGCGTATTGAAACAGCTTTCAAGCACCTTGAATGGCTGCGTGCTGCAATTCACGACAAGGAAGTATCTGCTGCTCCACGTGTGCGAACTGCAGTAGCGAGTTTGGGCATAGCACAGGAGCATCATCATTCCATCGTGCTGTTGATCGACCACAAGTTAAATGCATCGGCCTATGCGCTTTTACGCGTAGCATTCGAGAGCTACGTTAGAGGTATGTGGTTTGCGCTGTGCGCTACCGACGAGCAGATCTCTAAGTTCTGGGCGGGAAGCGAACCCCCTAAGATGGATGTGTTGCTTCAGCAGCTAGAACTTACCGCTGGCTTCGCAGAAGGAATTCTCTCGCAAATCAAGCGTGACCATTGGCGTATCATGTGTGCTTTTACCCATACTGGGGGACTGCAGGTTCAGCGGTGGAATACAGACATATCTATCGAGCCAACCTATGAGCCGAAAGAGGTAGCTCAAGTTTTTTTTCGCTGAGCTTATCGGTAGCTTGGCAGTCATAGGCGTTGCTGAAGTCGTACGCGACGATGCGCTGGCGCAACAGGTGCTCGTTCAGGTGAATGCTCTGCTAAGTGCGACCTAAGCTTTCGTTCGCGTTGACGGGTTCCGGCAGACCGCTTCAGGATGTCATTTTATTGTGTGTCTTACACATCCTGCCTTTATGCGCAGCTCAACTCAAACTTTAGGTACTTATGAACGTTTTCGCATTACTAAAGGCTCAGGCCAAGCGGCTCAAACAACAGACGCTGATCGTGTATTTCGCAGCGCGTGACCCGCGCACGCCATTTTTTGTTCGGGCTTTGGCGGTGCTGGTCGCTGCGTATGCCCTCAGCCCGATTGATCTGATTCCAGATTTCATTCCTGTTATTGGTTACCTGGATGATCTATTGTTAGTGCCGCTAGGTTTGGCGCTGGTCGTGCGCCTTATTCCGCCAGAGGTTTTAGAATCTGCCCAGGCGCAGGCGGAGCAGGCGGCCAGTCGCCCTGTCAGCTATGGGGCAGCGATATTCATTGTGGTCTTGTGGCTTGTCGCCTTGGGGGCCGTCGCAAGCTGGGTGTTCCATGCCACAGGCAGCTAGCCACTGGTACTTAATAT
>JBBQNW010000043.1:0-15823 GCA_038330335.1 Burkholderiales bacterium | reverse complement strand
GTTTCAATTACCCTGTGCGCCGCGTTTAGCCCGTGCTGAATTAGTCACACAAATTTCACCCATGCTCTTGTCTTTTATGTCGGAATCAAGGCGCCTGAAAAATGAGCGCATCAAACGCGAGCTAGGCGCGCAACTGCAATATGTCACGGTAACCGAAGGGGTACTGGCAGCGAGCAGGGAAATTATTCAGGACTAACAATGCACAGTCCAGCATGCAAGTGTGCATAGGGATTGTGCGCTGGTTCTGCCACTATGGCTATTGCAAGACCACGACTCAGGCGGCAGCCCTACACAAAAAAATCGAGCCATCACCTTGCACGCTGCGAAACCGGTCGTGCCATGCATTTTCATCATATTTTTTGACGAGCTCAGACCAGGGCCCGTACTTAGCAGACAACCGATCGCTCCACCCTAAATAAACAAGTTAAAAATGGTACGGTCGGTGCCTAGCGCCAGGCCGGGTAAGTGCGGAAACTAATATCGTGGCCATGGCGCGGGCGACAGCGGCATGGCTGTTTCCCATTAAAAAAGTATCACACACTGAGCTTGCTTGACGCGCCGCTTTAAAACAATGAAGAGGTGACTTTCAATACTTCCTCTGCGGTCGTCACGCCTTCAATAATCTTATACGCGCCCGCGATACGCAAGGGCTTCATTTGATCCTGAATGCTTTGTGCACGCAAAGCCTGAATGTCGGACTCTTGTTTGATTAATTTGCTAAATGCTTGCGTGACTGTTAATAATTCATACAGGCCAATACGCCCCAAAAAACCGGTTTGGCGACATTCCGGGCAACCCACCGGACGGTATACCGTGGCTGGCTTCGGGATACCCCAGTTTTCTGTCAGGTTAGACCATACGGCGTCGAGCATATCACCATCAGGAGATTTGCAACGGACGCACAGCGTACGCACCAGTCTTTGCGCCAGAATGCCAATCATCGTGGCTTCCAGCAGATAATACGGCACCCCCAGTTCCAGCAGGCGCATGATGGCAGAGGGCGCGTCATTGGTATGCAGCGTAGAGAGCACCAGATGCCCCGTCAGCGCGGCTTGAATCGCCATTTCAGCGGTGGCCAGATCGCGAATTTCACCTACCATGATAATGTCCGGATCTTGTCGCATGAGCGCCCTGACACCATCTGAAAAACTCAGGCCGATATTCGCCTGCACCTGCATCTGGTTAAAGGATGGCTCGACCATTTCTATCGGGTCTTCTACCGTGCAGACGTTCACCTCAGGTGTCGCCAGCGCTTTCAAGGTAGTGTACAGCGTGGTGGTTTTGCCTGATCCGGTCGGCCCCGTCACCAGGATAATGCCATGCGGTTTGCTAGTAAGCTGATCCCAGCGTACTGCATCGGCCAGCGGAAAGCCCAGTTCTGGCAAGGTTTTGACCACGACGTCGGGGTCAAAAATACGCATTACCATTTTTTCGCCAAAGGCGGTCGGCAAAGTCGACAGCCGCAGTTCAATCTCCAGGCCGTCCGCGGTACGGGTTTTAATCCGCCCATCTTGCGGTCGTCGCTTCTCGATCACATCCATGCGCCCCAGAAGTTTGATACGCGCTGTCATCGCGATCATGACGGTGGCGGGTACCTGATAGACCTGATGCAGCACGCCATCGATACGGAAACGGATCGTGGCAAGATCGCGTTTCGGTTCCAGGTGGATGTCGGAAGCGCGCTGATCAAAGGCGAACTGCCATAGCCAATCGACAATATTGATAATATGCTGATCGTTGGCATCGAGTTGCTTATTGGCTTTGCCTAATTCAACTAATTGCTCAAAGTTATTCCGTAAAGCCAGGTCTTTGCTGCTGGCGCGTTTGGCATCCTTGATGGATTTGGCCAAAGAGAAAAACTGTGAAATATACTGTGAAATATCCAGCGGATTTGCCAGCACCAGTCTGATTTCCTTGCGGCTAATCTTGGCGATTTCCGCTATCCATTCGGTATTAAACGGATCCGTGGTGGCGATGGTGACACTGGTAGTGCTGGTTTCTACCGGCAATATATTAAAACGGGTGGCATAGCTCGATGACATGACATCGGAGACTTTAGCGAAGTCAATTTTGAGCGGATCAATCCGGTAAAACGGGAGATCGCATTTTTTTGCCGTCCATTCGGTCAGCCAGTCTAAGGTCAATTGCGGATGCGGGCTTAATTCGGAATGCAGCTTTCCCTGTGCCACCGCGGTCAGCGGATGCATGGTCGCCGGACCATTTTTTAGTATGGCCTGGGCACTATTAAATTCGGCTTTGGCATTTTCTTTTTTAACAATGCCATCGGCCATCAGCCAGGTAAATATTTGCTGGACACTCAGATGTTTTTGCGCTTGTTTGATCATGATGGCCTGATGGCTGCGGTGTTTGCTAACTGGTTGAGCCGGCTCAAGTGCTGGATGCCGGTAAAAGAAAACTACCTTTGGGTGTCGGCGATTTTTAAGCCATCAACCCAGGATTTCGCCGGTAATTTTGTGCTCTCCTTGATTTGTTTTGCCCGCTCATAGAGAGCGACAAAATCGAGCTTGATACGTGATTTGAATGCGATCGCCACCACATTGCCATCATGCACTTCCGGCAGACATAACACCGTGCCAAACACAAAGCGCATAGCTTTTATGTTTTTGGCAAAACTAGGATGGTCACCAAACAAGTTTACCGTCAAGATTCCGTCGTCCAGCAGGCAATCGGCGCAGGCTTGATAAAATTCGGCGCTGTCCAGCACCGGGCCACGCGCCGTGGCATCGTATAAGTCGACCTGGATGGCGTCGAATTTTTCGTGCTGAGCGGTATCGGTGACAAACGCCATGGCATCCATCTCGATGACGTTGAGGCGCTCATCATTGGGCGGGAGTTTGAACATGCTTTCGCAAATCATAATCACGGCCGGATTGAGATCGATCGCGGTCACACTGGCTTGTTGAAACTGGCGATAGCAAAATTTGGTCATGGCGCCGGTGCCCAGACCCAGTTGCAGTAACTGCTTAGGCTCACGGATAAACAGCATCCAGGCCATCATTTGCTGGGCGTATTCCAGCTCTAGCCAGTCCGGCTTGCGCAGACGCATGGCACCTTGCACCCATTCGGTACCAAAATGCAGATAACGTACGCCATCAAGTTCGGACAGTGTGACAGGAGCAAATTTGACTTTGCGCGGGCTCTTGGGGGCGGCAGCCCTGGGGCCGGACCGGAAATTGGCCTCAGCCTCTATGGATTTTCGTTTGATAAGCATCTCATCATTTTAACCAGCATCGCGGCATGCTAAAAGAAAATTACATCAATTTACATAGAATAAATGGCCAACATTATTTTTTGTTATTGTTTTCGCTGAGTAATTGCCATTGCCGCAGTTTGTCCTCAAAGCGCATCTGTGCATACGCCGGTGAGGAGGAGGGTAGTAGCATTGTCCGGTAGCCGAGCCGGGTCAGGTGAGGCTGCATTTTGCCGGCAGTCTTGCCGTTAAAGCATAAGGTTTTGATGCCAGGGTAGGCTAGTTGTAAAGCCGCGAAGTCATTGAGTTGACCTTGCCTGATGGCGGAATCAAGACTGCCCTGGCGCAAACAGGCATCAAACACATCCCACAAGCCTATGCCGTGCGCCAGCAAGGTTTGTAGTTTTGCCGGATAGGTAAGCGTAGTCAAATCTTGCTTCAGCACTCCCGAGAGTAGACGCCAGAACTGGTTATAGTGAAAGGCGTAGTATTGCTGCGCGTGTAACGAGGCGGCACCGGGAAAACTGCCCAGTATCAGCGTATGCGTGGCGTGGTCAATCACCGGGGCAAAGCCTTGCAATACTGTGCCCTGTATGGCGTCATTCATGAGTGGTAATTTTGGCGGATGCCGGTTAAATGGTCTGAGTGCTGTGTTCGGGGATATGGATATTGTAGGCGAGTGCATATCACGATACCAAAAACAAAAAGCCTCGCATTTCTGCAAGGCTTTTTATTCTGGCTCCCCGACCTGGACTCGAACCAGGGACCTGCGGATTAACAGTCCGTCGCTCTACCAACTGAGCTATCAGGGAATAGAAGGAATAATAAAAATACTACTCTTCGTTAAACTTTTTTAAGTGCTGTTGTTAAGACATACACTGTAAAACTTGATGCTGCAAATTCTGTGGCTCCCCGACCTGGACTCGAACCAGGGACCTGCGGATTAACAGTCCGTCGCTCTACCAACTGAGCTATCAGGGAACAGAGACAAAGATTATATGCATCTTTGTCTGTCTTGTCAAAAGCTTTTTGGTTTTTAGCCCTTACAGAACGTGCACAATCGCGTCAATTACAGCATCAATATTGCGCTTGTTCAGGGCCGCGACGCAGATGCGGCCGGTGTCAACGGCGTAGATGGAATTGTTGTCACGCAGCTTCTCCACCTGTTCTTTGCTCAGGCCTGAATAAGAGAACATGCCGCGTTGTCGGGTGACAAAATCAAAGTCATGCGCAGGTGCCTTGGCTTTGAGTTTTGCCACGAATTCGGCGCGCATTTCACGGATACGTACGCGCATGCCAGCCAATTCTTCTTCCCACAACTGACGTAATTCTGGCGTTGCCAAAACCGTGGCAACCACCTGGCCACCATGCAAAGGCGGGTTGGAGTAGTTGGTGCGAATCACTCGTTTTAATTGTGACATGATGCGTGCGGCTTCTTCGGCGCTGGAGGCAGCAATGCTGAGTGCGCCGACACGTTCGCCATACAAAGAGAACGACTTGGAGAATGAATTCGACACAAACAGTGCACCACCGGCTTCGGCGAAGCGACGCACGACTTTGCCGTCAGCTTCAATCCCGTCGCCAAAACCCTGGTAAGCCATGTCGAGGAAAGGGATCAGGCCGCGTTGGGTAACGACGTCAATGACCTGGGTCCATTGCTCATCACTGAGGTCCGCACCGGTTGGATTATGGCAGCAGGCGTGCAGCAAAACGATAGCGCCGGCCGGCATAGCGGATAAGGCCGCCAGCATGCCGCTAAAATTGACGCCGCGGGTTACCGCGTCGTAGTAAGGGTAGTTGTTGACGGTGAAGCCGGCGCTTTCAAACAGGGCGCGGTGATTTTCCCAGCTTGGGTCGCTGATCCATACCTGTGAATCTGGCGCAAAACGCTTTAAGAAGTCGGCACCCAGTTTTAAGGCACCGGTACCGCCGATGGCTTGTGCTGTAATGGCGCGCTTCTCTTGAACTACCGCGCTGTCGGCACCAAATACCAGTTCTTGTACTGCTTTATCGTAAGCTGCCAGGCCTTCGATTGGCAGGTAAGTGCGCGGTGCGGCTTTTTCCATCAGGATGGCTTCGGCTTTTTTGACGCATTCTAGCAGGGGGACTTTGCCATTGTCGTCATAGTAGACGCCGACGCCGAGGTTAACCTTGGCTGGATTTTTGTCAGCATTAAACCCTTCGGTGATGCCGAGGATAGGGTCGCGAGGTGCCATGGTGATGGCAGAAAACAGGGGGGAAGGAGCGTGAGCGGTCATCGTGATAATATGAAAAATTGCCTGCAAACTGTCTGCGTATGGCCAGACAAATGACGGACATGAGGTTGGAAGGGGGGTTAAAAGCTCTTTTCAAGCGACTATTTTAACAAAGGTATGTGGTAAATGGCTGATTTAACAGAGATTTCTGGTGCGGCAGACGAGCCAAAATTCGTCACTTTCCCGAATTCACCTTATCAATTGTGTCAATTGTTCCCGCCTGCGGGGGATCAGCCAGCGGCGATTGCCAAGCTGGTTGAGGGAATTAATGACGGCTTATGCTTTCAGACCTTGTTGGGTGTGACCGGTTCTGGCAAGACCTATACGATGGCCAATGTGATTGCGCATACCGGGCGCCCGGCGATTATTTTTGCGCCGAATAAAACCCTGGCAGCGCAATTGTATAGCGAGTTCCGTGAATTTTTCCCGCGCAATGCGGTGGAGTATTTCGTTAGTTATTACGATTATTATCAGCCGGAAGCATATGTACCGCAGCGCGATTTGTTTATCGAAAAAGATTCGGCGATTAACGAGCATATTGAACAGATGCGTTTATCGTGTACCAAATCCCTGATGGAAAGACGCGACGTGATTATTGTCGCAACCGTCTCGGCGATTTACGGTATCGGTAACCCTGCCGAGTATCACAAGATGATTCTGACCTTGCGTACCAAGGACAGAGTTAGCCAGCGCGATTTGATTGCGCTTTTGATCCAGATGCAATACACCCGCAATGAAATCGATTTTAGTCGCGGCACCTTCCGGGTGCGTGGCGATACCATCGATATTTTCCCGGCGGAACATGCGGAGCTGGCTGTGCGGGTGGAGATGTTTGATGATGAAATTGAAAATCTGCAGCTGTTTGATCCGCTGACCGGGCGCGTGAAGCAGAAAATCCCGCGCTTTACGGTCTACCCTAGCTCGCACTATGTGACGCCGCGTGAGACGGTGTTGCGGGCGATCGAAACGATTAAAGTCGAATTGCGCGAGCGTCTGGAATTTTACCGGCGTGAAAACAAGTTAATTGAAGAGCAGCGCATAGAGCAGCGCACCCGTTTTGATCTGGAAATGATGGCCGAAATCGGCTTCACGAAAGGGATTGAAAACTATTCCCGCCATTTAAGTGGCGCCAAAGCGGGCGAGCCGCCGCCGACTTTAGTGGATTATTTGCCTGCCGATGCCTTGATGTTTTTGGATGAGTCGCACGTATTAACCGGCCAGCTTAATGCCATGTATAACGGCGACCGTTCGCGAAAAACCAATCTGGTCGATTACGGCTTCCGTCTGCCATCGGCGCTGGATAATCGTCCGCTGAAATTTGAAGAATTTGAAAGCAAGATGCGCCAGACCGTGTTCGTCTCGGCCACACCGGCAGAGTACGAGCGCCTGCATGCCGACCAGGTGGTTGAGCAGGTGGTGCGCCCAACCGGCCTGGTGGACCCGAGCATCGAGGTGCGGCCGGCCATGACGCAGGTGGATGATCTGATGTCGGAGATCACCGACCGGGTGAAAAAGAACGAAAGGGTGCTGGTCACTACGCTGACGAAGCGCATGTCGGAGCAGTTAACCGAATTTTTAAGCGACAACGGCATCAAAGTGCGTTATCTGCATAGTGATATCGATACCGTTGAGCGGGTTGAGATTTTGCGTGATTTACGTCTGGGTACATTTGATGTGCTGGTCGGGATTAATCTCTTACGTGAAGGTCTGGATATACCTGAAGTGTCTCTGGTGGCGATTTTAGATGCTGACAAGGAAGGTTTTTTACGCTCTGAGCGTAGCCTGATTCAGACCATCGGTCGGGCCGCCCGGAATCTGAACGGCGCGGCGATTTTATACGCGGACAGGATCACCGACTCGATGCGCCGTGCCATCGATGAAACCGAGCGCAGGCGCAATAAACAGATCGCTTTTAACGCCGCCAATAATATTACGCCTACCGGTATCAAGAAGAAGATCAAGGACATTATCGACGGTGTCTATAATCCGCAGGAAGCCAAGGCCGGACTGGAGTTCGCGCAAGAACAGGCAAAATACGAAATGATGAGTGAGAAGCAGATCAGCCGCGAAATCAAGCGACTGGAAAAACTCATGATGGAACATGCGAAGAATCTGGAGTTTGAAAAAGCCGGTCAGGTGCGTGATCAGCTGGCCCACATGAAGCAGCAATTATTCGGTGCCGGAGGGAGTGATAATCTGGCGGCTATTGCACCTGCATAAAAAATCGCAAATCAACATGCAACATCCATGCGCCTTCCGGAGTGATATTCCCGGTAGGGCGCATGGATAGCGATCTCTATTGCTTACTTGTGCTGCCGGGTTTGCCATTGTGCGATTAACTCTTGCGCGGCTTTGCTGCCGCTGCGTACTGCGGCCTCTAAGGTGGCGGGATAGTCGCCCTCGGTATAGTCGCCGGCAATCAGCAGATTGGTGATGCCGGTTTGATTCGGTGGCCGCTTTAGCCCCGGTGTGCAGGAGTAGGTGGCGCGTTTTTCCGAAATGACCTGATGCCAGAGCGGTTTTGCGAAGCCTGGATTGTTAAAATTGTCGGCCAGTTGCAGCGCGATGGCGTTGGCCAGCTGATCATGACTAAGTTCGATGGCAGCACCTGAGGCACTGACCACAACCGCCATCAGCCCTTGCTGATCTGCATGTAACTGACCACGGTCAAACACGAACTGCCCCCAATGTTGCAGAGCAGGCTGATCCTCTAAAGCAAAGAAAGCCCGCGGCAGCCTGCAAGCCCGGTCATATTGCAGATAACAAGTGGTGATGGGCTCATAGCTGAAGCTACTATTGTTATCTATGCCCGGTAGTGCGCCGGCGATGGTGTTGGGTAGTAGGCGCATGGCATGGTCCGGTGCTGTAGCGATAATCACCGCGTCCCATGTCCCGGTTAAGGCGGTGTGCGGGCTGCTGCATTCCAGCTCCCAGCTATTGTTGGCGCCTGATTTTAATGCTTTGACCGATACCCCTGAGATGACTTTGCCATGACGCTGCTGTATAAATCGGGCCGCTGCTTCCGGCACTAAACTCGATAAATCCACCCGGGGAATCAACATATCAGAGGCCGCCCGCCTGGCTCCCAGGCTGTCACGCAAGACGTTCAGGAAGATCTGTGCCGAGGCACGTTCCGGCGGCGTGTTTAAGGCAGCAATGCAAAGGGGTACCCACATCAAACGACATAATTTTTCGGTCTGATCAAAGCGTTGTAATAACTCCGTGACGCTGCAGTCTTGATGCAGTTGCCATCCCATCCAGCGTGCCGTGGTCGAGAATCTTGCCAGCGACATTTTATCTTCCCGGCTCAAGCCCTTAGCCTTCCATAGCGCCAACAGTAAATGCCAGGGCGCGGGCAGTTTGGGGGCGACAAAGTGCATCCCACGCCCTTCCGGGTAGCACATTTGCAGGGGCAGGCTGAGCAAGGCAGCACCAGTGTCGATGCTGAGTTTTTTGAGCAATTTGAGCGTCGCGCTATAGGCGCCGAGCAAAATGTGCTGACCATTATCCAGGGCGTGGCCGTGGATATCCACCCGCCGCGCGCGCCCGCCCAGCGTGCGGGCGGCCTCAATTAATGTGACCTGGTGTCCTTGTTCTGCCAGTATCGTGGCGGCGCTGCAGCCGGCCCAGCCGGCACCGATCACGGCAATTTTTTTACCCGCTTGAGGGACAAAATTAGCCACGAATATAAGTCTTCCACGCCAGCCATAGTTTGCGTATTGGGGTCAACGAGATACGTTGATTTAATACATGAAAGCCGTCGCGTTGTATTTCTACCAGCAGGGCGCGGTAGATGGCCGCCATGATCAGTCCGGTGCGCTGTGCTTTGCGGTCTTCTGCCGGCAAGGTGGCCAAGGCATCGTCATACAGCTGCTGCGCGCGGGTAAATTGAAACTGCATCAGTGCTTCAAATTCCGGACTATGACGGGTGTTGAGAATGTCGTTAGCTGGCACATTGAACTGCTGTAATTCATTGACGGGCAAATAAATGCGGCCCTTGCGTGCATCTTCACCTACATCACGGATGATGTTGGTCATTTGCAGTGCCAGCCCGAGTTTTTCGGCGAATTCTTTGGTGCGTGGATTGGTGACACCAAAAATACTGGCAGATAAAACGCCCACCACTCCGGCAACGTGCCAACAGTATTTTTGCAGCGCAATAAAATCCAGATAACGATTTTGGTTCAGATCCATTTCCATTCCTTCAATAATGGCATGGAAATGGGCTCCGTCAAGCGCATAGGTGCGTAAATGGGGTTGTAATGCCTTGCTTACAGGGTGGGTTGGCTGGCCGGCCAGCATGGCATTGATTTCCTGACGCCACCAATTGAGCTTGGTGCGTGCGATCGCCTCATCGAGGCTGTCATCGACAACATCATCAACTTCCCGGCAAAAGGCATATAAGGCAGTAATGGCGCGTCGCCTTTCCGTTGGCAAGAACAGAAAACTGTAGTAAAAACTGGAGCCGCTCTGAGCAGCTTTTTGTTGGCAATATTCGTCTGGGGACATACTGGCTAGAAGAGGGTTGAGGCGCTTGATTGCCCGAATTGAGCTACGCTAAAGCCTGTATGTTATCCGACTGGCGCTTAGTACACAAACCCGATGCTTGATTGCTACTGCCGGCAGCTTTGAGTTCGGGTTCTTGTTCAGGTAAGAAAATGATATCTCATGCTGTACAATTATGCGGTTCCACCCTGATTTGGTGGCGAAGGTGCCGGCGTTTTCGTGTGATGTAGGTCTGTTTTTAGGTCTATTTTTAGGTCAACTAGCGCTCATCTGCAAAGCCTCGCCGGCACTGAGTGCAAACAAAACCATGAAACTGTTGACCCTTGTCGCTGCACTGTCAAAACGCCTGTGTCAGGCTCGTCATGACGGTGTATCACTTGGGCCTATTCAATTACCGCAGCGTATTTTAAGGCAGAACTTATTTTGGCGACGATAACAAATAAAGTAAAAAACAAAACAACGATAATCCTGGGCGTTGTTGCCGCCTCGTTATTAGGGTGCGGCGGTTTTGTCTACACGACCATCGGCGGTAACGTCAGCGGATTGACCGCAACTAGTGTTTTGGTGCTTCGTAATGAGGGTAATTACACCACATCACTGGCAGCCGATGGGCCGTTTTCGTTCAGGGTGGCCAGTAACGGCGCTTACAATATTGTTGTCGGCACTCAGCCAAAT
This sequence comes from Burkholderiales bacterium, assembly GCA_038330335.1. GTDB lineage: Bacteria > Pseudomonadota > Gammaproteobacteria > Burkholderiales > Burkholderiaceae_D > Undibacterium. Next base: position 5,176 of record JBBQNW010000043.1, on the reverse strand, counting down.
CCGGTTAATTGCACGGTAGTGAACGGTGTCGGTCAAATGAGCGGCGATACGCCACTCAATAATATCGTGGTGACTTGCTTGCCGAATGTGCCGGTCGGCGGAGTGTTGACTGGCTTGGCTAGCGGAACCACCGTGGCTTTAAGTAACAACGGGGTGTACCAATCTGCACTGACGGCCAATGCCGCCTTCGTTCTGCCTACCTATGTTTTGAATGGTAGTGCGTATGCGGTGACGGTGTCGACACAACCTGCGGCGCAGGTTTGTTCTGTGACTAACGGTGCAGGGACTGCCCTTATTACCAATGTGGCCGGTGCCGGCAATGTTGGTGTTAATTGTGTTGCTGCGGTGCCGGTTGCAGGAACGATTACCGGGCTTAACACCGGCTTAACGCTCATATTGGCTAATAATGGCGCTGATAATCTAAGCAGAACAGCTGTCGGAGCGTTTACCTTTGCTAACAGTTTGTTAAACGGAAGCCCATATCTCGTTACGGTCGCCACCCAGCCAACCGGTCAGACTTGTACGGTGACAAATGCTAGCGGAACCGCTGCATTGGCAAGCCCTGCCGGTGCCAGTAATATTGCCGTTAATTGTGTCAATAATTAATTCTGTTTGCCAGCGGTTTAGTGCCTGAGGATAAAAAAAGAGCTTAAGCATCGCTTGCTTAAGCTCTTTTTTATTGGCAACGGTCGTATGTTATTGGTGATTTATTCTTAAGCTGGAGAGTTGCTGTTTGTTACAGTATTTCCAGCATACCGGTTTGATTGAAAAAAAACACATCTTCATGTTTAAAGCCCCAGTTACCACCTTTTAGTCTGATAAAAGGTTCAAAGCTAAACATCGGCACATCACCTAGCCTGACATCGTTGTCAGCCTGAATAAATTGCCGCTCTTCTTTGCAGGTAGCAATACTGTGACCGACATTATTTCTGTAATCAAGATTGACAAAGCCATTCTCTCTGATGCAAACGTTGGCCCATTCAAATAGTTGACCGAAGCTCGTTTCCGGGCGTACCAGTTTGCACATCTTCTGATGCAACTGATTCAGGAAACGCATGCCATTCTTAAATTCCAGTAACTCAGGATTGGTGGTGACCTTGCCATTTTCGACCGGAAAAGAGCGCGCGCAATCACCCCAATAGTGTTCATGGGTCGGGCTCAGATCGATCGTAATCAAGTTCGATAAACCGACCTCTTCATCGTTCGCCTGGTAGGCCTTGCCTGACACGGACATGCAGCTGCGCGAGCCAAGTAACACCAGAGCCGGGCATTGGTAGTACCAGGTATCGGGGTAGCCCAGGTCGCGTAACATTTCATGCGTTTTAGCGGCAATACTTCGCTCGCTGTCGTTTGCGCAGATTAGTTCGGGAATCTTGTCGAGCACAGATTTAGCCGCATCTTGCGCTTTACGATGATTGGCAATTTGCTCGGTTGTAGGCATCTCTTGTCGGTCTCTGGAAAACAATTGCATGGGGCGTGTCAGACATATAGGGTGACGCTAGGGGCGTTACCGGGTTCATCACTGTGATCGATGTTATTTTTTTTCGTTACTGTTGTCGTTATTGCTCGCAGTAACCGCGCTGACACCCGCTCTGGTGACATCAATCGCAGTCCCAACGACCGCACTGCCAACCTTAATGCTTGTTGAAACCGCCGCATCTGCAATGGCAATGACAGTGCAGGCACAAAGAGATAAGCTGCATAGTAGGAGTGCAATACGGAATATACAAGTTCGCACTGTGGCCATCCTTGAAGTAAATTATCGTTAGTCAGACATATTAAGTCTGCTGGCTCAGGTCTGGCAATACGAATTTTGCAACGGCATGTAAGTGATTGGTCTATTTGTCATTGATATCGTCTATTTTCTGACGTAGTGAGAATTTATTGGCAGATACCCTACATCCACAGTGCGCGCCAAAGAATTAATATCCAGTCTGTCTTATTCAATGTGGGACGATGTCGGAATACATCGCCATTGACCTTGTCGATTCGTTCCAGAATGCGCAAACCGCCCTGTGCCACCATCCGAAGTTCCCAGCCAATTCGCCCTGGCAGCCGTGTGCACAGCGGGCTGCCGCGCAAAAGTATGGCCCGTGCCCGGTTGGTCTGGAAGCGCATCATGCGTTGCCATTTCTCATCGGCTGGTTCTTGTGCTATGTGCTGTTCGGTGATATTGAAACGCAGTAAATCCTCTTGGGGCAGGTAAATGCGCTGTTTTTTCCAGTCGATCGCGATATCTTGCCAGAAATTAATGAGCTGCAAGGCCGAACAGATATCATCTGAATCCCGCAGGTTTTCCGGTGTTGCTGCCTGATACAGGTACAGCATGACGGTACCGACCGGGTTTGCGGAACGCTTGCAGTAATCGAGTAAATCATAGAAATTTTGATAACGTGTCGTTACGACATCCTGTTTAAATGCCGACAGCAGGTCTTTCAGTGGTGCGATTGGCAGCCTGTGCTGGCGTATCGCTGCTGCCAGCGCGACAAATAAACCCGCCGGATTTCCGACGCCATCTTCAATCTTGCACAGTTCGTGTTCGTAGCGATTAAGTTCTGACAAGCGTTGTTCTGCAGTGGCATCGCCTTCATCGGCAATATCGTCCGCACTACGGGCAAAGGCATAGACCGCAATCACTGCAGGTTTTAGTTTTGCCGGCATTAATACTGAGGCAACGGGGAAATTTTCGTAATGATCTACTGACATGTTTTAATGGAAAATATGAATGACTCAAAAGTCATAGGAAATAAATTGACTCACCATTATAATTACTAACCTTCGAGTCAGTAATTTAATGCCGGGTGAAAAGTCAGCAAGCAAACGCTGCTTTTAACCCCTCTAGTTAACAAGCAACATCGGTCTTGCGGACAAACTTGCATTTGCCATAGGGTGATGAGCCAAGCCGTCTTCATGCCGGAATAGTAAAGGAAAACGCCCGTGCCTACATCACTAACAGTTATTCTGCCTCCCCTGACACCTGAAGTCGGGAGTCGTAAAAATTGGCTTAACGGCTGTTTAGCCCTCAGTCTGGCAGGCCTCGTCGTTCTGTCGGGCTGTTCCCGGCATGCCGAAAAAGCCGAAGACATCCGTCCGGTCAGGGCAGTCACCGTCAGCGCCGGCAATGCCGAGATTGTTGCGGAGTTTTCCGGCGAAATCCGGCCGCGGATAGAATCTCGCCTGGGGTTTCGGGTTGGTGGAAAAATTATCGCACGCAACGTCGATGTCGGAACAGAAGTCAAGCGCGGCCAAATCCTCATGCAATTAGATCCACAGGATGTCGCACTGGCGCAAGCACAAGCAAAATCAGGAGTAAGCGCAGCTGAAAGTGGGCGTGACCTGGCGAAGGCTGAATACAAACGCTATCAGGATTTGCGGGACAAGAACTTTGTTGCGGCAGCCATACTCGATGCCAAGGAAAACAGTTATAAAGCAGCACAGGCAACTTATGAGCAGGCACTGAGCGGCTTGAAAAATCAATCCAATCAGGCCGCTTACACGACCCTGATTTCTGACGTCGATGGTGTCGTGACCTCGATCGACGCCGAAACAGGTCAGGTGGTCGCTGCCGGGACGCCGGTAATGAAAGTAGCCCGCTCGGGCGAGATGGATGTCGTCATTGGCATACCTGAAGATAAAGTCAATACGATTCAGCAAATTAAGGACGTTCGTGTGCGCCTGTGGGCTGATCCTAGCCAGGTCATTTCTGCCAAGTTGCGTGAATTGTCGCCAATCGCCGATCCTGTTACCCGAACTTACATGGCCAAACTGAGCTTGCCTGCTAGCGCGAAAAACATTAAGTTGGGCATGACTGCAAATGTCAGCTTTGTTGCCAAAAACCCTGCGGCGATGATTAAACTCCCAATGACCGCCTTGTTTCAGGACAAAAATACCACCTCAGTCTGGATCGTTGACGCCGGTGTCGTGAAGCTGGTGCCGGTGCAGATTGGTGGTTCATCCGGGCAGGATGTGTTGTTGTCTTCCGGCGTGTCGGCTGGCCAGTCTGTCGTGACAGCAGGCGTGAATCTGCTCAAGCCGGGACAAAAGGTCACGATATTGGGTCAGGAGCCCGCACCCGCATCTTCCAGTAGCCTGACTTCGGCGCCAGCAAAACCTGCAGGTCAGGGAGTGGCTAAATGAGTGACTCATCACGCGGTTTTAATCTGTCGCGCTGGGCGCTGGAGCACATTCCGCTCACACGTTACCTGATTGTTGCCCTGTTATTGGGGGGCATGTTTAGTTATGCTCGCCTCGGCCAGGACGAAGATCCCCCGTTTACCTTCCGCGCCATGGTGGTGCGCGCGGTCTGGCCTGGCGCTACGGCATTGCAAATGGCCGATCAGGTAACGGATAAGCTCGAGAAAAAACTGCAAGAAGTGCCTTATATCGACAAGATTCGTAGCTACTCCAAACCCGGAGAGACAGTGATCATTCTTCAGTTGCGCGAATCTACGCCACCGAAAGATACCTCGCAGTCGTGGTATCAGGTCAGGAAAAAAATTGGAGACATCAAAGGCAGCTTGCCCGCCGGTGTACAAGGCCCGTATTTCAATGATGAATTCGGCGATACCTATGGTTCTATTTTTGCGCTGTCAGGAGATGGTTTTACCTATGAGCAAGTAAAAGAATATGCCGATTTCGTGCGCCAGGAATTTCTACGCATTCCGTCCGTCTCCAAGGTTGAGCTGTTCGGGGTTCAGGATGAAAAGATCAACATTGAATTTTCGCAGAAAAAGTTCTCTCAATTGGGCGTCCCGTTTGATGTGATCGTCGGGCAAATTAATTCGCAAAATTCGGTCGAGTCGACGGGTGTCTTGACAACTTCTAACGACAATTTGCAGGTACGTATCTCCGGTGCTTTATTGGCTGTTAGTGACCTGGAGAATTTGCAGTTGCGCGCCAATGGCACGACATTCCGGCTAGGCGACTTTGCCACCGTAAAGCGCGAATATAAAAACCCTCCGCAAGACAAGATGCGTTTCAATGGCAAAGAAGTTATAGGCCTGGGAATCTCAATGGAAAAGGGCGGGAACATCATTGATCTGGGTAAAAATCTTCAGACGCAAATGGATACGCTGAAATCAAAGTTACCGGTGGGAATACAGATAGAACGGGTTTCTGATCAGCCAAAAATGGTGGCCTCGTCGGTTGGTGAGTTCGTCAATACGCTGATTGAGGC